>DATJBF010000048.1:0-97361 GCA_035515475.1 Verrucomicrobiia bacterium
AAAACGCGCGGCCTGAACCGCGCCGCGCCGCCGCCCCTCTCCCCCCAGGGGCGGCGGGAAGGCACGACAACCAACAACAACCAGAAGCGGACAGATCACTTGTTACAACAAGCGGCCAACTTCACATGTTATTGACAGCACTCATTTTTCCCTTCTTTTCCGTGGGACGGTGCACTTCGGGGGTTGTAACGGGGGTACGGCCCTGACCCATGGCCTCTCGTTGGGCCGAGTGTGACCCCAGCCTTTGGGATTCCGACGCTCGTGGGCGCCCCTACAGCGAACTGTCCCAGAACCTCTTCCGTAGGGCGCATCCGAGCATGAACATCATACTTGCATAGAGTGGTACTTCAGCCGCGGCGTCACATCCCGAAAGGAATGCGAGCCCGCGTTCGGAATACCGTGGCCGCTCCCCATTCTGCGGATTGCCTGTAATGGCTGGAGGGCCGGCTGCCCCGTCGACTGATCAAGGTTGCCAACGGTTGTTCGAAAAGATTCCTGGCGCCAAACCTCCGTTCCCAAACCGTTCGGTACAACGCCTCACGTCGAAGGCGGCAGACTTCGCGTGGGGCGATTCCCAGCACAGACCATTCATGCATGGACCGTGGCGAGCCGTGTCCGGGCCGGTGGCCTCCCGTGACAAATGCACCGGGCCGCGAAGTCGAGTCCAGGAATTCTGCTGTTGCAATTCCTGGGTGGATTCCCTAAAAGTTGGTTCTGCGAGTTTCGCTCCGAAAGGAAAGGACGACGAACTATGCCAATACCGTTTCGTGTAAACCTCAAGAATCAAGTGGCTGTTGTCACCGGCGGTGGCGGGATCCTGTGCAGCGTGATGGCCAAGGCGTTGGCGGAGTGTGGGGCCAAGGTCGCCGTGTTGGATCTGAAACCCGACATGGCCCAAAAAGCCGTTGACGAGATCACCAAGGCGGGCGGAACGGCGCGCGCGGTCGCCTGCAACGTGCTGGAGAAATCGAGCATCGAACAGGCGCACGAGCAGATCAAGTCGGCGCTCGGATCCGTCGACATCCTGATCAACGGCGCGGGCGGCAATCACCCGAAGGGCACGACTTCCAAGGAACATCTCGCCCTGGAAGACGTTACCCAGAAGAAGGACGGCGTAGTGACGTTCTACGATCTGACGGTCGACGGCATCCAGTTCGTGTTCAACCTGAACTTCCTCGGCACGTTTCTGCCGACCCAGGTGTTCAGCAAGGACATGGTGTTGAAGAAGCACGGCAACATCGTCAACATCTCCTCGATGAATGCGTTCAAGCCGTTGACCAAGATCCCGGCGTATAGCGCCGCCAAGGCCAGCGTCAGCAATTTCACCCAGTGGTTGGCGGTTCATTTTTCCAAGGTCGGCGTGCGCGTCAACGCCCTCGCACCCGGGTTCTTCCTCACCGACCAGAACCGCACGCTGTTGACGCAGTCCGACGGCTCGCCCACCGCGCGCGGCAACACGATCATTTCGCACACCCCGCAGGGTCATTACGGAAAACCGGAAGATCTGACCGGCGCGCTGTTGTGGTTGCTCAGCGACGAAGCGTCCGGGTTCGTCACCGGCCAGGTCATCGCAATCGATGGGGGCTTCAGCGCATTCAGCGGCGTGTAATTCACGAATGGAGCCACCGATGAACCCGGATTCCCTTCCCATACATCCGTGTGAATCGGTGGCCAAATGGAAGATGCTCAACCGAGGAAACAACACCTATGATCACACCACAATCTGATATCGGCCTCATCGGCCTGGCCGTCATGGGCGAAAACGTCGCCCTCAACATCGAAGGCAAAGGATTTCCCATCTCCGTGTTCAATCGCACGGTCGCGAAGGTCGACGCTTTCGTCAACGGTCGCGCCAAGGGCAAGAAGGTCTTCGGGGCGCACACGCTCGAGGAGTTCGTCGCCTCGCTGAAGAAGCCGCGCAAGGTGTTCATGCTCGTCAAAGCGGGCAAGGCGGTGGACGAATTGATCGAGCAATTGCTGCCGTTGCTCGAACAGGGTGACATCCTGATCGACGGCGGCAACAGTCATTTCCCCGACACCATTCGGCGCACGGCGTACGTCGAGAGCAAAGGGCTCCTGTACATCGGCACGGGCGTATCGGGCGGCGAGGAAGGCGCGTTGAAAGGCCCGTCGCTGATGCCGGGCGGCAGTCCGGCCGCGTGGCCCCATGTGAAAAACATTTTCCAGGCGATCTGCGCCAAGACGACCGAGGGCGAACCCTGCTGTGACTGGATCGGCGAGAACGGCGCCGGCCATTTCGTCAAGATGGTCCACAACGGGATCGAGTATGGCGACATGCAGATGATTTGCGAGACCTACGACCTGATGAAACGCGGTCTCGGCATGACCAACGAAGAGATGCACGACGTCTTCGCCGAATGGAACAAGGGCGAACTCGATAGTTACCTGATCGAGATCACCCGGGACGTTCTCGGCTACAAGGACGAGGAAGGCAAAGCCGTGGTCGACATCATCCTCGATGCCGCCGGCCAGAAGGGCACGGGCAAATGGACGGTCGTCGCCGCGCTCGACGACGGCATGCCGCTGACGTTGATCGGCGAAGCCGTGTTCGCCCGTTGTCTCTCGGCCCTGAAAGAGGAACGCGTCGCCGCTTCCCAAGAAATCAAGCCCAGGGTCAAGGCGTTCTCCGGCGACAAAGCGCGGTTCGTCAAGGATCTCCAGGCCGCGCTGTACGCGTCGAAGATCGTCAGCTACGCCCAGGGCTACCAACTCATGCGGGCCGCCGCCAAAACGTACAAGTGGAACCTGAACTACGGCGGCATCGCCCTCGTGTGGCGGGGCGGCTGCATCATCCGTTCCGTGTTCCTCGGCGAAATCAAGAAAGCGTTCAAACGCAATCCGGACCTCGTCAACCTGCTCCTCGACAAGTTCTTCAAGAAAGTCGTCAGCAGCCGGCAAGCGGGCTGGCGCCGGGTCATCGTCAAGTCCGCCCAGATGGGCATTCCGACGCCGTGCTTGAGTTCGGCCCTGGCGTACTTCGACGGCTACCGCAGTGACCGGTTGCCGGCGAACCTGTTGCAGGGTTTGCGTGATTATTTCGGGGCTCACACTTACGAACGCGTGGATAAACCGCGCGGCCAGGCCTTCCACACGAATTGGACCGGCCACGGCGGCACGACCACCTCGCAAACGTATACGGTCTGAGGATCATCGCATGAAAATCGAACTGAAAAAGAACTGCAAGTATGCGCTGATCGTGCCGTCGAGCATGGGGATTCGGATCACGCCGCCCGCCGGACAGCCGGTGCACTGCGCCGGCACGATGCTGATGCAGGCCACCAGCGCGGAGACCAACGTGGCCAGCGTGGCGTCGTTTCTGGGTCTGCCGGTCAAGGTGCTGACGACGTTCGTCAAGGGGAGCCCGATCGCGCAGTTCATCAAAGATAACCTCAAGAGCCGGCACATGGACTACGAAGGCGTCGAGGTCGCGCAGGGCGGCCCGTGGGGATATCGGCATCAGTTCAATATCGCCGACAGCGGTTACGGGTCGCGCGGCCCCCGGGTGTGGAACGACCGGGCCGGCGAAGTCGGCCGGACGCTGAACGTGAAGGATTTCGATCTGGACCGGATCTTCGACAAGGAAGGCGTTCAAATCGTCCACTTGTCGGGTCTGATCGGCGCGTTGTCGCCCGAAACCGGGAAGTTTTGCCTGGAACTCGCGCGGGCGGCGAAGAAACATTCTACTCGGATTTCGTTCGACCTGAACTACCGCGCGTCGTTCTGGAAAGGACGCGAGAAGGAACTCGCCGCCATCTTCGCCGAGATCGCCAGTGTGTCGGACATCCTCGTCGGCAACGAGGAAGACTTCCAGCTTTGCCTCGGCGTGGAAGGTCCCGAAGCGGGCGGCAAAGGCCTCGCGTCCAAGATCGACGGCTTCAAGGGGATGATCGAACGCGTGAAGAAGAAGTTCCCCAACGCCTCGACGTTCGCCACGACCCTGCGCGAAGTCGTCGACACGAACCATCACCTGTGGGGCGCGATCATGGCGGCGGGCAAGGACTGGCACGTTGTCGAGCCGCGCGACATCACCGTCCTGGACCGGATCGGCGGCGGCGACGGATTCGTCGGCGGCATGCTCTACGCAATTCTCAAGGGATGGGAACCCGAGAAGTGGGTCCAGTTCGGCTGGGCCAGTGGGGCGTTGGCGACGACGCTGCTGACTGATTACGCGCAACCGGCGGACGAAGACCAGATTTGGAGCATCTGGAAAGGCAACGCGCGAGTGCAACGGTAAAGAGGACGCGGTAGCGGAGTATTGGAGTGCGGGAGTGTTGGGGAGCACTGCTCCCGAACGCTGTCATGCTGAGCTTGTCGAAGCATCTCTCTATTTGGGGCGCTGCACGATGAGGAATTGAGGGCTTTTGTGAGAATACCCATCTACCAAGTCGACGCCTTTACGTCCGAGGTTTTCTCGGGCAATCCAGCGGCGGTTTGCCTGTTGGACAAGTGGATTGACGACCAGCGGCTCCAATCGGTCGCGGCGGAAAACAACTTGTCCGAGACCGCCTTCCTCGTCCAGACAGACAATGGTTTCGACCTCCGCTGGTTTACTCCCGTGACTGAAGTTGCACTGTGCGGGCACGCGACCCTGGCGAGTGCGTTTGTCTTGTTTGCCTGCAAACAGTGGCCCGCCGACTCCGTCAGGTTTCGGACGCGCCAGAGCGGAGAACTCGTCGTCGCCAGGCGCGGTGATCTTTTGGAAATGGATTTCCCCGCCAGACCCGCTTACGCCCGGACTCCGCCCGCCGGACTCGAGGACGCACTGGGGGTTGCGCCCAAACAAGTATTCGGTTCCGCGGAAGATCTGATGGTGGTACTGGACAATGAGACCGCCGTTCGCAAGGTCCATCCCGATTTTGGCAAGCTTCAGCGGGTGGAATGTCGAGGCACAATCATTACCGCCCGGGGAGACCGGAGTGATTTCGTTTCGCGGTTCTTCGCGCCCCGGGTCGGCATCCCGGAAGACCCGGTGACCGGCTCGGCTCATTGCGTGCTGATTCCCTATTGGGCCGGCGTGCTGGGGAAGAATGAACTGCATGGGTTTCAGGTGTCGAAGCGCGGAGGTGAATTGTTCTGCGCCCACGCCGGTCAACGCGTCACGATCTCCGGCAAAGCGGTGCTTTATCTGGAAGGCACGATAACGATCTGACACCCGGAACAAGCCGGAGGCAAACGCCGGCTGGCGGCTGCCCGCCCGATCCGCAACGTCCGCAAATTCGCCGAGCAGTTCGGCATTGTCGAGGGCTCCCCTTCCCACTACACTGCGCGGCCATGAACGCCGCGAGGCTGGCCGTCAGTACGTCGATATGAAGGGAGCACCGCTCCCCAACCGCGTGACGGTTTTCGAGAGGTCTACCATGAAGCGACTGCGAAATGCGTTGGCCCGGGTACTGGTGAAGATTCCGGATTCGTTGTTTGACAAGTTGCTCGTGTTCCTGCCGTCGTCACGACGCAACGCCGTGATGCACAAGCGCGCCCGGGCGCGATTCCACTGGTACGTCGGCGAGAAGGTCGGGGGGTTCATGGTGGAAACCGACCCGGGTCCGGTCGGACCGGACGAGATCATCATGAAGACCGCCGTCCTGAACAAGGCCGAGGCGCCGCGGCAGCTTGACCCGGACATCTATTTCGAGAAGGCGTATCGCCAACTCCTCGACTGGCTGCAACTGCTGGAGCGGCATTCATTCAACCTGCGCACGCTCGGTTCGGTGCTGGAATTGGGATGCGGCTCCGCCCGGCTGATTCGGCATTTCCGCTGCCTCCAGGGCGTTCGCCTCGTCGGAACGGACGTCATCCCGGAAAGCGTGGCGTGGTGCCAGCAGAACATTCCCGGGGTGGAATTCTATGTGAACGACCTGACGCCGCCGCTGAAGTTTGCGGCGGACTCGTGCGTCGATCTGGTCTATGCGGCCTCGGTGTTTACCCACATCCCGATGGAAACCCGCGACCTGTGGATTCAAGAGATGTATCGGATCTTGCGTCCCGGCGGGTTTTTGCTGTGTGACGTGCTCGGTCGGTATCACCAGCAACGGATGCTCGGGAAGGAGGACCGGGAACAGCTCCGGAAACAGGGGCATTTCACACTGACGGCGAAGGACCCCAAGGCATCCCTCTCGACGCAACTCATCGGATCTTGGGACGTGTTTATGACCCGAGCGGAAGTGTTGAAAGCGTTCGGTTCCCGTTTTCAGGTGCTGGATTACATCCCTTCGACGCTTGACTTGCTGGTTCTGCAAAAGCCCCGCTGAGATTCGCTTTTCCCTCGATTCAGGACTATATTTCGACGGAGGTGAGTTATGAAAGAGTGGGCTGAAATTGCAGCCATTATCGCCTCATTTGCGGTCTCTTGCGTCGTAGGAGCCTATCTCCTGATGAATCTGATTGCCCAGTTTGGCCAAACATTCCCTCCTATGCCAGTTTGGTAGTGAACAAATGACGGAATCGGCCCGTCAAATGATTACGGAGGACACACGATGAAACCTTCGAAGAAACTCCTCGTCGTCGCGGTGATCGCCGTCAGTGTGGCTTTGGTTGCTTCCACCACGGCATTGGCGTTCGGCCCACGTGGCTCAGGCCATTTCGGCCACGGCTGGAATCGCGGTGGCGGTTGGGGTGGATATTATCACCGCGGCTCCTGGGGTTGGTATGGCGGCTGGTATCCCTGGTCGTTCGGGTTCACCTACTACGATGGGCCGTACTACTATCCGTACGACTACTATTACGCTCCACCCGTTTACTACTATTCAGTGCCATCCGTCGTGTATAGTTCGCCCCCGACGGTAATGGAGAGCTCGCCTCCGCCTGCATCAACGGCGACCAATCTGCGCCCGTCACAAATCGACCGTCCGCTCTCCCCCACGGCAGTGGACCGAGATTCGACGCCGTCACCGAAGGCTCAGCGTCCACCGTCCGTGCAGCCGAGCGAACAGGGGCAGCCGATGGGGTTGGCTGACGTCAAAGCCCTGGTCAAATCCGGAATCAGTGACGAAGTGATCCTCAGCCAGATCCGCAACTCGCGCGCGGTGTATCACCTTACCACGGCGGAGATCATCGATCTCAAGACCAGCGGTGTGAGCGAGAAAGTCATCGACTCCATGATCAACACGGCGAGCCGATAGCAGGGGCCTGCATTCCGGAAATGAGAGGGAGTTGGGGAGCCGTAGTCCCGAACGTTGTCATGCTCAGCTTGTCGAAGCATCTCTCGCGTCCCTTGCCCTGCGCTTGTCGGGGACTCCCCTTCTCGCTACACTGCACGGCGTGGCGAAGGAGAACCCATTCAGTATCGAATATCTGCGTGGTGGAAAAGTGAATTTGCGCCATTAGCACTGCTCGCCCCAAGAATCACAATGAACGAGACACTATCCGACCTCGTCTTGGCATTGGAGGAACGGCTTCAGTTTTTCTGGAATTTCTATTTTGGGACTTGCCTAGCCGTCTTGGCCTTTGTCGCAACCGTTACTGACAAGGTGCAAAATATTCACGGTAATTGCTGGATGAAAGGAGCAATTACACTGCTATTCAGCATGTTTGCGATTGGGAATGTTGAGGGCATTGTGAAGTTCGCGCGGCGTCTCAAGGAAGCATCAGCGGCACTCCGGACACATCTGGCGAAGGATGAGGGCGAGTCGGTTCCGGCAATCGTCTCCCGTCTCGATTTTCGATTTACGGTGGTTGCAGCGATAATCGGTCACACAATTGGTGATTTCATTGTTATTGCATCAATCTGGCTGTATCTAAACCCAAAGAGCTAGGAGCGAACAAATGGGTTCACCATTCCGAGCTCCATCCGCCAAAGTCTTGGTGTGGGCGGATTGGCGCGACCGCCGCGGGGCGGCTGTCGCTTGACGGCAAATCTCCCCGCGTCCCTACTGCGCCGCACCCAAGAAGTTGCCGACGCCCGGTTTGGCTGTCATGCACGCGAACGGCGGTTGGAGTTCTAGATTGAAGAAGGCTCCCATTCTCGCTACGCTGCACGGCATGGCGAAGGAGAAGTTAACCTCGAAGAACCCGAGGCCGGTCAATCGACTGCTCTAACAGGGCGTTATGATCCAAACTAGGGTTTTCGCAAGTTCTACGTGTTTCGACCTGGGGCCAGTCAGAGAGGAGCTGAGAAATTGTTTGCATGACCTTGGTCACATCCCGTTGCTAAGCGAGTTTCCCACGTTTCCCATTCTCCCCGATCTTAAGACGGTTGAAAACTGCAAGCGCAATGTTGCAGCGAATACGGACGTATTCATTTTGATAGTTGGCGGGAAAGGCGGTTCGCTTGACCCAGACACATGCCGTCCCGTAACCAACGTCGAATACGAAACGGCACTCCAACACGGTATCGACACGTTCATATTCGTTAGTCGCGTGGTATGGGATCTTTTGCCTGTTTGGGAAAAGAACCCGTCGGCGGATTTCTCTCCGCATGTTGATTCACCTCAGGTTTTCTCTTTCATCAAGAGCCTTAAGGCCGACCAGAAATGGATTTTTACTTTTGACCGGGTTGCCGAGATTACGGAAACGATTAAGGTTCAATTGTCGGTTTTCTTGAGCGACCTGATTAAGCGCAAGAAAGAAGGAAAACTCAAGCCATTGGTAGAATTCTTGGGCGAGAGTCCGAGGGCGCAGCAAATTGCTTTGGAACGACCGCTGTTCTGGGAGTATTTGCTGACGGAAGAATTGCTTCGCGCGAGGCTGGCACGTGTTCGCCGCGCTTATGATGATCTGCAAAGAGACCTGCTTTATCACCCGACGCGAACATTGAGAGGACGCGAGTTCACGGATTGGGCGCGCGACAGAATCAAAGATATCGAAAGACTCTTTCATATCATCGAAATAACCACGGCTGAAGAGATACCCAAATCATGGGGACCCAAGGGACAAGCGGGCGACCCCGCCGAGATTAAGCTCGCTGTCGACAGGCTGGCTAAAGCCTGTGATGGTCTACTTGATTGGGAAGTGGAATTCGCTTCCGTAAATCCGCCTTCAGCATTCTCGACAATCCGTGAGAAAATGTGCGGTTGGACGGTTAACGTGATCAGCGAGATGCAGAGATTGCCCGAAGAAATCGCCAAACCATTAAGGTCACCGAATCCTCAAGGCCAGTTTGTAATTGATCTTGCAATCCGTGCCTTTCCGAACGCACAAGAGACCCGTGCCGAATTCAAACAGCTTCTCGATCATCCGGAGGCTTGGATCAACGACTATTGACCTGTGCTTTTGGGAGTCGATACGTCAGGAGAAACTGTGTCACATCTCACAGGTCATTGGTAACTATGCGCTGCGAGTAACGATGAGCCTCGCGATATCGCGAAGCAAGACTCGCCAAGAAACTCAGCGCAGCAGAGGACCGGGAGTGGCCACCCAATCCAAAGGAGAGACTATTTATGCCTAAACCCGCACTGGAAAAAGATCTCTATGAGATTGTTCGCAGGTACCTTACCAAAGAGCGTGGTTGCGTCACTGCAAGTTTCAACAGCAGGGGAAAGCAGATCCCTTACGTAAATCGCGGCCACGGTCAGTTGATAGTAGATGTATATGGGTTGAGCGGGGTCCGTGACACGCATTCTCGTAAGCTTGAGGGTATCGCAGTAGAAGTAAAGAGGAAGAAGACCAGCACGCCACGTCGCTATATTGCTCAGGCGGAGCAGTACTCACATTTGGCTCATCGTTGTTACCTAGCGCAGCCATTTGACTTTACTGATAAGACGAAAATCGAAGCCGCGCGTACCGGCGTCGGGTTGCTTCTCATAAAGGGCCGTGAAGTTGAACTCGTCTCTGAATCGAGATTATTTTCCCCCTCGCCTGACGATTTTGACTCTTTTCTGAACAATTCCTTGCAGATAAGGCAGTGCGCGATATGTGGCTGCTATCAGTTCCGGTACGCTCATCGTGCCGCCGATAGCGATGCTGGCGGGAGCCACTGGCGACGCGACGACATTGCACCAAGTCCCCCGAAGAAGAACAAACGGACTTATCTATGCGCTGAATGTGAGCACCGCTGGGCTCCAGGATCGGATTTCAAGAAGCTTGAGAAACAGGTTGCACGACTTAAGAATCAAATCGCCAAACTTCGGAACGCCTTGAAGCGATAGCTTAGCGTAAGCGGATTATTGGCGCGAGTGTCGACTTAACGCACACCACATCTCCCAGTTGAGGCCGAATGATGTGATACTGTGAGGAACCGTCTTGCCTCACAAGTCACAAATCATCGTGGGCGGGGGACAACGACGAGACCCTTCGAGACGCTCAGGGTGACATCCACCAAAAAGAGAGGCGCAGCTAAAAACGGAGGGGCGGCATCATGACCACCCCGGGTTGTTTAAGGGTACGACTACGATGCCGGTGCGGCTGCTTGCTGCGCGCGTGGGGGAAGCGCGCTCGCTCAGACGCGTGCCGCCCGCTTGTTCGTATTCCGTCATTCGCGTCAATTCGCGTTCATTAGCGGTTAACTGCCGTTTGTGTTTTCTGCGCCCCGCGATAACCGGGTAGGCCTCTTTGCGGCTGCTATGGTGAACGCGATTGTAGACGAAACGGGCGAGACGCCCGTTCCTCTAGGGCTGAGGCGTGCTTCGAGTACTTCGTGGTGAATTCGCGCGCTTGTAATCGGCGGATGTGGCGTGTAATTTAGACTTGGTGGCTCAAGATAATTCGCTGAAGGAGAGACAAACGATGGCTACGTATTTTGCACGCGGCGGAGTAAACGACAAGATCAGCACGGCGGAGAAGCGCGACGCTCTGTCGCAGGCTCTGAAAGTCATCGGCCGGCCCCTGCGCAAGGTGTTGGTGTTGCCGCCCGATCACACCCGGCTCAATTCCAATGCCGGCGAGTTGACCCACCTGCTCTACGAGATGCTCGCGCCGAAGGTCGAGGTGGACATCATGCCCACTTTGGGCACGCATTCGCCCATGTCGCCCGAAAAACTCCGCATGATGTTCGGCGACAAGATTCCACTCGACCGGTTCAAGGTCCACGACTGGCGCCAGGACATTCGACGCGTCGGCGATATTCCCGGTACGCTGCTGCGCGAGTGGTCGGGTGGCGTGGTCGACTACGACGTGCACGTCGAGATCAGCAACCGATTGTTTGCCGGGTACGACCTGATCCTCTCGGTCGGCCAACTCGTGCCCCACGAAGTGGTCGGCATCGCCAATTACACCAAGAACATCCTGACCGGCGCCGGCGGCGCGGACACGATCAACAAGTCGCATTTCCTCGGCGCGGCCTACGGCATGGAACGGATGATGGGCCGCATCGACACGCCCGTTCGCAAGCTGTTCAACTATGCCGCTGAAAAGTTTCTGCACGATCTGCCCATCGTGTACGTGCTCACCGTCATGCAAAAGGAAAAGACCGGCACCGACATGATCATGCGCGGGCTGTACGTCGGCGACGATAACGAGACGTTCACGCTCGGCGCGCGTTTGTCCCAAAAAGTGAACCTCGACATGCTGGACAAACCGCTGAAGAAAGTGCTGGTCTACCTCGATCCCCACGAGTTCAAGAGCACCTGGCTCGGCAACAAGGCGATCTACCGCACCCGGATGGCGATGGCCGATAAAGGCGAACTCATCATTCTCGCCCCCGGCCTGAAAGAGTTTGGCGAAGATCCCGAGATCGACCGGCTCATCCGCAAGTACGGCTATCGCGGCACGCCGGCCACGCTGGCGGCGGTCAAAGCCAACGACGAACTCCGCAACAATCTCAGCGCCGCCGCGCACTTGATTCACGGCTCGAGCGAAGGCCGATTCAAGATCACCTATTGTCCGGGCCGCGACGTCAGCGCCGAGGCCATCCGCTCGGTCGGATTCGAAGCCGGCAACCTCGATTCCACGATCAAACGGTACCAGCCCGAGAACCTCAAGGATGGGCCGAATCGGATGCCCGACGGGGAGGAGATCTTCTATATCAGCAATCCCGCGCTCGGCCTGTGGGCGCTGAAACGCCAGTTCGAATCCTCGAATTAAGCATGGTCCGTCTCGGCATCGTCGGCTTGGGCAACATCGGCTCGGTGTACGCCAGGTTGTTGCTCGAAGGAAAAATCAACCGCGCCGACCTCGTGGCCGTGTGCAGCCGCAGCGCCGACAAGCTCGCGCGGTACGCGAGACTGAAATGTTTTCCCAAGAGTGAAGAGTTGATCCGTTCGGGCGCTGTGGACGCCGTGCTTATTGCCACGCCCCACTATTCCCACACCCCGATCGGCATCGACGCGTTGCAGCACGGGTTACACGTGTTGGTGGAGAAACCCATCTCGGTGCACAAGGCCGATGGCGAACGGCTGCTCGCCGCTCACACAAAAAAACAACAAGTCTTCGCTGCGATTTTCAACCAGCGCACCGACCCGTTCTACATCAAGGTCCGCGACATGGTCCGCAACGGCGAACTGGGTGAGGTTCGCCGCGTCAACTGGATCCTCACCACCGCATTCCGGCCCGAGGCCTACTATGCGTCCGGTGGTTGGCGCGCCACGTGGAGCGGCGAAGGCGGCGGCGTCCTGCTGAACCAGGCGTCGCACAATCTGGATTTGTTCCAATGGATGTTCGGCATGCCGAACCGGGTGCGCGCCGCCTGCGGTCTCGGACGCTACCACCAGATCGAGGTCGAAGACGACGTGACCGCCTACATGGAATACCCCAACGGCGCCACCGGAGTGTTCATCACCTCCACCGGCGAAGCCCCGGGCACAAACCGCCTCGAAGTCGCCGCCGAACGCGGCAAACTCGTCTATGAAAACGATACGCTGACGTTCACCCGCAACGAGGTGCCGACAGCGGAGTTCAGCCGCACGGCAACGGGGGGATTCGACTCGCCGCCACGCTTCGAAGCCAGGATCCCGCTGGAAGGTCACGGCGGCCAGCACGCGGAAATCCTGCAGAACTTTGTCGACGCGATTCTCGATCACAAACCGCTGATTGCGCCCGCGGCGGAGGGAATTCACTCGGTGGAACTCGCCAATGCCATGTTGTTGTCCTCGCTCCAGGACAGGACGGTCGAGCTGCCCATGGACTCAGCCGAGTACGAAAATGTTCTGAAAAAGCTGATCCGCAACTCGAAGTTCATGAAGCCCGAGGTGCGTTCACAAGTCGCGCAGGACATGTCGAAATCGTTCCGCCACTAGCAACCTCCGTCAATCCTGTAGCCGAAGCGTGAGCTTCGGTTTCAAGCGCGTATCTCGCCCAAGAACCGAGCCGAAGCTCACGCTTCAGCTACAGTTAGAACCAGTATTGCCCAGCATTTGAGCGCGATTCCGGGACCAACACTCGCCGCATTTTCGTCTTGCGACCGACCCCCGCCATGAGCAGACTGGCGCGCAATGAACTTGGAAACCATTACCAACCGGATGGGAGCGAAAAGAATCGTTCCCGTGGTCGTGATCGACGACGTCGGGCTGGCGGTTCCATTGGCTGAGGCACTTCTGGCGGGCCGTCTCGACGTCATAGAAATCACGCTGCGGACGCCGGCCGCCGAGCGGGCCATCGAGATGATTTCGCAGAAGTTTCCCGAAATGCTGGTGGGCGCCGGGACGATTCTGGAGGAAGCTCAGATTCCGCGCGTGGTGGCGGCCGGCGCGCAATTCGGCGTCGCCCCCGGCCTGAACGAAACCATCGTAAGAAAGGCGCAGGCCTGCAGACTGCCATTTGTGCCCGGCGTAATGACTCCGTCCGAAGTCGAACGCGCCCTGGCGCTCGGATGCAAGGTTCTGAAGTTCTTTCCCGCGGACGCGGCTGGTGGAGTGAAAATGCTGAAGTCGATCGCGGCGCCATATGCGCACACGGGCGTCAAATTCATCCCGCTGGGCGGCCTGAACGCGACCAATGCGGCCGAGTATCTCACCGTGCCATCCGTGCTCGCGCTGGGCGGGTCGTGGATTGTGGAGCGCAAGCTCATTGCGGAACGGAATTGGACGGCCATCACCAAGCTCACCCGGGAAGCGTTGTCGCTCGTCACCGTGGTAAGATGAAGAAGCTTGCTTCACCAGCGCCTGGATGATACACAGGGCGCAGGAGGTGCCCCTTGAACAAACGCAAAGTCCTGGTGGTTGACGACGATCCGTCGATGCGTGAGGTCCTCGAACGAATTCTCGAGACCGAGAACCTGACGGTCTACACCGCAACGGACGGCAAGGACGCCCTTCAAAAAACGCTGTCACTCATGCCCGATCTGATCTTGTTGGACATCAACATGCCCAATTTGGACGGGCTGACGCTCTGCAAGGCCATCCGCATGGGCAAAGACACCCTGAATATCCCGATCATTATCGTCACCGGCCACACCTCCCGAGGACGCCTCGAAGAATGCATGGAAGCGGGTGCAGATGATTATCTGGCCAAACCGTTCAAAATGGAGGAATTGGTGATGCGCGTCCACGCGATGTTCCGAACCTCCCATATCCCCAACCACATCGAGCGCTTGAACCAGTACATCCTGACCCTCCGGGAAATGCGCGCCCACGCGATCTAGCCGCGAATTGTCGGCTTGCGTCGCGCAGAACCAGTCCGTAAGGTCTCGCCCCATGCGCGTTGCCCTGTTCATCCCGTGCTTCGTCGACCAGCTTTTCCCGAAGGTCGCCATCGCGATGGTCACCGTGCTGCGACGGCTGAACGTCGACGTGGATTATCCGACGGAGCAGACCTGCTGCGGCCAGCCCGCATTCAACACCGGTTACTGGGACGAAGCCTGCACGCTCGCCAAACGCCATGGCGAAATCTTTGCCGACGCGGACGCGATTGTCAGCCCGTCGGGTTCCTGCACCGCCATGGTGCGGAACTTCTATCCCGAACTCCTCGCCCGCACCGCCTCGCTCCGGAGCGCCGGCGGTGGCACAGGCGTCCCTGCCTGCGTCAATAAAACCTACGAGTTTGCTGAGTTCCTCGTCAGGAAACTCGGCGTCACCGACGTCGGCGCGAAGTTCCCGGCGCGGGTCACCTACCACGACGCCTGCCACGCGCTGCGCGAGCTCCGCCTCAAAGACGAGCCGCGCCAACTGCTCCGCAACGTGCAGGGGCTTGAGCTCGTCGAAATGGACCAAGCGGAAACCTGTTGCGGGTTCGGCGGCACGTTCTCGGTGAAGTTCCCCATGATCTCGTACGCAATGGACGAAGTGAAGGTCACGTCCATCAAGAAGACGGGGGCGGAGTACGTCGTCTCAGGCGATTCCAGTTGCCTGATGCAAATCGACGGCTATCTGCGCCGCCAGAACCTGCCGATCAAGACCATCTCGCTGGCGGAGGTGCTGGCGTCGACATGAACACCGCCACCGCTACCGCCCTCCGGTTCAAACGCGCCGCGGCCGCGAAAGCGACGGATCTCCAGCATCGCGCCGTCATCCAAAAGGCCATCGCCACCTACGATGCCGCCGTGGCGCGCGGCAAAACGCGCTTCGCCGATTGGCAAAATGCCCGTTCCCACGCCGCCGCGATCAAGTGGGAGACGATCAACCATCTCGATCGGTACCTCGAACAGTTCGAGCGTAACGTGCTGGCCAACGGCGGACACGTCTTCTGGGCCGAAACCGCCGAGGACGCCCGCCAACACATCCTGGCACTCGCCCGCCGCCATGGCGTCCAGAAGGTCGTGAAATCGAAGTCCATGACGACCGAGGAAATCCATCTCAACGAGGCGCTGGAAACCGCCGGCATCAAGACGATCGAGACGGACCTCGGCGAGTACATCTGCCAGATCCGGGGCGAACCGCCCTACCACATCGTCACGCCCGTCATGCATCTGACCAAAGCGGACATCGCCCAGACGTTTCACGAGAAACTCGGCACGCCCCTGACCGACAACGCGGAAGAATTGACGATGATCGCCCGCGCCCGGCTCCGCCACGAATTTATGACGGCCGACATGGGGATTACCGGCGCCAACTTCGCGATCGCCGACACGGGCATGATCGCGCTGACTGAAAACGAAGGCAACGCGCGCCTGAGTTTTTCGCTGCCGCGGATCCACGTCGCGGTTGTCGGCATCGAAAAGCTCATCCCGCGCTTGGAAGACCTCGCGTTGTTGTGGCCGCTGCTTTCCACCAGCGGCACGGGCCAGGCCCTCACGGCGTACAGTTCGCTGATCGGCGGACCGCGACAGCCGGGCGAAACGGACGGTCCCCAGGAGTTTCACGTCGTCCTGCTCGACAACGGCCGCACCCGTCTGCTGGCCGACGCCGAGCAGCGCGACGCGCTTCATTGCATCCGCTGCGGCGCGTGCCTGAACGCCTGCCCCATCTACAAGAACGTCGGCGGCTACACCTATGCGACCACGTACCAAGGTCCCATCGGTTCGGTCATCACTCCGCACCTGCGCGACGCCCACCAGTGGTCGCATCTCTCGTACGCCAGTTCGCTGTGCGGCGCGTGCACCGACGCCTGTCCCGTCCGCATCGATCTGCATCATCACCTGCTCCACAACCGCCGCAACAGCGTGCAACGCCGGTTCGACCAGCCGATCCAGCGGCTCATGTTCCGCGCGTGGCTGTGGGCCATGCAGTCCCCCGGCCGCTACACCGTCGGCGGCAAGCTCGCGCGCCTCGCCATCCGGCTCGGGTGGGCGAAGTCCCTGGCGCAGCCGTGGACGGAGGGACGGGAGTTACCGGAGCCGCCCGAACAAAGTTTCCACGAGTGGTGGAAGCAAACCCGATGAACCCGGCCCGCGAAAACATTCTGGCCCGCGTGCAGGCCGCCCTGCGCGCGCAAGCGCATCGCCCTGCGGCGCCGACGACTGCGCCGATTTTCCCGCCCGTCACGAATCCCGAAACGCGGTTCCGCGAGGAATTCATCGCCTTGAAGGGTGAGTTGATCGACGGCGCGGAGAAACTCCGCGAGTTCTTGAAACCCTTCGGCAGAATCGCCACCGACGACACCCAACTCGTGCGGGAGGTGATTGGCGACGGCAACGCCGGCCCGCGCGATTGCGATCTCGGCGTGACCGGTTGCGATTGTCTGATCGCCCAGACGGGATCGGTCGTGGTGTCGACAACTTCCACTGGAGGACGCGCGTTGTCCGTTCTGCCGCCCACGCATTTGGTGATCGCCCGTCGCGACCAGATCGTCCCCGATCTTGCCTCCGCGATGGCCTTGCTCCGGAAGCGCTACGACAGCCGTTGGCCGAGCGCCCTGTCGGTCATTACGGGGCCGAGTCGCACGGCGGACATCGAGAAGATTCTCGTGTTCGGCGCGCACGGCCCCAAACGGCTGGTGGTTTATCTGGGCAGCTGAGGCAGGGCCGACGCCGCAGAACTTGGAAAGTTCAATTCTTGATCGGGACGGCCGCGGGGCGTGCGGAATCGGGGCGCGAAGTAGCAGCCGACGACCAACGCGGCGGCGAGGGCCTGGCCGAGCAAAGTTTCCACGGTTGGAAAGACCGCGAACCACATGCCCATCCACGCCGGGATCAGCTTGGTCAACGCCGGGATCGGCGTCGTCGGAAGCCAATGGGCGAGTTGCATCTCCTGCCCTTGTTCGCCGACCATGACCAGAAGCACGAGGCCCAGCATGACGCCGGTCAATACCAGCATCTTCCGGTACGGCAAGCGGTGGTGCGTCACAAACGTCAGCACGGCGACGATGCCGGAAAAAAACAACCCGAGCAGGGCGCCTTCCAAGACGGTCCTGGCGCCCAGCCTCAGTTGATAGCTTTGCAGGAAAAGCACCACCTCGAACCCCTCGCGATACAGGGACGCAAACCCCAACAGACAAAGTCCCCACCTGAGACGGGCCTGGGATATCTGGGCCTTGCCGGCATCGCGGAGCAGCTCCGTTTTCCGTCTGGTGTGCATCGAGATCCAACCGCCCCAATATACCTTGTGGAAGAACCAGTTCATGACCACCAGCAGGACGATGATCGCGAGCAGCCCCGTGGCCGCCTGGAGGTGAAGCGCGGAGACATTCTCCAGCAGACTGCTGACGACCCGCACGGCGACGATCCACGTGGCGACGGTCGCTGCGAAGCCGATGGTCGCCCCCATGACAACGGGGCGACGGTGCGGCTGTTGGCGACCCACCATGCTCGCGGTAATGGCCGAAAGGACCAGAATGCACTCCAAGCCCTCACGAAACACCAACACCCCGATGTCGAGCCGGGCCACGGTCGCACTGGTATCCGGAGTTGTCGGATCCGGTACGCCGTGCGCGGCGATGCCTTGCCACACCAACACGCCGGCGACGACGAGCACGGCGATCCCCAGGAGAGCGCGCCACAGGACACGCCTGGGCCTGGTGGGCAAAGCCACGGGGAAACGCGATGTTGTGGTGGTTTCACGCATGGCGGGGTAATTCCTAGGCGAAGCCGAAATGGCGGAGGACTTGAAACACCCCGAACGCCGCCAGATAGGCCAAGCCGGTCATGTAGGCAATCTGCAGCAGCGGCCATTTCCACGTACCGGTTTCGCGGCGCGTCACGGCTTGCGTCGGTAAACATTGGGCCGCCAAAATGTAAAACACCAGCAGGCTGAAACAGTTGGCCGTGTTGAAAACCGGTTTGCCGTCGGATCGGCGCGCGTCGCGCAACGTGTCGTACAACGAGTCGGGATGTTCTTCCGCGACGTCGGAACCGACGCCGTACACCACCGCCAGCGTGGACACGATCACCTCGCGGGCGGCGAAAGAAGTAATCACGCCAATGCCAATCTGCCAGTCAAAACCGAGCGGCCTGAGAACCGGCTCGAGCGAGTGGCCCAGCCGTCCGGCGATGGAATGCTCGAGTTGGTCGCGTGCCGCCTCAACCTTGGTAGCGGGCGACGCCGTGGGCGATGGCGCCTTGATGCGCGGGAAACTGGCGAGGAACCACAGGCCGACGGAAATGCAAAGGATGACCGTGCCCGCGCTGCGGATGAACACGGCCGCCCGATCCAACATCTGCAGCGTGGCCGTCCGCAGGCTCGGCAATCGGTAGTGGGGCAGTTCGAGTACGAGCGGCTTGCTCTCGCCGGGCAGGATGGTATGACGGAACACCCACGCCATCGTCAGCGCCGCGGCGACGCCGACGGCGTACGCACCCGTGAACGTCAGGGACGCCTTGATCGGCGAGCGCGCAAACAGCAGCGCGATCAGCATCGTGTACACCGGAATCCGGGCGGAACAGGTCATCAACGGCGCGACGAGAATCGTGACCAGCCGATCGCGCCGGTCCTCGATGACGCGCGTGGACATGATCGCCGGCAGCGCACAGGCATGCGCCGACAGCAGCGGCACGAACGCTTTGCCGGGCAATCCGATCCGGCGCATCAGACGATCCATGACGAACGCCGCCCGCGCGAAATAACCGGTGTCTTCGATGAGCGACAGAAGGAAGAACAAGATGCCGATTTGCGGCAGGAACACCAGGATCCCGCCCACGCCGCGGATGACGCCGTTCACCAACAGGCTGCTCCACAGTCCTTCCGGCAGATGCTGGGCCGCGAACGTGGCGACGTACGCAAAAAAGCCGTCGATGAGGTTCATCGGGATTTTTGCCACCTGGAAAATCAGAAAGAAGATCCCGAACATGACCGCGAAAAACGCGGCGACGCCGATCACGGGGTGCGTCAGAACCTGGTCAATCTTTTCCGTGCGACGACCCCGCGTCTCGTGGGCATGCGCCACACAGCGCGAGGAAACGTCTTCGGTCCAGGCATATCGCGCCTGGAACGGACAGCCCGAGCAACCCGTACAGGCGGGTTTGGGTGGGACGAATCCGACCGGTTCGGCAACCGACGCCGCCAGGCGCGCGATCTCGCGGTGCAGCATGTCCAGCCCGGTGCCGTACCGGGCCGAAATCGGTATCACTGGGCACCCCAGCTCAAGCTGCAGCTTGGCGGGATCGATCTGCAGGCCGTGTTCTTCCGCCATGTCCATCATGTTCAGGGCGACGACGGTCGGGACCTGCAACTCCAGAATCTGGCTGACGAGGAAAAGATTGCGTTCGAGATTCGTCGCATCGACGATGAGCAGAACCGCGTCGGCCCGGCTGTGGTCCGACAATCGTCCCCGCACCGCTTGTGCCGCGACTTGCTCTTCCGGAGATGAGGAATCAAGGCTGTAGAGGCCGGGCAAATCGACCACGGTGACCGGCTGCCCGCCTATGTGCGCCCGCCCGATCCTGCATTCGATTGTCGTGCCCGGAAAGTTCGCCGTCTTCGCCCGCAACCCCGTCAGCGCGTTGAACAGCGTCGTCTTTCCCGCGTTCGGATTGCCCGCCAGGACCAGTGTAAACCGGTGCGATTTCGACACGGTTGCGCCGGGATCGCGAGCGTTGGCAAGAGGAGAATCGGCAATCATGTTGTGGCCTTTGATCCGTCCGGACATTCGCAACGGCCCGCACAGGGTTCGACCAGGACGCGGTCGGCCAGCCGCGCGGAGATGCCCAGGCGCGAGCCGAACACGCGGACGATCAGCGGGTCGCCCCGCTTGACCAATTCCACCTGTCGCCCGATGCAAATTCCAAGCGCCTTGAGCCGATCCATACTGTCGTCCTCCGCTTCGACCCGCCGGATCACGGCGCACACCTTCGGTTCCAGCTCGGGCAGCCGAACCAAGGACCCGGTCACCGGCGGAGCCGCTTCACCCCGCCCCGGGATCGCAGAAGATTCAGGCATTGCGTTCTCCTTATTGCTTCGTCTTCGCGTTCAGCGGTTTCTCGGCTTCCGCGCGCACCGACTGCAGGTATTCCGACAATTGTTTGTACTGTTCATCGTTCAGGTGCGCCTTGCGTCGCATTTTCTCCATCCAGGTCTGCCAACTTTTGCCGTCGTACTTTGCCGGGTCATAAAACTTGTGACACCGCGCGCATTTGCTCACGTAAAGCTTTCTCCCCGCCATGAGCTCTTCGGCTGGCCGCTGCATGTTCCCGTCGGCGCGCCCACCCGGCGTCACGAGTGCCAACAACACGACGCTGACAAACCCACGCATCAGAGTTCAATCCCGAAGATCAACCGGACGTTGACGCGTTCGTGCCCCTCCAGATCAAACGCGTGATTGCCATCGGGGTTGCCTTGAAAATTGTTGCCATAGACCTGCGGCAACACGGTCAACGTCGCCCACCAATTCTCCTGGGTATATGTGACAACCGGACCGACAAAGACGGCCGTGTTTTCCCAGAGCTCGTATTCCGGTAGCTCGTTGTGGTCGCGCGCCTCGATCCCCAGCGACCAGCGTTTGCTGACGGGGCGCGTGATCCCAAAACTCAACTCGACCTCGCCTTCCTCGCCGTCATCGTTGAGATTCCATTCGGTCGCGTGCGCGAGGTTCAGCGCCCATTTCCAATCACCACAGCGCTGACCGAGAATGATTCTCTGCTCCAATTCGGCTTCGTCGCCCGAATAGCGCGGCTCGAGATAGAGCGTCAAGCCGACGGCATGCTCCGCCGGGTTGAGCAGCAGGCAGCGGTTCTCCAGTGATAGGCCGTCGAACTTGAATTCTGAATGGGTCTCCAGCGTAACCGGATCGCGGTAGTTTTCCGCCAAGGTATTCAGGTACAACGCGACCGTGTACCGGTCCGTCGCGCCGTACTCGAACTCCTCACGGAACTCCCAGCGATTGAAGTTCTCCTGCCCCACCTCGGCGTCGCGGCCCGCGCGCAACGTGATGGTTTGCTCGAACTCGGCCGCACCGGCCGGCATCGTCTCCGGTTCGTAGCTGTACGTGAAGTAACGCTCGGTGGCCCATGCCCCGGTCACGTTCATCGTCCATGTCAACATCGCGATCATCCAACGCCATCCATATCGCCTCACGGTCAGTCTCCAAGTATTGCTAGACTGGCACGGTCTGGTTTGCTATTTTGCTGGTCGAGAACGCGCCTCGAACGCGTCTCTCGTTGAGGGTTGCGCTGCGGCGTGCCAAACCTGCGCGCAGCCCTCAAATCTTTCTACTCCAATAGTGTCGCAATCTCCTGTACGTGCTCCGTTTCCACGCTGATCTGCTTGCGAATGAAATCTTCCAGCATCGTGTCGCCCGCCACGCGCGGCAACACTTCCTTGTAGGCCTCGAGCGCCTGGCGCTCGACTTCCAACATCTCCGCGAGCGCCTCCGGCAAATTGGTCGGGCCGCCGTGCAATTCCAACGCGATCTTGAGCTGCGGGATGTGGCCGAGCGCGCGGATCTGCTTGGCAATCGCCTCGGCATGTTCGAGCGTCTCCCGCGTCCCGTCATCGAACAGTTTCTCGGCCGCCAGCCGGTCCACGCCGCGCAGCCGATATCTCATCTGGAAATACCGCAGGAACGCTTCGACTTCCTCCGCCATCAGCCGATTCAAGTCTTCCACTATCTCGTCGCGATCGACCTTCATAGCCTCGCGTGCTGCAATTCCTCGATCAGACAATGCCCGTTGCATACTTCGCAGGTCTTGCTCTCGGGGCACTCATCGTGAAAGTTCTTGAACCGCGCCAACACCTGCCTGGCCAACGGATCCTCGGACACCAGGAATCTCATGAAATGGACCAGTTGTTCGCCGGTGGGTTGGCTGATTAAATGTTCGACCTTGCAGCTGTCGATTTCGGCCTGCAGCTCCGGCACATCCAGCACTTCCCGGAGAAAAGCCTTCACCACCGCCTTCTTCGCCATGACGGCTTGCACGGCTCTCTGCCCTTTCTCCGAAAGCTTGACCAAACGCCGCTCGTCGGTATCCAAAAACCCTCGCTTCTTGAGCGTCCGGAGGTTGATCGATACGCTGCCCCGCGTGATTCCCAGTTGGCGGGCGATGTCGGACACTCGCGCCCAACCGCCATACTCCAAGCCCACCTCGTGGATAGCCAACAAATGATGAGCCGCACTGTGTGTCAGCTCGTTCGCCTCGAATTCCTTCCACGTTTCCATGGAAGGTTGTCTTATAGGACACCTGTTTGGTATGTCAAACATAAAAAGAGAAAATTTGTCTGCTTAGGAGTGCGCCGTCATCTGTTTTGCTCAAAAAGCGGCTTTCCCAACGCGCTCCGCGGGATTATAGTCCGTCCCAACAAGGAGGCAGTGGGGTGGAACAGTTGGTCGATACCTTTCTCGATCACTTGGCGGTGGAACGCGGGCTGGCCGAGAACACGCGACTCGCGTATCGCGCCGATCTCGCGCAGTTCACTGAGTTCCTCCGTCACCGCGGGATCCGTCAGCTCAACGCGGCGCAACGCGAACACGTCACAGAGTACCTGCTGCGGCGTCGCAAGGGCGGGCTGAGTGCGAGGAGTTTGTCGCGGCATCTGGCGGCCATCCGCATGTTCTGCCGGTTCCTGTTCCGCGAAAAACTGCTGGCGGCGGACATCACGCAAACCATCGACTCTCCCAAGCTTTGGCGTACCCTTCCCCACACGCTCGGTTACGAGGAGGTAGAACGCCTGCTGGCTGCGCCGGACACTCGTAGGAAACTCGGACTGCGCGACAAGGCGATGCTGGAATTCCTGTATGCCACGGGCCTGCGCGTCAGCGAAGTCGCGCACGCCAAGCTCAACGACATCAACTTTGAAGCCGGCTTCGTGCGGTCGATCGGCAAAGGCAACAAGGAGCGAATTGTTCCTGTGGGGAAACAAGCGGTGGAGTGGCTGCAACGGTACCTCCGCGAAGCACGGGCGTCGTTTCCCAAGTCCGACAGTGTCCCCGAGGTGTTTCTCTCCACCCGCGGCAAACCGCTGAGTCGAAAGACCATCTGGCTCCTGATCAAGAAACACGCCCGGGCTGCGGGCATTCCGACGAATATCACGCCCCACACGCTGCGGCACAGTTTTGCGACGCATCTCCTCGATAACGGGGGCGACCTCCGCGTCATCCAGGAGATGCTGGGCCACGCCGACATCTCGACGACCCAGGTTTACACGCATGTCGACCAGCAGCGGCTCAAGGAAACGCATTATCGGTACCACCCTCGCTCGGGGCGGCGCTGAGGGCCGGGCAAAATTCTGCTCGATTTTTGCGGCACGGTTCGGTAATCTGATGGACGATGCAGTTGGATTTTGGGCCCTGACAGGTTTCAGAGCGGCAACATCCCCCTGCACGCGAAGGCGACGCGGCAATCATGTCTCAGAAATTGCAGAAGATCATCGGCTACGAATTCAAGGACCCCGACCTCCTCAGCGAGGCCATCACCCACCCGTCAATCGCTCACGAACGCGGTGGCGAGAACGGACGCCACAATCAGCGACTTGAGTTTCTTGGGGACGCGGTACTCCAGCTGGTGTTGACCGATCGCGTTTTCAAGCTTTACCCCGATCTTCCCGAGGGCAAACTCACCCAAATTCGCGCTCATCTTGCCAACCGGCACACCCTGTTCCGCCGGGCCCAAGCCATCGACTTGGGCAAATACCTGCTGCTCGGCAAAGGAGAAGAGGCCAGCGGCGGCCGCGAACGGCTCTCGAACCTGGCCGACGCCTACGAAGCATTGCTGGGGGCGATCTACCTCGACGGCGGAATCCGGGCGGTTCGTAAGTTCGTTCTGGCGCAGTTCGCCGACGAGTTCGCCAACATCAAACAGGCCACGCACCGTCAGAATCCCAAGGGACGGTTGCAGGAACTGCTCCAAGCCCATTCTCCCAACGGTCCCAGCTATCGCGTCCTGCGCGAGTCGGGTCCCGATCACAGCAAGTATTTCGAGATGGCGGTAGAGTGGGAGGGCCGCGAAATTGGCCGCGGCAATGGCTCCAGCAAGAAACAGGCGGAAACCGCCGCCGCCGAGGCGGCCTTGGCAGCACTTCCGGACCTGCTCGCCCAAGCGGGCGGTTCTCCGCCGCGAAAACCGGCCTAATGTGATTCCGTCGACGGTGCCGAGGGGGCCGACGGCGCAGCGGGAGTCGTCGGACCCGGAATGGGTTCCGTGGCCGAGCCGGTGTTTTCGACTCGAACGCCGTGCTTCGCGAACAGCGCGGTCAGTTCCGGTTTACCCATGCTGTACTTGGCCAGTTCGTTGAGCACGTACGTGATCTGCTGGCGGTTCGACCGCAACTGCACAATCTGCGCTTGGCGCGCGCGAATGGTCCCCGCGAGGTTCCGGTTTTGCTTGAGGACAAATGCGCTCAACGCCAGGCTCACGACGGCCAACCCCACTCCCAGTCCGCACACCAGACTGCGCAACTGTCCAATCGCCGTGGGTACGTCCATTGGTTGATCGGCCGGCCGTTGTGGCGGCCGGGTCTCGCCGGCTTGGCCTTGATTCTCATCAGGGTTGCTCATCGCATCGGCTCCGTTGGTTGATTCGATTCCATGGGTGCGGCGCCGGCCGGCACGTTTGCCATCGCCTGCGCCTGTTTGAAAATCTCCGCGATCTGCGGGTCGGTAGTCGCCCGCGCCGCGAAGTCCTGCAGCAGACTTTGGAAGACCTGCTGCTGCACCGCCAGTTGCTGAAACTGCGCGTCCGCACGCGTCGCGTCGCGATACACCTCGACGTGCCGCATCACGACCCAGATATTGAGAATGAGGCAAACCGCGAGGACGACACTGCCGTACTTAACCACTGCTTGGAATGTTTTTTCGTTCATCGTATCACCTGAACCGCTAGCGAGTGCTGCCGTCTGCCGCCCAGCGCTCGAGCATACCGAACAACTCCGTCACATTGAATGGTTTCTCCATGAATCCTGCCGCTCCTTGCCGCATCATCTCGTCGCGCGTCACGCCCAGCGACCGATATTCCCCCGACATCAACAACACGCGCTTCGCCGTCTTGGCCGCGAGAATTGCCTTCATTGCGTCCACACCGTTCATGCGCGGCATCAGAATGTCCATGACCACCAGATCAGGCCGCAGTTCCTGCGCTCGTGCCACGGCCTCCACACCGTCCTTTGCCGTTCCCACGATCTCGTGACCCCCATACCGGATGGTGTCGGCCACCACGTCACACACCGCCGGTTGGTCGTCCACTACGAGCACTCGTAACTTCTTGCCCACACACGTCGCGTCGGGCTGTTGCTCTTTCGGCCCCACATTCATCACGATGGGCGCTGACTCTACCGGTTTGCCCACCGCAATGCAAGCATCGGATTGACGCGGCTCTTGCCATCCGCCCGTCCCTGCTCTATTCTCCGGTCAACCATCCACTCGCGAGGTTACGATGAAGATTCTCATCGCCGACAAGTTCTCGGAAAAACACATCGACCAGCTCAAGAAGCTCGGCTGCGAAATCACCTACAACCCGACCGTCAAGGCCGAAGAGTTGCCCGCGCTCATCGCCCCGTACAAAGTGCTCGTCGTCCGCAGCAAACGGGTCGCGGTCGACACGATCAAGGCAGGGGACCAACTTACCGTCATCCTGCGGGCCGGCGCCGGCGTCAACACCATCGACGTCAAAGCCGCCAGCGCCCGCGGAGTCTATGTCACCAACTGCCCCGGCAAGAACTCCGTCGCTGTCGCCGAACTCGTCTTCGCGTTTCTCCTCGGCCTCGACCGGCGTCTCCCCGACAACGTCGCCGCCCTGCGCGCCCACAAGTGGAACAAGAAGGAATTCAGCAAGGCTGACGGCGTGCTCGGCAAAACGCTCGGCGTCGTCGGCGTTGGCCAGATCGGACGCGAAGTCATCAAACGCGCCCTTGCGTTCGGCTTGCACGTCGTCGCGTGGTCGCGCTCGCTGACCCTGCAGAAGGCCAAGGAACTCGACGTCGAATACTGCCCGGACCTCGACACGCTCTTCCGCCGCGCCGACGTCATTACCCTGCACGTCGCGCTCAAGACCGACACCCGGAAACTCGTCAACGCCGACCGCATCGCGATGATGAAGCCCAACGCCATTCTCATCAACACCGCGCGCGGCGAAGTCGTCGATCAGGCCGCGCTGCGGGCCGCGCTCGAAGCGCGGAAGATTCGCGCAGGCCTCGATGTGTTCGATCCCGAGCCGGCCGAGGGTACCGCCGACTTTGCCGACCCGATCCTCGATTGCCCAAACCTGTACGGCACGCACCACATCGGTGCGTCCACCGAGCAGGCGCAGGACGCCATTGCCGAGGAAGCCATCCGGATCATTGAAACCTTCGTCAAGACGGGCGTCGTGCTCAACTGTGTCAACCTTGCCTTCCGGACACCCGCACAGTATCAACTCGTCGTCCGCCATTACGACCGCGTCGGCGTCCTGGCATACGTCATGGACCAGATCCGCCGCGCCAACATCAACATCGAAGAAGTGCAGAACATCATCTTCGATGGCGCCGCCGCTGCATCCTGTCGCATTCAACTCGATACCGAACCCGGCGACAAACTCGTGGCGTCGATTAAAGACGGCAATCCCGACATCATTGGGGTGGAATCGCTCCAGATCGGGGAATGACCCGATCCGCTGACGAGGGTTCGCGGGAGACCCGGGCCGCGGGCGTCACGAGCCAGCTCACCAAACTTCGACGGGATCACCGCACGTCAGCGCAAACATCCGCGCGGCGTTGCCGCCGTTCACGGCAATTTCCAGGAAGCCGCTCGACCCCATTAGCGCCAGCGGCTGGTTGGGGGGCCCGTCCTGGTAGAACCTCCGCACCGCGCACTGCACTTTATCGGGCACACACACCCGGCTGGCGCCCTGGCGCGGCAACTCGATGTTGGTAATCGCGTTGCCGAAGTGATCGATGCAAATCACCGCGCCCCGGATCCGGCCGCCCTCCGTCCCGGGTCGCGGCCAATCCAGTCGCACGCAGTCGGTCAACCGTTCTCCCAGCGAGTCGAACGGGACGTTTTGAGTGAGCCGTGCCGCCACGGGCGCAAACACATCCCGCCCGTGAAACGTGTGGCTCACGGGCTTCCGAAAATACGCGTCATTATCCAGCCGGCGGATCTCGACGTCGGTCTCTCCCGCAAGGGCGAATGAAAGCACGCCGTTGTCCGGACCAACGAAAACGTAACGGGCCGTTCTCACGCCAATCGCGGCGCGACTGCTCCCCACACCGGGGTCAACGACGGCCACGTGCACCGTGTTGTTCGGGAAACACCGATAAGACGCCCGCAGCGCAAATGCGGCCGCGCGGACGTCTCCCGCGGGGATCTCGTGCGTGATGTCGACCACCGTGACTTCCGGGTTCACCCCGAGGATCACCCCTTTCAGACTGCCGACAAACCAATCCCGCCCGCCGAAGTCAGTGGTCAAGGTGATGATGCTCACGAGAAAACGCCGCCGGGGGCGCGCCCCGGACGGTCAGAGGTTCCCGCCTTCCAACCGCAACAATTGCCGTTTCATCGGCAACCCGCCACCGAAGCCGCCGAGCGAGCCGTCGCTGGCGATGACGCGATGACAGGGAATGATGATCGGGACGGGATTGGCCCCGCACGCGGTCCCGACGGCCCGCGTGGCATCTGGTTTGCCGATCGCGCGCGCGACCCAGGCGTAAGAGCGCGTCTGGCCACGCGGAATCTTCGTCAGCGCCGACCACACCTTCCGCTGAAACTCCGTCCCCGAAGATAGGTCCACCGGAACACTCCAGCGAACGGTCTTGCCCGCCGCGTACTGTTTGAGCTGCTGCCCCAGCCGGCGCACGAAGGACGGCGCCTTCTGTGCGGACGGGCCCGGGTGGGGCTGGGTACGCTGAGGAAAATCGAGCGCGGTAATGCCACGGCGCGAGTACCGGGCGCGAAACGCACCCAGTTTCGTCTGAACGATCACCGTATTACGAACCAGATTATCCACAGCGCGACGAAAGATAATCCCAGCCACATGAAAAAGCGATTCCGAATTTTGCGCTGGACGTGTTTGAGCGGTTTGTAGCTCTTGATGCTGCCGGCGCCCAGGTAATGCGCCAGTTTCTCGTGGGGCGGCACAACCTGCGCGGTCTCAAGCGCCGCGCCGGGTGCATGGGTGAAGAGGTCGGGCTCGGGTTTGTTGGCGAAGGCGATCGGTTCCGCTTCCAGTTCCTTGAGCGGCTCGGCCTTCACGTCGAACAGGTCTTCACGCGATCGCGCGAGAGAGTCTGGCGACCGCCGGGGCGGTGCCAGCACGCCCTTGACGAGCTTGGTGAAAGTCTGCATGGGCGGTTCTGGCCGATGGGGCTCCGCTGCACCCGATGGTTGTGTTCCCATTTCCCGCAACTGCCGCTGCAGCGTCGCAATTTGCCGGTCGAGGTCGTCGATGGCGCGATCAATTGGATCGGCGGATTTCCGGCGGAATGGCATGACCAGGCTCCTGCGCTAGTGTTTCGTGGCCAGCAGGACGATCAGCCAAATCGTGCCCGCAACGATCAGCGGGGCGGAAGCGGCGGCCCCGATGACCGCGTAGCGAGCGGCCTCGTCCCAGCCGAGCGGCTTTTTGGCGGCCGCCTCCGGAACGAGCGGGGCCGGCGCGCCGGCCGCCGGGTTCAGGCAGTCGAGTTTCGTGCGGGCTCGATTGTACTCGAGGCGCGCGTTCTCGATGACGCCGAGGGCCTTGCTCAACTCTTCGCGGACGGTGCCGCTGTCCCAGTCCTCGTCGTTGATTTGCTGGATCTGCTCCAGATAATCGCGAAACGCGGCGATGGTCTTGCCGCACAATTCTGCGAGGCGTTGCGATTCGATTTCCTGGCGTTCGAGTGTGACCAGCGACCGCGTGAGGTGATCGATCATTTCGGTGCGGCCCCGGCTGTACTCTTCCTGCCGGCGACGCAGTTCTTCGAGCTCGCTCTTCTGGCGTTCCAGTTCCTCTTGTTGGCGGCGCAACGTGAGCAGGCGCTCGCGGGCCTGTTCCAACCGGGAATCAACCTCTTCGCGATGCGGTGGCAGTTCGACGACGGAAAGTGCGGGCCCGTCGGATTCGGGCAAAACGGTAGCGGCATTACTCCCCCCCTGTTTCATACAGAAATCCTCCTTGTTGTCACGCAGGATAACAGGCGGCGCGAAAAAGTAAAGAAGGTTGTGCGGTCCGGCGGTCAAATTTCGAGGGAATCAACCCTCTTGAGTGCGAGCGACATGGGGATGCAGGCCGCGGCCACACTGATGAGCGACACCAAGGTCCAAGAGAGAAGCACCCCCCAGGGTTGACCCGGGCTGCCGACGCCACTGGACGCGAATTTCGAGTACATCGGCCACACTTCTGCGCCGATGACGAGTGCCACGTACACGAGGCTCATCACGAAGCAGAAGGTGCCGCCAAAGCCCGAGACAATCCTGGCCGGATTATCGTCGTGACAGTTGACGATGGCGCCCGAGCCAAAATACGGGAACAGCGCCCCGATGCCCACCGCGATGCCGCACAACGCGAAACTCATGACCACGACCGTGGCGGCGAACAACAAGGTCTGCCAACTCGAAACCTGCAGCATCCAGCTCGACGTGAGCATCAACGCCAGCGTGATCCCCGCCGAGCAAACGCTGCTGAGCCAGAATTTCTCGAGGAGCACGCGTTTCAAGCCATACGGGACCATCCCGACGATCCACAAACGCCGGCCCTCGAGGCTGAACTGCGGAAACACAAACCGCGTCGTCAAGGTCGCCAACGTCATGCTGGACGCTCCCAGGTTGAGGAACGAAACGAAACACCCCCACGATTCGCTCTTGTACTCTTGTGCGACGCTGCGGAGGTTGAGCACGTACAACCCGATCAGCCCGAAGAAGATTGCGAACTGGCTCCACTGTGACGTGTCGCGCCAGAACACCCGAACGTCTTTGATCACCAACGCACGCGTGGCGGGGTTCAGGCGCGGCCACAAGTTCACCAGATGTTCCAATACCCCCACGCGCGGCAGGGTGATCGGCTTGTCCAGCAGGGCGACGCCCAGCTCGAAGCGTCCCTGACTGTGGTTGCGCGACCAGCCGTCGTAGAAGAGGCGGCGACTCACCACCGTGCACACCAAGAGGGCCATCATCGCGTTGCTCAGCAACACCATGAAGAAGAACGCCCCCCGCCCGCTCCAGCCCTCGCCCCACGCAATCATGCTCGAGGCCAGCCAGTAGCTCGGCAGGATCGGCTGAACCGTCACCCGGCTGTTTTGCATCAGATGCTGCAGCGCAGCCACCATCTGCGGCGGCTCGAAATTCTCAGCTTCCATGGGCTTGATAAACACCGCCGCGCAGGCGATGCCGACCGCCCCGATGCCGAACAGAGCCCACTTGAACACCCGGCGATGCAAGTAGCGGGCAATGACCAGAATCACGATCGCCCCCAGGGCCGCCGGGATCGCCGTGAACGGCAGGAACAACACGAACACTTTCATGTAAAACCAGCCCGTGACCTGCCGCGTCGCCCCGTACGCCAACATCAGCGGTGCGGACAAGAACAGAAACGCCCAACTCGCCAGCAGCGCCGTCTCCATCAGTTTCCACCGAAACACATCCAGACTTCGCACGGGAAGCGTGAGCATCCACTGGGTCTCCGGACTCTTGAAGATCGTCGAGTACCCGATGATGATGTTCGAAAAGACGAGCATCACGAACAGGAACGCAAAGAACAAATACAGCATCCGGTCCAGGAGGATTGCCTGGAGCCCCGGCACCTCCGCCAGCCGCGTAAATCCGAGGCGAAAGATCCAATACCCCACCACCCAGTAGCCGATCACGAACAGCGTGACCACCGATACCATCAGGTAGGATTTCTCGCGCAGCGCCAGGACCTGGCGACGGGCCATGCGCGCATTGACCTCGGCCAGCAGACGGAAGAACGTGACCGCGCTCATGGCGCCTCCCTCGTGGCCCCTTCCTCTTCTTCTTCAGGCGTGAGGGCGAGAAACGCGTCCTCCAGGGCTCCCACCTCGCCGCTCATCTCCCGCAATTGATCGATGGTTCCAGTGGCGATCAACTTGCCCCGGTTCAAGATGCCAATCCGATCCGCCAGTTCCTCGGCGATCGACAGGATGTGCGTGGAGAGGAAAACCGTCACACCCGCGCGCGAGCGCTGTTTCAGCACGTTTTTCACCACGCGGGCACTGCGGGGATCCAGTCCGACCATGGGCTCGTCGATGATAATGACCTTCGGCTCGTGCAGGAGCGCCGAGGCGATCACCAGCCGCTGGCGCGTGCCGTGAGAGAGATTCTCGATGATCTGCTTGCGGGTTTCATTGAGATCGAACACGTCGAACAACTCATCGATCGCCGGCTCCACTTCCCCACGGCGCATGCCGTAAAGCTGGCCGATAAACAGCATGAACTCCACCGGGTCCAGCTTGTCATAAAGAAACGGCATGTCGGGCACGAACCCGATGAGCTTGCGCGCGGCCACGGGATCTTTCTGGATGTCGTGGCCGCCGACGAGCGCCCGGCCCGACGTCGGCTTGAGCAGGCCCGCCAGCAACTTGATCGTCGTCGTCTTCCCCGCGCCGTTCGGACCGAGGAACGCGAAGCATTGTCCCTGGGGGATGTCGAGGTTGAGATCGTGCACCGCGGTCAGTCCCCCGAATCTCTTGGTCAGATGTTCCGTGAGAATCATATGTTCACTTCAATACGTTACTCACCATCTCCAACTCGAGCGACGTGGACACCTTCAGGACCGCGCCGTCGGTTTCGCTCACCCAGATTTTCGTCCACAGGTGGTCGTTGATTCTCGAGTCAATCAGAAACGTCCGCAGCGCGCTGCCCGCCACTTCGAGACGGTCGAAATAGGTCACGGTCACCGGCCTCGATGGCGATTCGCCGGTCCCGGACCGGGCCAGAACCGAACTGGGCGATCCGCCGCTGCCGGGAAAACTGAAGCCCGCCAGCCCCGGCACGCCAAACAGGCTGGCAAAACCGGTGCGTTGAATCTGGTTGAAATCGAAGACGCGCTCGTCGTGAATGTCGCCCATGTCGAAAACCACTTGCACCTTTTTCGTCGCATCGTCGCCGGCGATCCGGACGCGGCCGTTGTTGATTTGCGTGGTCATGCGAAAACTGGCCAGGTCCAACTGGGGCGTGAACGTGCTGTGGCTCTTGAGCCGTAGCCGCGACGGCATCCCGAATACCGGCAGCGTCATCTGCAGCATGCTCGACACGTCGTAACCGTTCACCAGCTGGTCCGGCCCCGGTTTCTCCGCCAGTCCACCGCTCAACTTGGGGCGAATTTCGACCGTGCAGAATCCGACGTAAGTCCCGCGATAATAGACGTTGAGCCGCACGGGCTCCGGGTTGGCAAAGATTTTCTTCAGCACCCGCCGTGTCGGGTATCTGTCGAGGGGCAAGGGCTGGGGAAAAAACTCCACGCGCACCAGAGCCGCCATCATCGCGACCCAGAATACGACGATAAACCCCGCAAATACCCTATTCAACATACCTGTTTCCCCACACCCAATCCGCTCACTCGCCTACGGAATAACCAACTGCTGTCCGACCTTCAATTGATCCTTGCTCGGCAAATCACTCCGATTTGCCTCAAAAATCCTTTCCCAGCCGCCACGCGTGCCGTAATAGCGCAAGGCCAACGAATACAGCGTGTCGCCTTTCTGAACGACGTGCACCCGCCCCCGCGCCGGCTCGGCGGCAGCCGTTTCAGATCCCGATGACGGCGGAACCGCATCGGGCGCGCCTGCCGGTACCGCCGCCGGCGTAGCCGCGCGCGCGGCTAGCGACGCCGATGCGGACTCTGCGGCCGCAGGCGCGGCCACCGCGGCCACGGTCGTAGCGCCTGCTGACTTCTCCAACTCAGCAATCCGCGTCCGGAGCCTTGCATTCTCCTGCAGCAAGGCGGCCGTCTGATCCTGCAGTCGCGTCAGTTCGCTCGGATCTATGATCGGCGATTGCGGCAGCTTGGCCGCCAGCGACAGCTTGGCCCGCTCGATGAAATCCTCAACCAGATGCTTCTTGTCCGAGTCGGGTCGCAGTTCCAAATAGTACCGGTAATGATAAATGGCCGAGATCGGATCGCCCAGTTTGTCGTCGCATAGCAACCCCAACTCCAGATGTGCCTTGGCAAACTCCGGATTTACCATCAGCGCCTTCTTGTACGCCTCCGCCGCAGCCGGAAAGTCGCCTTGCTCGGAAAGCTTTTTGGCCCGCTGATAGTTGGTCTCACGCTCGGCTTCCGCGTCCGTGACCGTGACCGGCCCCGTACGCCCGCAAGCAGAAGTGAACACGAGGAGGACAACCAAGGTGATGGGCAGTACCGGGCAACCGCGGTAGACCCGCCAACAGACCGACTGACTTGTCAGAGCTTTCTCCATTTCTGCCGTCCGTCAGACGGTTGACGGAGGGCAAACCTACCACGCCCTGGCGGAAATTACAACCCATCACCGTCGGTCGAATGCGCCATTATGTCGCGGTTTTGTCCCTTGACGCTCGCCGGGCGCAACGGCTAAGATTGCCGCCGGTTTCTCCGAACCACACTCAAGATTGTACCGGGAGGTGAACGCCATGGCTGAAGCCTATTGTGTAAAGTGCAAAGCGAAAAAAGAAATGGCGAACGCGCAGCAAGTCACGATGAAGAACGGCCGCCCCGCCGTGCAAGGTGTGTGTCCTGACTGCGGCACCAAGCTGTTCCGCATCATGGGCGGCAAGAAGTGAGGTCCGTCGCCGGTCGAGCCCATGCTCGACCGCGCAGTTGAACGAGTCCCTGGCCAGCCGACGCTTGCGAGGCTGGTTCGTCTTTATTAGTATGAGCGGAGTCAAACCGTGATTCCAATTTACTGACCATGAACGACGTCAAAGAAGAACTAGCCTACGTACTCATCAACCCTTACACGGTCTACAAATCGCGGACGGGCGGCGTGATCGTGCGCCTGTTTACACGCACCGCGCTGGAACTGGCGGCCACCCGCATGTTTGCGCCCAGCCGCGAACTGGTCGAGAAATACGCCGAAATCATCGTTTCGACCAAGGACCCGCAGGACCGCAAGATTCAGGAACTCATCCGCCAGTACATCCTCGACAATTACTCTCCCGACCCCAAGACCGGCCAACATCGACGCGTGATGATGTTGGTGTTCCGGGGTGAAGACGCCGTGCACAAGGTGCGCCAAGTGGTCGGCAGTTTTCGGACTGACAAACCTGCCGGTGAAACCATTCGGGACACCTACGGCGACTACATCGTCGGTCTCGACGGCCAGGTGAAGTACTTCGAGCCGGCGGTGCTCGCCGCGCCGACCCCGGAAGAAGCCGAAACCAAATTGAAACTCTGGGCGAAATACTCGGAAAGCGACGGGGGCTTCCTCGAAAAGGTCGTCCGTTATCCCAAGGACATGAAGGTCGAGCAGACCCTCGTGCTGCTCAAGCCCGACAATTTCCGGTTCCCCAGCGCCCGCCCCGGCAATATCGTCGACATGCTGTCGCGCACCGGCCTCTACATCATCGCCATCAAGGTCCATCACATGAGCGTCGCCGAAGCCGAGGAGTTCTACGGGCCGGTCCGCGCCTTCCTCCGTGAAAAACTCAAGGACATCTCCGGCCAGCGCGCCCGGCTCGCGTTGGAGAAGGAATTCGGCTTTGGACTGACCCCCGCCACCGAGAATACCCTGGGCGATGCCATGGGATCGCTGTTCGCCGACCAGCAGTTCAGTCAAATCGTCCAGTTCATGACCGGCCGCAAACCCGAGGACTGCTCGCCGCCCGCGAAGTCGGAACCGGGCCTGGAGAAAATCGTGGCCGTCGTCTACGAAGGCCCCGACGCCGTCAGCAAGATCCGCAACGTCCTCGGCCCAACCGATCCCCGCAAAGCGCCGCCGGGCACGATCCGCCGCGAGCTCGGCCAAGACATCATGGTCAACGCCGCCCACGCGAGCGATTCCCCCGACAACGCCCAGCGCGAGATGAAGATCATCAAAATTCGCGAAAACAATTTGAAACCACTGGTCGAAGAGTTCTACAATTGCCGATTGTGACGTGGTGAACTCGTAACCGGTAAATCTGAAATCCCGAAGGAATCCAATGCAACAACTCGCGCAACGTGCCACAACGCTCACCCCCTCGCTGACGCTCGCCATCGACGCCAAAGCCAAGACGCTGAAGGCCGAAGGCGTCGACGTGTGCGGGTTCGGCGCCGGCGAGCCCGATTTCGACACGCCGCAGCACATCAAGGACGCGGCGGCCGAGGCTCTGGCCGATGGGTTCACCAAGTACACGCCGTCCTCGGGCACGCCCGAATTGCGCGCGGCCATCGCCGAGAAATTGAAGAACGACAACGGCCTCGATTACAAACCGTCGCAGATCATCGTGAACTGCGGCGCCAAACATTCTTGCTACAACGCCGTCCTTGCCACCTGCCAGGCAGGCGACGAGGTCATCATCCCCGCGCCGTATTGGCTGAGCTATCCCGAGATGGTCAAACTCGCAGACGCCTCGCCCGTGATCGTTCCCACCAGGGAAGAGAACGGCTTCAAGATCACGCCCGATCAGTTCCGCGACGCCATGACGCCGGCCACCAAGCTCATCATCATCAATTCGCCGGGCAATCCGACCGGGTCCGTGTATACCCGCGAGGAATTGCTGGCGCTCGCCGAAGTCGCGCTCGAGGAAGAGATCCTGATGCTGTCCGACGAGATTTACGAGAAGATCACCTACGACGGCGCCCAGTCCGTCAGCCTCGCGTCGCTGAGCCCGGAAATCTACGACTTCACCGTTACCGTGAACGGCTTCAGCAAAGCCTACGCCATGACCGGCTGGCGGCTCGGTTACATCGCCGCCCCCGAACCGATCGCCGCGGCGATCGACTCGATCCAGTCGCACTCAACTTCCAACCCCACGAGCTTCGCGCAAAAAGGCGCGGTGGCCGGACTGAAAGGCGACCAGTCGTTCATCGGCGAAATGGTGAAGGCGTTCGCCGAACGCCGTGCGTACATCTACGACCGCCTTACCAAGATTCCCGGCGTGACCTGTGTGAAACCGATGGGGGCGTTCTACATGCTGCCCAACGTGTCCGCCTTCGGACTCGGCTCGACCGATTTCTGCACCCGGTTGCTCGACCAGCAGAAGGTCGCCGCCGTGCCGGGCATCGCGTTCGGCACCGACGCCCACATCCGCCTCAGCTATGCCTGTTCGATGGCGAACATCCAGAAGGGCCTCGACCGCATCGAAGCGTTCTGCGCCAGCCTCAAGAATGGTTGATGGGCAGTGGTTCATGGATTATGAACCATCAACCATGAGCCATTCCCCATGAAGGTCGCACTCATCGGTCTGCCCCAAACGGGTAAAAAGACCGCTTTCTCGCTGCTGACGGGCGTTGGCCTCGATCATTTGCTCGGCCGCGCCGCCGAATATCACGTCGGCACCGTCAAGGTCGCCGACCCGCGCGTGGACAAGCTCTCCGCGATGTACCAGCCGAAGAAGACCAAGTACGCCGAGATCGAGTGCACGCTGGCCCCGGCCCCACCCCACGAAGCCAAACCGCGCGAGCAATGGCTCAACAAACTCAAGGACATGGACGCGCTTTGCCACGTCGTCCGCGCGTTCGACGATCCGGCCGTGTTCCACGCCAGCGGTTCGGTCGATCCGCTTCGGGACGTCGACGCCATGAACCTCGAACTCACGATCAGCGACCTCAGCCTCATCGAGACCCGCCTCGGCCGGATCGAGCAGGACCAAAAGAAAAAATTCGAACAGGACCGGGCCGACGAGGAAGCGTTGCTCAAGCACCTCAAACCACACCTCGAAGCCGGCCGATCGCTGCGCGAATACGCCTGGCGCGAAGGGGAAGAAAAACGCGTCCGCTCGCTGCAGTTTCTCACCATGAAAGGCTTGGTCACCGCGCTCAACTGCGGCGAATCCAACTACCCCAACGCGGCCCTACTCGAGTCCGCCCGGTCCAAACTCACCGGCCCGCGCTCCAAAGTCTGCGAACTGTGCGCCAAACTTGAAGCCGAGGTCGCGCAAATCGAAGATCCCAAGGAACGAGCTGAGTTCTTGTCGGCCCTCGGCATCGAAGAACCGGCCATCCACGTGTTGACCCGGTTGCTCTACCAGGCCCTCGGTTACATCTCGTTTTTCACGACCGGCGAAGACGAAGTTCGCGCCTGGACGATTCGTCACGGCGCCGCGGCGGTCGACGCCGCTCACGCGATTCACACCGATCTCGCCAAAGGTTTTATCCGGGCCGAAGTGATGAAGTACCCCGACCTGATCGGGGCGGGCGACACCGGCCACGCCGCGGAAGTTCGCCTCAAGGAAACCGGCAAACTCCTGCTCAAAGGCAAGGATTACATCGTCGAAGATGGCGACATCGTCCACATCCGCCACAGCGGCTGAGAAGGTTCGGGAAGATTTCCAGTTCCTCGAAGGACCCGTGTGGGCCTCCGGAGGGCCACGTTCCGTCGTCGCCGAGCCGTGCCTCCTCTTCTCCGACATCCCCGCCAGCCGCATCTATCGGTATTCACCCGCGACGAATTCGTTCAGCGTGTTTCGCGAGCCAAGCCACCAAGCCAACGGCAATACCCTCGACCCGCAAGGCCGACTCGTTACGTGCGAACACGAGACGCGACGCGTGAGCCGGACCGAACCCGATGGCGCCGTCGTGCCACTGGCAACCCATTACGAAGGCAAACGTCTCAACAGCCCCAACGACGTCGTGTGCCGGAGGGACGGCTCGGTCTATTTCAGCGATCCGCCGTACGCCGTGAAACCCGAGCAGCGCGAACTCGATTTCCAAGGCGTGTTCCGCGTTTCCCCTGACGGCAAGCTGGTTGCTTTGGCCGTGCGCGATTTCGTCAAACCCAACGGCCTCGCTTTCTCCCCCGACGAAAAACTCCTCTACATCGCCGACACCGAACTCGGTCACGTCCGGGCGTTCGATGCGCAGCCGGACGGCTCGATCGCTAACTCGCGCGTCTTCTGCAAGGTCGAGCGTCCCGACGGCATGCGGGTCGATGTGAAAGGCAATCTTTATGTCTGCGGGATGAAGTCGGTTAAAATCTTCAATCCCGACGGCAAGAAGACCGGTGAGATCACGCTGCCCCAACGTCCCGCCAACGTTGCATTCGGGGACCCCGATCGCCAGACGCTCTACATTTGCGCCCGCACCGGCCTGTATCGAGCCCGGGTGCGGACCCGCGGTGTCTAACGCAGCCGCGCGAGATTGGCGCGAGGCTCGTCCCAATGCGGCGCCAGCCGGGCCGCGATTTTCAACTGCGCGATGGCGTCGTTGGTTTGCCCGGCCTTTGCCAGGGCCGCGCCCAGATTGTTGTAGGCTTCGGCCGACCTGGGTTTGAGCCGGACCGCCTCCCGAAATTGAACAACGGCTGTGTTGTAGTCGCCTCGCTGGAAGCTTGCGATTCCCAAATTGTAGTGCGCATTCCCGTAATCGGGTCTCAGCCGAATCGTCTCTTGATAATGGGCAATCGCCTCGGCGGCCTGGCCATGAGCCAGCAAGACGTTCGCGAGATTGTTGTGCGCCATCCACGCCCCGGGATTCTTATTCACGTTGTCGCGCCAGAGCGTTTCCTCGTTCGTATAAACGGAACCCCGGCGCCAAGCGGCCGCTCCCAGCGCCAACGAGAGGGCCACGCCCGCGACCACTCCAACCGTCCGGCCTCGTTCGCCGAATCGGTCGCTCATCCGCTTCCCGGCCCCGACCACCAGAGCGATCACCCCGACGATCGAGTAGTACTGCCAGTGATCGGCCACCAACGAATAGTAATAGAACCCTTGATCGAAGAATCCCAATACCGGGAACAGCATCACCACAAAATACCCCAGCCCGAACAACCAGGGTCGCCCCCAACTCTTGCGCCGCCACCAAAAAACCGCCAGACCGCCGATCAACATCACTCCCGGCACGTACGACGTCCAGCGCGAAACGTCGATCTCCCATTTCGGATAGACCACCGTGAGACCGACCGGCAGCAGCGCCTTGGACAGGTAAAACCACGGTATCCAACCCGCCGCAGCCAGTCGGGAAGCGAATCCTCCCGTCCGCACGACGACATCTCCCAGGGCCCGCTGATGCTGAACGATGGTCACCACCGCCAACGCCAGCGAAGCGGCGAGGTACGGCACGCTGCACAGCCAGTCTCGCTTGGGTATCCGCCCGCGCCGCCACCAGACGCAGCCCAGCAGCACCACCGGGAGCATCACGATCGCCGTCTTGCTCAGCAGCGCCAGCAGAAACGCCGCCACCGACCAACCATACCAACGCCATCGGCCGTCGTCGTCGAACCGCAGATAGAACAGAATCGACAACGCGTAAAACAGCATCGAGAGCGTGTTCTTCTGTTCGCTGATCCACGCCACCGTGGCCACGTTTACCGGATGAACGGCAAACACCAGCGCCGCCAGCCACGCTCCCGGAATCTTCAGCCGCCGCAGGACCACCCACACCAGGACGGCATTGACGGCATGCAACAGCACATTGACCACGTGGTAACCCACCGGGTTGGCGCCCCACGCTCGCCACTCCAGCCACCACAGACTCCAGATCACCGGCCGGTAATCCGGGGACTCCGATGTAAACCAGAATCGATACAGCCCGTCACGGGCGTGGATCATCGGGTTGTCGGTGATGAGCGCCCGATCATCGAAGACAAACCCGTCGCGTACCGCCGGTGCGTACACGACGAATGTGATCGCCACCAACAACAGACCCCCGGCGATCGCTGGCCAGCGAAACTCTCTCACACCCCTTGCTTGCCACGCCGCCCCGCCGAACACAAGCGCAGATTGCAGTCGCGGGGCCGTCTGGTGCGTCGGCTCTTCGAAGTACCGCACGACGCCGGCGAGAGGCCGGCGCTACCGGGCCATCCCCACATTCAACAGCCACAGCAACTCGGTCTCGAAGTCGTGCAGGCAGGTGTAATTGGCAAACGTCAGGGACCGGTTCTCGAGCAAGAGGCGCGCACCGAAATTCAACCGCGCCGGCGTTCGCCGCGCCCATTCGCCGAAGAACGTGCGGAAATTCCCCGCGGCGTTCATCTGTTTCTTCTCGCCCAGCCCGGAGAAATCAAAGTGATCAGGACTGAAGGCGAACTGCTCGCCCGACCGGACCACGACCCGCCCAAACGTGATCATTTGGTTCGATTTCACGGGCGTGATTTCCTTCTTCTTGCGCCGGCCACCGAACATTCCGACCGGCATGCCCGTGACGAGAAAGACTCCCAAGCCGATCATCATTTTCCCCATCTTTTGCTCGTTTCCGCCCGCCTCGCGCACGATCACTTCTTCCGTGAACCCTCCGGCAGCGACCACGCCCACTTCCGACCACTCGATCACGCGCGTCGGGTCCTGCAGCGACTGCAGGTGCAACGTCACGCCGTTTTCGGCCGGCTCGGCCCCGGTCATCACCTTCGGCTCGGCGGGCGTCAGTAGCGCGGCGTTGTCGATTCCCACCGTGCCGCCCGCCAAATCGCCAATCGCTCCCACAATGCGCCGGGCCTCGTCCTCGGTCGCTTCCCGTTCCAGAAATCCCCAGCCTTTCCGGATCCTGGTGCGCGCATCGAAATCGGTGACGCCGTAGACCTGCGCGACGACCGGCGCCAGCGCGTCCAGATGATCGAGCGGGAATTCGCGAAACAAAATCGAGTAACTCACACCGCGGACGATACGACCACGATCGCCCGAACGCAAACTTGCTTTACTGCAACAGTGGTTTGCCGCCCTGACCCCTCGGCCCCTCCTGGCGTCGGGTATGACCGCCGAATCCCCAAACGCATCTCCCCCCTGTAGCGGCGGTCTATGACCGCCGACATTCCAAGTGATGAATCTCTCCCTGATACGGCCACTCTTCGGCTCGCGAGACCAGTCCCGCCCTCACCGGATTCTGGAGCACGTACAACCATTTCTCCTCGTACGATTCACTCGACCGCAGCACGTGATCAAAGAAACCCTTTTGCCAATGAGGCGGCGGAATCCCCTGCTGCCGCATGGCTTTTGACAGAGCGTTCTTGAGTGAGTTCATCCACATCGAGAGCGTTGGGCCCTCTTCAAACCGTACAACAAACAGGTGAACATGGCCCGGCATCAAGACATACCGCCCCACGAACACACCACGATCCGGTCCCGCCCTCGCGAACGTGAGAAAGGTGTCATGAACCGACGGATCTGCCAGAATTCCTCCGCGCCCCTCTGTACAAGCGGTGATGAAATAGAGTGGATCGCGAGCGAAAACCCAGTCGAGTCGCTGGAGACGTGGCTTACCAATCACGGGGCATGATAGGTTTTCAACCACAGACCCGCAAGATCTCGGCGCTCACAGAGCGCCACTACAATACCCGACTTCCGCCCTGCTGTAGGGCCGACCGCTTAAGACGGAGGCTTGCGTCGCCCGGCGCGTTTGTTATTCTCCGCATCCGCCATGGCGAAGATTTCCATTCAACAGGCCAAACTCACCGTTCCCGATTATCCCACGATTCCGTTCATCCGCGGCGACGGCACGGGACCCGACATCTGGGCTGCGAGCGAGCGCGTGTTCGATGCGGCGGTCAACAAAGCCTACGGCGGCAGACGCAAGATCGAATGGATGGAAGTCTACGCCGGCGAGACCGCGTTCAAGAAATTCGACAACTGGCTGCCCGACGAAACCGTCACCGCGTTCAAAGACTATCTCGTCGGCATCAAAGGTCCGCTCACCACGCCCGTCGGCAAGGGCATCCGCAGCCTGAACGTGGCGTTGCGTCAGATGCTCGATCTCTACGTCTGCCTGCGCCCCGTCCGCTGGTTCAAAGGCGTCCCCTCGCCCGTCAAACATCCCGAGAAAGTCGACGTGGTGATCTTTCGCGAGAACACGGAGGACATCTACGCCGGGATCGAATGGGCCGGCGGCACGCCCGAGGCGCAGAAGGTTCTCGATTTCCTAGCCAAAGAATTTCCGAAGGAGTTCAAGAAGATCCGGTTCGGAACCAAAGAAGCTTCGGCGCAATGGCTGAAACAGTTGGAGGCCATCGGCGCTCCGCCGCGTCCGGCGATGGTGGATGTCGGCATCGGCTTCAAGCCGGTCAGCTATCTGGGGACGATTCGGCTGATCCACGCCGCCATCCAATACGCTATCACGAACAAACGACGGAGCGTCACGATCGTCCACAAAGGCAATATCATGAAGTTCACCGAGGGCGCGTTTCGCGATTGGGGCTATAAAATCGCCCGGGAGCGGTACGGCGCGAAAGAAATCGACGGTGGACCTTGGTGTGAGATCCCGCTACCGCAAGCCTCGTCCCCTGATTCTAAACCCTCCTCTCAACCCGTCACCCGTCACCCATCACGCTTGATCGTGAAGGATGCGATTGCCGACATCGCGCTCCAGCAAGTGCTCACGCGCCCTGAAGACTTCGATGTGATTGCCACGCTCAACCTCAACGGCGATTACCTGAGCGACGCGCTGGCGGCGCAAGTGGGTGGCGTCGGCATTGCCCCCGGCGGCAACATCAATTACATCACCGGCCACGCCATCTTCGAAGCCACGCACGGCACCGCGCCCAAATACGCCAACCAGGACAAGGTCAACCCCGGCTCGGTGATTCTCAGCGGCGAAATGATGTTGCGGTACCTGGGCTGGACCGAAGCCGCCGACCTCATCATCAGAGGCATGGACGGCGCCATCAACGCCAAGACCGTCACCTACGACTTCGCCCGGCTGATGGACGGCGCGAAGGAAGTCCGCTGCAGTCAGTTCGGGGACGAAATCATCAAGCATATGTAGGCGCTTCGCCCGCGAATCTGCGCGAATCGGCGCCAATCCCAAATTCATGGCAGGAGCGGTGTGCCCGCCGCGATTTTGAATCGTGGGGTGGGCGTTCTCGCCTGCCGCTGTTACTGGGAATAGCGGAGCCGAGCGGGCCGCCGCCGCGCCATAGCAGCTACCCGAACAGGGATTCTTCCGCGTGCAGCCTCACTGCCAGTAGACATCGAACTGTTGTTTTCATACGGGATTTCGGCGGTTACACACTGCCGCTACAATGGCTATAAAGACACGGAGAACAATGGCCGCGAGAGCTTTCACCCGCTAATAAGCGCCAATCTACGTGAATCATTCGTGTTTGGTTTCGCTGTCTCGCAGACTCGGCCATTCGTGTGCCCCCCGAAAGCATTCGCGTCGATTCGCGGGCAAAGTGCATTGCGGAGTTTCCATCGGCGGGCGAGCGGCTCGCCCTTCCGAGCCGGCAAGCCGGCTTGATAAATCCCGTCGATTCGCGCACACTTCGGCTCCAATGCCAGAGCCGTCAGCCAATCATGTGCTGGAGATTCTTCGTGTTCTCGTCGCGCAGGGGGTTGAATTCGTCGTCTGTGGCGGCGTGGCGGTCGTCTTGCATGGCGTGGAACGAATGACATTGGACGTGGATTTGTCGGTAGCGATGAACGGGGAGAACCTTCAGAAACTGATTCGCGCCGTTCGGGAGCTGGGATTGACGCCGCGCGCCCCTGTTGCACCCGAGGTATTGCTCGATGCCGGACAGATGCAGACGCTGATCAAAGAGAAACACGCCCTGGCGTTCACGTTCCTCGATCCCGACCGCCCGTATCGTCAAGTGGATGTCCTGTTGACTCCCGACGCGTCGTATGAAAGATTGCAGGGCGATGCGGTGTCAATCCGCCTCGGTGGAATTTCCATCCCGGTGGCTTCGGTGAAACGCTTGATCGAAATGAAAAAGAAGGTGCGGCCCAGACGGGAGAAGGATGCGGCCGACATCCGGGCGCTGAATGCGTTGCTCAGATCGTGAAACGACGAACATCTTTCCGCAGTTCCAAGCGTAAAGCGGTGGCATCGCGTCACCGGCCGGACCAGCCGCGCCCTCGAGACTTCGACGGCCATACCGAGTTCGCCCGTCTGACTCCCGAGCAACGGCTTATGTGGCTTTCGCAGGCCGCGCAGTTTGTCGTCGCCGCGCGGCAGCCAGGAGAATCGAACGGCGTGAAAGTGGTGGGCAACCGAATCGCGGAAACACCGGCGGAATACCTCGCGCAAGCGGCCCGCTTGTATGAGAGCCTGGAGCGATGGAATCCGTATCCTCGTCCGCGCGGCAAGGTTTTCAAGTTTCGTACCTGGGAAGACCTCGAACAATGGCGCCAGAGCCAGACCAATCCGCGACTCCGTTGACCCGCGATCCACTCTGGCAGGTCTGCTTTCTTCTGCAAAGGCATCACGTCAATTATGTCCTTGTCGGCGCTCGCGCGTGTGCGTTCTACGGCCTGGTGCGCTCGACGCAGGATGTGGATTTGCTGATCGAACCTTCCGCTGAGAACATGCAACGCGTGATCGATGCGTTGAGCGAATTGCCGGATCATGCGGCACGCGAATTGACGGTCAAAGATCTCGAAGAGAACGTCGTCGTCAAAGTGGCCGACGAAGTGATGGTGGACGTGTCCAAACAGGCGTGGACGCTCGATTACGCCGAGGCGATTTGCGATGCTCAGACGCTGGAAATCGAAGGCGTGAAGATCATTTACGCGAGCCTCGACGCGTTGATCAAGAGCAAGTCCACTTACCGGGAACAAGATCGCATCGACCGGCAACAGTTGATCCGGCTGAAACAAGACAAACAGAAGCGATAAGTGACGCGCCACTTCGTCAACACTTCGCGCATGGCCACGTCGAGGTCGCGGAGGGCGTGGGCGCAATCACCGTTGAAGCTGGAGCCATGCGTGGTCGCCAGCAACTTCGGCTTCAAATCGGCGACCGCCGCATGTTCTCCAGCGATTCGCGGCCGCGGCCGACGATGCCGTTGGCGGTCGAAAAACTCTCGCCGTCCGCAACACGCCGAAGGCCATTGAAGAATCCACCAGTCGCTTGAACCCGCATCCCACCGTCCGACAAAATTGGACTTGCCACGGGCACCGCTCTCGCTAGTATTCGCCCAGGAGAAGTATTACTCTCGCCACGACGCGTTGGGTTTTTGAATCGCCACGACGCATTTCTCTGTTGCGAGTTTCGGAGCCAATGAACCGCAAAGGTTGGCGTCTATGCGCGGATCGAGATTCATCCTTGCCCTGCTGTTGACTGTGTTCCTGACGTGGACATTTCTAACGGGTGGTCAAGCCGACACGAGCCAGCATCGGATTACGGCCATCGCTGTCTCCAACGGCACGGTCGTGGCCAGTTTCGGCAATCTCGCCTCCGGAACGCTATATCGCGTCGAACGGCGCTTCGATATGGGGTCAAACCAATGGCAAGCGATCGGCGCATTCGTCGCCAGCCAGGTCCAAACGAATTGGTCCGACGTGCCCGGCTCGGGCCAATCGAAGGCCTTCTACCGCTTTCGGCTTTCCTATCCGGTCGCCACGAACGCCAGCACCTCGACGCTCTGCGCGGAAGAGGACAACGTCAATGTCGCATTAAGCGGCCAAGTCAAGGCGTTCAGCATCGAGGCGACGCATCCGATGTACGCCGTCAGCAACAGTGATTGCAGCGCCAATTTCAGCAATTGTCCTCCGCCAGAAACGGGCTACCCGTTCACGCCGCTCGTGGCCAAGCTGTTTGATGACGGAGTGACGGTCGTTGAAGCAGTTCGCGAGAGCGAATGGTGGCGACCCAACGGAATGTTGGCTTCGGTGGACACGGGGCCGGCAGTTACGAACATGCACTACATCCGATTGTACCGCAAGATTGCTGACGCCAACGAATGGCCACAGTTCTTCGTTTTGTACATGGACGGCAATTTGCGCCTGATCCCGCATCCTCCACAGGGCTTGTCGTACGTCTGCTTTGGCAGTTCTGTCATTGTTGGGCCCGCAGTGGTGACCAACCGTCCCATCGCCGAGATTTCGGCGGTCCGTTACGTGTCATCGTCAAACGCGGTCGAGGTGATGTACGCCGGCGGTGGAACCGCCACCCTTGATGTGAGCGAGGTCACCCGAACCAACGCCCGAGTGCGTGTGTCAGTCGGTTATCCCACCACGGTCCCGTTCGCCACGTTCCGAAGCATGTACGTTGAAGACGGCAACGCGGATTCCGACCACGTCGAGTGGCAGAGTTTTAGCGGTACCACGAATACCGCTCCAATCCTGACCTACCCCGGCGGAGAGGCCACCGAATGGTTCTTCTACCGGAGCACGGCATCGGTCCACAACACCACGGCTCCGGACATCCGTATCAGCATAGATCAACTGTAACCCGCGATGCTGGCCGCCCAAATCATTCCAGAACTCAACGGGCGCACGAAGCCGCGCCGGCGGCCACCATCATTGAGGGTTGGTGGCGGCGTTCGGAAAGTGTGTGTAGAAAGGGAGCGAACGAGACTTACGTGGTCTGCGGATTTCATGGCAACGATCTTGGCTGGAGTGGTTTTTTACGAGACACGCTCCAAGGGGAGGACTGACGGGCATCGTTGTGCACTGAGAGGATAGTCAAGCATGTTGGCTCGCCACCCAGCGGTCCAGTTCTTCCGCCACCCGAGCGACGACCGGTTGCCACTGGCCGGGTTGGGATTGGGACTGGCGGAACAAACGCATGGTCGGGTACCAGGCGGAATCCGTACGCTGGAGCAGCCAGCGCCAATCCGCAGGATGCGGGACGAGAACCCAAACCGGTTTCCCGAGGGTGCCAGCGAGGTGGGCGACGGCGGTATCTACGGAGAGAACGAGGTCCATCTGCCCCAAGCAGCCAGCGGTGTCGTAAAAGTCCTTGAGGCGCCCGGCCAACGACACGAGGTTCAGGGTGCTGTCGACGTGTGGTTGGTCTTCCGGCCGGACGACGACTTGCAGACTGAAGAAGGTGACTCCCGGCTTCGCAAGAATGGGCTCCAACTCGCGGAAGGGAATCGAGCGACGGCCATCATTGAAATGGGTGGGATTACCAGCCCATGCCAACCCGACCTTGAAATGCCCATGAGGAACCGGGGACAGGGCCTCGACAGCCGGCGCCACCAACCAAGGACTCAGGGGGATGGTCTCCAGCGTTGTCCCCAAGACCAGGGGCAAACTCATCACGGGAACGTAATAATCGAACGGCGGCGGAGTTTCCCCGACCGCAATAACCGTGTCCGCGCAACGAGAATGCTCGATCAGACTCTTCAACGGCGCCTGGCATTCCAGAATGACTTGCCCGGCCCGCGCGCGCGCCTGGGAGGTAAAGCGGACAAACTGGATGACATCTCCGAGGCCTTGCTCCGCACAGACCAAGAGGGTTTTCCCCGGGATTGATTGCCCACGCCAAAACGGCTGCGGGTACGGGCGAGGGGGAGTCTTACGCCAACGCCATTCGTATTCGCGGAGTCCTTCCTGCAGTCGGCCGAGCGACAGCAGGGCCAGGGCGTGATTGCTGCGGGCCAGACCGAATTCGGGCTGGATTTCGACCGCGCGTTCATAGGCGGCGAGAGCTTCCTCGGTCCGGAGCAAGGCCTCGAGTGCCCGGCCCAGGTTGTTCCAGAGTTCGTGATCTTGCGGATGCAGTGCGAGGGCCTGACGATAGAGCGAAACGGCCCGCTCGAAGTCGCGCAGTTCAAAACAGGCGTTGCCCATGGCATAGTAGGCGTTGACATAGGCGGGATTCCGTTTCAGAGCGCTGGCAAACGCCTTCGCCGCGCTCGCGGCATCGCCCGTCGCGGCATGGACGCAGCCCAAGGCGTAATAAGCGTTCGGCGAGCGCGGAGCAAGCGCGGCCGCGCGCCTGAGCCACGTTTCCGCTTCCGTTTCCCGCCCGGTTTGATGCAGGACGAGACCCAACAGATAGAGCGCTTCGCCATCGGCGGGTGCGCGCTCCAGTAAATCGTGGCAGAGAACCTCAGCCTCCGCGTACCGTCCCTCGCGATGCGCCTTGCGCGCGGACTCCAACGTCTGGCGTGAACTGGTAGTGATAGCCATTCCCTGGGCAAACCAAACCACCGCTACCAAGACCGGTGCGCGACCACAGTTTCCTCAACGGATTGTCAGGCTTGCTGATCCAGAATTGACGAGGCTGTTGAGCCGTTGCTCGACGTGTCCGCGGTGGACTGTGTGCTCTCGTTGCTGACTTTGTGGTGGTGGTGGCGGTGGTGGTGGTAAATGGCCTTGAGGTCCTGCTTCAATGCCGCAAATGCGTCTTGGGCACCAGATGCGTCGTTCGACTTCAGAGCAGTCTGCAACGCCTGAATATCCTTACTGACCTGACTGTTCGGATCAGACAGCGCCGTGGCCAGCGGTCCTTGGGCGTTGTTCTGGATGTCCTGTTGAAACGCAGTCAGTGCCGTCTCGGCGCTCGATAGATCCCCGGACTCGATGGCGCTCGCCAACCCTTGGAAATCCTGGGCCTGTTTACTGAGCACGCTCTGAATGTTAGTCCCATACGAATCCGTTACAGAATTGATACTCGACACACTCATGTGTTTCCTTTCGGTGGTTATTCATTCATTGTCCCTATTCCATCCATGGATTCCATCGGATGAAACCGTATCGACTTTACGCTCACACTGAGCCAGACCGTTTCGTAGCAACGGCAGTGCCTGCAGCTAAAACCCGCTCGCCGTGCGCAACTTGCGGACTTGGTGGTCGATTGTGCCGGGCAAAATCTGCCGTCACGATCAAACTGGCCGTCTGAAAATTCGTCTGCGTCTGACCCGGTTGGGTTGTCGTCTCGTTCCTTCAGTGAATGTCGGCCTGGTGCTTTGCGCCAACGTTCCGTACCCAAACCCCGCTACGCCTCTGGTGTCATGCGGTCCCTTACGTGTGTCCTTTGAAGGACGGGGATCGATATGGCATCAGGAGGCGAGACGGTCACCCCGCCGCTGTGCGGTTGGCGATTTGGGGTTCGACATTGCCGGGGCAGTAGCGTAGGGTTCCGCGCTCAACTTCTACCAAAGGACATGGCATGGCCAACAAGGTGATTTCGTTTCATTACACGCTCACGGACTCGACCGGCAAAACGTTGGATTCGTCGGCCGACGGCGAGCCGCTGACGTTTCTGGAGGGCGTGGGACAGATCATTCCCGGACTGGAAACCCATCTGCGCGCGATGAAGGTCGGCGACAAAAAGAACGTGACGGTCCCGGCCAAAAGCGCCTACGGCGAGAAAGACCCCGCCAACGTCGTCGAGGTGGGGCTCGACAAGATGCCGACCCGCGGCATCAAGGTCGGCGACCGGTTCCGTGCCGGCGACGGCCCCAACGCGCCGATCGTCACCGCAACGAAGGTGACCGACACGCACGTGACGTTGGACGGCAATCATCCGTTGGCGGGGATGGACCTGACCTTCGCCGTGGAAGTCACGGCGATCCGGGACGCCACGGAAGAGGAACTCGATCACGGGCACGTCCACGGCCCCGGTGGCCACGGGCATTGAGGAGCGCGGGCGTCGCGCCCCTTTTCGTTCCGAACGCGAATGGACATTTCCATTGGCGGGCGGGACGCCCACCCTCCTCGGACAGCAACTCCCCAGTTGACAGCGGGCCCGGCTTTGGCTAGTTTGTAAGCGTTTACTTACATGGCACGGCGCAGTCATAAGGTTCCCAGTACGGAGCGGCGCACCCAAATCCTGCGGGCGGCGACGAAGCTGTTCGCTACGCAGGGATTCAACGGGACGACGACGCGCGAGATTGCCGACCGCGTGGGGGTGAAGGAGACGATCCTGTTCCGGCTCTTCCCCAGCAAACGCGAGTTGTATTGGGCCGTCATCGATGAGAAGACCCGGGCCGTCTCCAGCCGCCAATTGCTGGAACGCCAACTCGCCGCGGCGGCGAACGAGCGGAAGATGTTCGTGACGATCGCCCGGGACATTCTCGAGCGAAACACGAAGGATTCGACGCTGACCCGGCTGCTGTTGTTCAGCGGTCTCGAAGAGCACGGGCTGTCGGAGCGCTTTTTCCAGACCTACATCGCGGAATACTACGAGGTGCTCGCCAGCTACATTCGACGGCGCATCCGCGAGGGCGCCTACCGTCCCGTGGATCCGATGCTGTCGGCGCGCGGGTTCCTCGGCATGGTGTTCAATTACTTCCTCATCCAAGAATTGTTCGGCGCGCACCGCCATCACAAGTTCGATATCCGACACGTCAGCGAAACGTTAACGGACATCTGGTTGAACGGAATGCAGAAGAAATGAAGAATTCAAATTGCCAGGGATCCAATCGCAAACAAGCACCAAGATTCAACGTGCGAAGTCCGCAACGGGGCGATTGGAGATTCGTTGGTGCGTGGGGCTGGATGCTGGGGGCGTTGCTGTTGGCCGGTTGCGGGCGCAAGGCAGCGCCGCCGGTGGTGCCGCCGCCGGAAGTCGCGGTGGTGACGATTGCGGCGGAGCCGGTTGTGCTGACGACCAAGTTACCGGGCCGCACGGCGCCGCACCTTATCGCGGAGATCCGTCCGCAGGTCAGCGGTCTGATCCAGAAACGGTTGTTCACGGAAGGCGCCGATGTGCAGGCCGGCCAGGCGCTGTATCAGATCGATCCCGCCCCCTTTCAGGCGGCGCTCGATAAGGCCACGGCCAACCTGATGGCGGTGCGATCGCGGGCCAAACGCGCCGAGGAATTGCTCGCGGCCAAGGCGGTCAGTCAGCAGGACTTCGACGATGCGGATGCCGCTCTAAAACAGGCCGAAGCAGAACTCGAAATGGCCCGCATCAATCTGGGGTACACCAAAATCACGGCACCGATTGCCGGTCGGATCGGAACATCGAGCGTGACGGATGGCGCCATCGTGACGGCGTATCAGCCGGTGCCGTTGGCCACGATTCAGGAATTGGACCCGATCTACGTGGATGTGCCGCAATCCACCGCTGATTTGCTGCGCTTGCGGGAGCGGTTGGCCAACGGGCAATTGACTCACGACGGCAACAACCAAAACGCGGTGCAATTGATTCTCGAAGACGGCACGAAGTATCCACTGGAAGGGACGCTTCAGTTTCGCGACATCTCGGTGGACCCGTCCACGGCGACGGTGACGTTGCGGATGGTGTTCCCAAATCCGCAGGGCGTGCTGTTGCCAGGAATGTTCGTGCGAACCCTGGTAAAAGAGGGCGTCAGCGAAAACGCCATCCTCATTCCCCAGCAAGCCGTGATGCGTGATCCGAAGGGCAATCCGATGGCGTTGATTGTCAATGCCGCCGGTAAGGTGGAGTTGCGGATGCTCACGCTGGAACGGGCGATTGGCGACAACTGGCTCGTGACCGCCGGGCTGGCTGCTGGCGACCATGTGATTGTCGAGGGACTCATCAAAGCCCGGCCCGGTATGGTCGTGAAAGCGGTCCCGTTTGAACCAGCGCCCGCCCCGGCCCCCTGACGGAGACCCGCGATGCTATCCCGATTTTTTCTGGACCGGCCAGTCTTCGCGTGGGTCATCGCCATCATGCTGATGGTGTTGGGCGGTTTGGCCATCTACAACCTGCCCATTTCTCAATATCCGCCGATTGCGCCGCCATCCATCGCGATTGATTCCGTCTATCCCGGCGCCTCGGCGGAGACGGTGGAAAACAGCGTCACCCAGATCATCGAGTCGAAAATGACCGGCTTGGATGACATGCTCTACATCTCCGGCACGAGCGATTCCGCCGGGGCTTCGCGCATCGAATTGACCTTCAAGGCCGGCACGGATCCGAATCTGGCGTGGGCGAAAGTGCAGAACAAATTACAGCTCGCCATGGCCAGTTTGCCCGAAGTGGTTCAGCGCTCGGGCGTCACGGTCAGCAAATCCACGCGCAATTACCTGATCGTTGTCGGCCTGATCTCTGAAGACAACAGCATGGACAGCAATGATCTTCAGGACTACGCGTTCTCCAACGTCGAGAAAGTGCTCGCGCGCGTGCCGGGCGTCGGCGAAGTGGTCGAGTTCGGCGCGCAGTACGCCATGCGGGTCTGGCTGAATCCCGACAAACTGACCGATTATCACCTCACGATCGATGATGTGATTGCGGCGTTGAGTGCCTACAATGTCGAAGTGTCCGCCGGCCAGTTCGGCGGCGCCCCGGCGGTGAAAGGGCAGCGGCTGAACGCTTCCATCATTGTCCAGAATCTTCTGAAAACACCCGATCAATTTGCCCACATTCCGATCCGCACCAACCCGGACGGCTCCGTCGTGCGCGTCCAAGATATCGGTCGCGTGGAACTCGGGTCGGAGTTTTACGATATGCTGCGGCATTACAACGGCAAGCCGGCGGCGGGCTTGGCCATCCGGCAGGAGCCGGGCGCCAACGCGCTGGCGACGGCCGACGCCGTGAGGGCGAAGATGGCGGAAATGAGCCGGTATTTCCCGCATGGGATGAAGGTCATCTATCCGTACGACACCACGCCGTTTGTTCGCGTGGCCATTCACGAAGTCGTCAAGACGCTGTTTGAGGCGATTGTCCTGGTGTTTCTGGTGATGTGGCTGTTCATGGGCAACATCCGCGCCACACTGATTCCGACCATCGCGGTGCCGGTGGTCTTGTTGGGCACATTTGCCATGCTCGGGGTGTTCGGGTTTTCGATCAACATGCTGACGATGTTCGCGATGGTGCTGGCCATCGGGCTGTTGGTGGACGACGCCATCGTCGTGGTGGAAAACGTCGAGCGCATCATGGCCGAGGAAGGGCTGTCGCCGCGCGAGGCCACGATCAAATCCATGGGCCAGATCACCAGCGCGTTGATCGGCATCGGGTTGGTGCTGTCGGCCGTGTTTGGCCCGATGGCGTTCTTCCCCGGCTCGACCGGCATCATTTACCGGCAATTCTCCATCACCATCATCGCCGCGATGCTCTTGTCGGTGGTGGTCGCGTTGATTCTGACGCCGGTGCTGTGCGCCGGGCTGCTCAGGCCGGTGCCCAAGGGACACGAGCCGGCGGAGCATGCCGTCTTTTTCCTGCGCCCATTTTTTCTCTGGTTTGACCGCATCTTTTTCTGGATTCGCAACCGATACGTCGGCGTGGTGGGGCATTCACTGGCGAAGAAAACCCGCTATCTCATTGTCTATGTGCTGATCGTTGTCGCGATTGGCTTGTTGTTCCTGCGGTTGCCCACGGCCTATTTGCCGGATGAGGATCAAGGGATTCTCTTTTCCCAAATCCTCCTGCCGGCGGGAACCACCCTGGAGCAGACGCAGGCGGTGGCCGATCGGGTCCGAAACTATTTTGAGGAACACGAGAAAGACGCCGTGGCCTCCTGTTTCACGATCGCCGGCTTTGGGTTCTCGGGGCGCACGCAGAACAACGGCCTGGTGTTCGTCAAGTTGAAGGATTGGAAACTGCGTGACCGGCCCGAGTTACGGGCGGCGGCGGTGGCGGCGCGCGCCATGCGGGTGTTTTCCCAATTCCGCAACGCGCTGGCCTTTGTCTTCCCGCCGCCGGCGGTCGTGGAGTTGGGCAATGCCCGGGGCGTGGACTTTCAGTTGCTGGATCGCGGCGGGCTTGGTCACGCCGCGCTCATGGCCGCCCGCAACCAACTTCTTGGCCTGGCGGCCCAGGATCCACGGTTGGCGAACGTGCGTCCCAACGGCATGGAGGACGTGCCCCAATACCGGGTGGACGTGGACTGGGCCAAAGCCGGCACGCTCGGTGTGCCGATCACCTCGATTCACGACACCATCGGGGCGGCATTCGGCAGCGCCTATGTCAACGACTTCATTCAAGCCGGTCGCGTCAAGCGCGTGTACGTCCAAGCGGATGCCCCTTACCGGATGTTGCCGTCCGACTTGGAGAAACTCTACGTGCGCAATCCCGAAGGCAAGATGGTGCCATTCACTTCCTTTGCCTCGACCCGATGGACAACCGGTTCCCCGCGATTGGAGCGGTTCAACGGGTTCCCGTCCATCAACATCTGGGGCGAGCCGGGCCCGGGCCGGAGTTCCGGCGAAGCGATGCAAGCGATGGAAGACATTGTCAAGAAGCTGCCGCAGGGGATCGGTTTTGACTGGAACGGGCTTTCCTACCAGGAACGGATCGCGACGGCGCAGGGGCCGATTCTCTACGCGTTCTCGATTCTGGTGATCTTCCTGTGCGTGGCGGCGCTGTACGAAAGTTGGACCATCCCGTTTGTGAACCTGCTGATGCTGCCGCTGGGCGTGTTCGGCGCCATCGTCGCAACCTCACTGCGTCACCTACACAACGACGTCTATTTCCAGATCGGCTTCCTCACCACCATGGGGCTGTCGACGAAGAACGCCATCCTGATCATCCAGTTCATCAAAGAACAGATGCGCCAAGGCATGGGACTGAGCGAAGCCACTCTGGCCGCGGTGCGCATCCGGTTTCGCCCCGTCATCATGACTTCCCTGGCCTTCTTCTTCGGCACGCTGCCGCTGGCCCTCGCCACCGGCGCTGGTGCCGGCGCGATGAACGCCATCGGCACCGCCGTCACCGGCGGAATGCTCTCGGCTACGTTCATCGATCTGATCTTCATCCCGTTGTTCTTCGTGGTGATCTCCCACCTGTTTGCCAGCAAGAAGCAGTCGCCGGTGCCGAAGATAAACTGACCAGCCACAGCCGACCAGGGCTGCGTGGTTCGCTTTCGTCCGATCATGATGACCACGATGGCGGCCCTGATGGGCACGCTCCCCATCGCCCTCGGTTACGGCGCCGGCGCCGAGTCCCGTCGTCCGCTCGGTCTGGCCGTCGTTGGCGGACTCATCTTCTCACAACTCGTCACGTTGTACCTCACGCCCGTGTTTTACACGTTCATGGAATCCACACACGCCTGGGTCAACCGCCGGCTGGGCCGCGATCGCCAGGCCGCATCGGCGACGGTTCAGCCGCGCGTGCCGGAGCCCGTCCCGGCCGAGAATTGACCGCGCCCGGGGCCCGCCCGATTTTCCCGAACCGGCCACCGTGCAACGAAAATGTTGCAAATCACGGCCAATTTCGCTATAGGCCTGTCCAAAGGAGGCTTACTGATGAAGAAACATCTTCGGGTCGTACTCGTGGTTGTTTCCTGTCTGTTATCCGTACTTCTCGTGGGGGTGGTCAGTGCCGCACCAACGCAGAACTTCGGTCCCAGACCCAGCAGTGCGACGGAAACTGAGACAGCCAAGGCCCCGGCACCCGTGGTGACCAAGGCACCGAAAGCCGCCGCACCGGCAAAAGTCGAGGCCCCGAAACCGGAGGCGCCCAAGGCGGTGGCAGCCGCGGATTCCGCGGAGTTGAGCAAGTTGCGTGGGGAACTCGACGCCGCTCGCGCGGAATCGAAGAAGAGCGCGTCTCGCGTCGCGGACTTGGAGAAAGAAAACCATGAACTCGGCGCCAAACTGACCACTACCGAGAAAAAGGCCGACGCCCTGTCGGCGGACGCTGCCGAGCTCAAGAGTGCTCGAGCCGACCTGGACAAGGCCCGTGCCGAGTCGGCCCAGCTGAAGAAGCAGGTTTCAGCCAAACCAGCGGTCGATCCCGGTGAAGTCAAGCGTCTGGAGGTTCAACTGGGCGACGCGCGCCAGGAGGCCGAGCAGGCAAGGAAGAAGAGCGACGCGCGGATCCATGAACTGGAGAAACAGAATAGCGATCTGTCGACGAAGCTCGCGGCCACACCGGCCGAAGCACCCGATGCACGGATCATGAAACGGTTGCGCGACGAGAATTCGTATCTGCGTAACTTGCTCGATACGTACGCCGCCGACAATCCCGAATTGAAGGGCCAACTGCGCCGGCACGAGCAAGCCGAGAAAAAGGGCGGACAGTAGCATACGCCGGACACCCGCCACGAAAGTCGCTCCGGATTCGCCGGGACGGCACTCGTGGTTGGCCGGTGGACACGGTGGAAAGTGTTGACGGGCGAAACGGCGCAGACTTATAAGTTTCGCCGGAAACCGTTCGCAAACCGAAGCGCTTCGACGGAAGGAGGTTGATATGGCTGAATCGGCATTGATCTTTCTCGGACTGGTGATTCTGGCGATTGTGAATTTCCTGGGGTTTCGCCAACTCACCAAGGCCCTGCAAGAAAAGAAGGGCTGACGTTCCCAGCCTCAACGTTCGGAGGCCGCCGAAGGATTGCGCTGTGTCAGCCGTCGCCCGGGCGACCCGCTGATGCGGTCCAGCGTATGTCCGATGCCCGGAGACGCCCCGCTTGCCAGCGACGAGGCTACGCCTGCGCCTGCTGGCGGGAGCGGGCCCGGTCGTTTGAGGTTTGATTTGGCGGCCCAACCGTGCCAAGCTGCGCCAGAGGTTGCGGGCCATTACAGACGATGCCACCAGGGACAACCCGGGATTTGAGGAGAAAACGTTTGCTATGAGAGCCGTATCGATGATTGCTGCGGGAGCCATGGCAATGCTCCTGGGCACAACCGCATCGGGATTGGATACATACAAGGTCGATCCCGCCCATACGTCCATTGCGTTTGCGATCGACCATATGGTGATCAACACGGTGCACGGGCGGTTCCGCCAGTTTGACGGCTCGATCGGCGTCGATCCCGATAACGGCAACGCACTCAAGGAAGCCACCGCCACGATTCAGGCAAAGAGCATCGACACGGACATTGCCAAGCGCGACGACCACCTGCGGAGTGCGGACTTCTTCGACGTGGATAAGTTCCCGACGATTACCTTCGAGGGCCGGGAAGTCCGCAAACAGGGCGACGACCAGGTGCTGGTCGGCAAGCTGACCATGCACGGCGTCACCCGGGAAATCTCGTTGCCGTTCAAGCTCAAGGGCCCGATCAATACGATGGGGCGGACACGTGTGGCGCTCGCCGTGAACGCGAAGCTCAACCGCAAGGATTACGGGCTCACCTGGAACAAGGTTCTCGACGCGGGCGGCCTGATGGTCGGCAATGAGGTCACGATCCAAATCGATGCCGAACTCGTCAAGGCGGCCGGCGAGAGGAAGTGACGTGGCCACCCCGACGGAACCAACACCACCCGCCGTCAGCCACGACCACCCCAGCCTCTCCGGCGATTGGGGAACCCTGCTGCGTGGAGGCCGGAAATGATTGGCAAACAATCATTCGGGCGCACGGGCCACCTGAGCATGCGCACCATCTTGGGCGGAGCCGCGCTCGCGCACGTCACCCAGGACGAGGCGGATACGGCCATCGAGTTGGCCCTCAACCACGGCGTCAATCACGTCGACACCGCTTCCAGCTACGGCGACTCCGAATTGCTGCTCGGGTCATGGATCCGTCGCAACAACAAGTCGTTCTTTCTGGCGACCAAGACCGGGGAACGCAGCGCGTCCAAGGCACGCACCGATCTGTACCGGTCGCTCGATCGACTGCAGGTGCAGCAGATCGATCTCTGGCAACTGCATTGCCTGGTCGACCCGGAAGATTGGGAAGTGGCCTTCGGTCCCGGCGGCGTGATGGAACTGGCGGTCGAGGCCCGCAACGAAAAGCTTATCCGGTTCATCGGCATCACGGCGCACGGCTTGAACGCGCCCCAGATGCTTCAACGCTCTCTCGACCGATTTGATTTCGACTCGGTGATGGTGGCGTACAACTACGTCCTCGCACAGAACCCCCGGTACCTGGCCGATTTCAATGCCCTGTGGGAGATTTGCAAGGCGCGAAATACCGCAGTCCAAACCAGCAAGGCCATCGTGCGCGGCCCGTGGGGTGATCACCGCCGGACGCGGACGACCTGGTATCGGCCAGTGGAAAACCAGGCTGACATCGACCGGCTGGTCCACTGGTTGCTCGGCCACCGCGGCCTCTTCTTGAGCACGGTCAGCGATGCCAAACTGCTGCCCAAGGTCCTCGACGCCGCCAACCGATTCAACGCGCCGCCTCCCGACGAAGAACTGCAGGAATTGGTGACCCGCCTCGAACTCGCTCCGATTTTCCTCTGACGGACGGAGGTTGTCAAATTGCCACCGGTCTTCCGTGGTGCGATTTGATATAGTCGTCCCATGCGAAAATTGCCGCGCTCGTTTTATGATCGGGACACGATTGCCGTTGCCCGGGAACTCCTTGGGAAACACCTGGTTCACGTGGAGCGCGGTCGGGAGCGGGTCGGCCGGATTGTGGAGGTGGAAGCGTATCTCGGCCCGCACGATCTGGCGGCGCATTCGTCCCGAGGATTGACCGGGCGCACGAAAGTCATGTTCGGGCCGCCGGGCCACGCTTACGTGTACCTGATCTACGGCGTGTACTACTGCATGAACGTGGTGACGGACCGCGAAGGCCACGCCTCGGCCGTATTACTGCGCGCGATCGAGCCCGTGAAAAACGTCGATGGACGCACCCAAGGGCCGGGCCTGCTCTGCCAAGCGATGCACATCGACAAACGCCTCAACGCGCACGACCTGCTCAGCGACGATTTCTACGTGGCACCGGCGCCCACACCCGAACGGTTCGCGGTCGTCAAACGGCCGCGGGTGGGCGTGGATTACGCCGGCTCATGGGCGAAACGGCACCTGCGATTCTACATCAAAGGCAATCCGTTTGTCTCCCGGCCGTAGCCGAAAATCCGTCCTTGACCGTCTCTCCCGCGTCGTACAGGCTGGAATTGAACTTCATGAAACCGCGCATCCTCCAACGTTGTTTTCTGGTTCCACTCTTTCTCTTCATCCAACCGGCCGTCCCGGCGGCAGATGTCAACCCGCCAAGAATCGCCGGCTCATCAGTCGTCAACGTGAAAGCGTTTGGTGCCATGGGCGACGGCAAGACTCTCGATACCGATGCAATCAACAAGGCCATCGACACCGCCGCGGCCGCTGGCGGCGGCACGGTTTATTTTCCGGCGGGCACGTACGCGAGCTTCTCGGTTCACCTCAAGAGCAATATCGCGCTCTACCTCGACCAGGGCGCGACGCTGCTGGCGGCCGACCCGCCGCCCGAAGGCGCGCCCGGTGGCTACGACCCGCCCGAACCGAATGAGTGGGACCAGTATGAGGACTTCGGTCATTCGCACTGGCACAACAGCCTGATCTGGGGCGAAGAGCTTGAAAATGTTTCCATCCTCGGCCCGGGCCGGATTTTCGGCAAAGGTCTGAGCCGCGGTTGGGGCCGTAAGGATCCGCTGCCGGGACAACCGCCTCTTCCACGGCCACCCGCCGAACTGACGAATGCCCCCGCCAACGGCGTCCCGATCGGTCCGTTCGGCTACCCGAACGCGCGCGACACGTTGCCGGCGGGCGTCGGCAACAAAGCGATCGCCCTCAAGAACTGCCGCAACGTTATCTTCCGCGATTTCACCATTTTTCACGGCGGCCACTTTGCCATCCTCGCCACCGGGGTGGACAATTTCACCCTCGACAATCTCAAGATCGACACCAACCGCGATGGCATCGACATCGATTGCTGCCAGAACGTCCGCGTCTCGAATTGCACGGTCAACTCACCGGCCGACGACGGCATCTGCCCGAAAAGCTCGTTCGCGCTGGGCCTCATCCGCCCGACCGAGAACGTGACCATCGTGAACTGCCAGGTGAGCGGTTACGAAGAGGGGTCGTTGCTCGACGGGACGTACACGCGCATGGCAGAGAAACCCGGTGACCCCACCGGTCGAATCAAATTCGGCACCGAAGCCAACGGCGGGTTCAAAAACATCACGATTGCCAATTGCGTGTTTGATTATTGCCGGGGGATTGCCCTGGAAGAGGTGGATGGCGGCTCCCTCGAAGACGTCAGCATCAACAACGTCACGATGCGCGACATCGTCAACGCGCCGATCTTCATTCGGCTTGGGGCGCGGTCGCGTGGCCCGGACAATCCCCCCGTGGGCATTATCCGTCGCATCAACATCAGCAATGTTATCGCCTACAACGTCGCGTCCGACCAGGGCATCCTCATCAGCGGGTTGCCCCATCATCCCATCGAAGACGTGACGCTGAGTAACATCCGGATCCTCTATCGGGGCGGCGGCACGAAACAACAGGCCGAGCGAGCGGTGCCCGAGTACGAAAACGATTATCCCGAACCGTCGCGGTTCGGCACGATTCCGTCCTGGGGCATGTTCGCCCGCCACGTGAAAGGGCTGGACGTGAACAACGTCGAGATGGGCCTGATGAAGGACGATTTCCGACCCGCCTTGATGATCGACGACGTGAGAAACGTGGAATTCAACTTCCTCAAAGTCCCACGGGTTCAGGACGTGTCGACGTTCGTGCTCAAGCACGTCGAAGATTTCACGGTGTACCACAGCCGGCCGGTGCCCGACGCCCGACTCGATCAGGTCGACAACAAATCATTCTGATGTTGCGCGTCGCGCAAGGTTCAGGCCGACTGCCGATTGCTGATGGCGAGCGGCTTTTCGGTCACGGCACCAGACGAACCCGATAGAAACGGACGGGCGCGTTGGTGGCCCCGCCCATATGAAGCACGGTTACCTCGGTGTCATCGGTACCCAACACGACAATCGCCGGATTCAAATCAACAAAGTCGTTCGAAAAGTTGCCACTGAAGTTCGTCGTCGTCTGCAGGATGTACCGTTTGCCACCCACCGCGGTCCAGGTGATCAGCATATCCGTGTCCTCCGGCCAGACATCGATGATCCGAAACGCCGACGCGCTATTGGTCGGATCGGTACCCGCCTGAAATTCCTGCAGGTTGCTGAACCCATCGCCGTCGGGATCCGCAGACTCGGCTGCCTGCGGACAGTTGGTACAGCCGAAGTATTTCATCTGCCATTGCAGCCATTGCAGTACGCTGGGATCGAGCACGTCAAATTGTCCGCTTGTTCCCGAACGGCCCGTGCCACTGGCCATCAAAACGACGTTCGTCGCAGCTTCGAGGACCGAAACCGTGCCCGTCCAAGTGCCGCCAGAGAAGTTGCCGGAGTTGGGGGGCGTCATCGACAAAGCAGAACCGTTTCCCCCGGCGATCGTATCCAAGCACCAGCCACCATACGACTCCATGGCAATCCCGCCCACAAACGGGCTCGTGTTCGTGTAGCTCAAAGAATTCAAGAGTGTAATGCCGTCGGAGTCATAGAGGTTGCATTGCACCGATGTTGACGAATTGAATTGTACGACGGCCTTATACCATTTGTTTACCTGCCAGGTTTGATTCGTTGCTGCGAACACGACGGTGGTTTCATAGCCATAGCGGTGCTGACTAATGAGGATCTGCCCCGTGTTGGGTGCGGCCGCAAAAGCCCAGCAACCGTCGGCGGACGCTGCAAATCCGAGGTAAGCCCTGCCTGCGGCCTGACCGGTATTGGTAGAAGTTTGAATCCACCACGAGAGTTGGTCTCCTAGATTGCCCAGTTGAACGTCTGTCCGGTACGCCCAATACGGGTCCTTCAACCCATAATCGCCATCGTGCGCGCAGTTGGTGGATAAAATTCCTGTCGCCTGACTGTTGACAAACATCCACGGGGAATGAGGCCAAACCCCGCTTTCGAAGTCTTCCAATGAGTTGAGAGTGCCATTCCCCCAAGCTGTGAAACTCACAGAGTCAGTGAAATCCGTCACAGTATTACCACCGGCGTCTTGTGCGGTGACCGTGACCGAGAACGGAATGTCGGCCCCTTGGGGCGAAGGCACAACGCTCCACCCGAACTGATGAAGCGGGCCGATCTGGACATCGAACGGATTGCTCACGCCGGCGTGTCCAGACCCGTCATCGGCGACCAACCACATATTCGTGGCCGGCTCGCTGATGGTGACGTCACCAGTCCACTGACCAGCCGTGAAAGTCCCCGAGATCGACGGTGACATGAAAACGGCACCCACGCTGCTTGTCCCGCTCAGAGAAACCGTACCGGTAAATGCCGGGAAAATCCCCTCACTAGCATCCCGCGCTGTAATTGTCACGGCAAAGGGCACCCCCGGAATCTGGGGACTGGAGACCGGAAAGAACGTGAAATGGTCGAGTGGTATGACCGACAAGTGCACACTTCGGTTGGTGACAGTGCCGAACGAGTCGGATACCACTACAGAGTAGACACCGGCATCGGCCACCTGCAGATTCGTCAGGGCCAGAGTGGAATTAGTTGCTTCGGAAATGTCGACTCCATTGAATTCCCACTGGTAGCTGAACGGTGGAGAGCCAATGACCATGGTGGTCAAATTGATTGTCGTCCCAACATAACCGATCCGACTCGATGGCTGGGCGGTGAAGACCGGTGAACCGTTGCCCACCAGTGCAAGGCTGTCACAAAGGCCAGCGCCAATCGCCGTCACATGACTCAGCCCTGCCGGAATGTTGGTCTGACCGCTATCGTTCCCTCCCCAACCAATGACGGTGCCGTCTGCCTCGAGAGCCAAGCTGTGATACCAACCGCCAGCGATGGCCACGGCATTTGTCAGCTGGGCTGGAGCGTTGGTTTGGCCATAGCCATCGTATCCCCAGCCGACTACGGTGCCATCTTCCTTTAGGGCAAGGTTGTGAAAATCGCCAGTGGCTATGGCGACGATATTCGTTAGCTCCGCGGGGGCGTTGGTTTGGCCATAGCCATCGTATCCCCAGCCAACGACGGTCTCGTCTGCCTTGAGCGCAAGGCCATGGAAGGCGCCGGCGGCGATGGCCACGACATTCTCTAAGTTGGCCGGCACGTTGGTTTGACCATAGCCATTGTATCCCCAGCCAACGACGGTCCCGTCTACCCTGAGCGCCAAGCTGTGCAGCGCGCCGGCGGCGATGGCCATCACATTCGTTAAGCCGGTCGGCACGCTGGTCTGGCCGTAACTATTGTCGCCCCAGGCGACAACGGTCCCATCTGCCGTGAGGGCGAGACTGTGTACCTCACCTGCGGCGATGGCTACCACATTCGTTAAGCCGGTCGGCACGTCGGTCTGGCCGGAACTGTTGTCACCCCAGGCGACAACGGTGCCGTCTGCCGTGAGAGCGAGGATGTGCCCCGCACCGGCGGCGATGGCCACGACATTCGTCAAGCCGCCCGGCACGTTGGTCTCGCCGGAAACGTTACAGCCCCAAGCGACGACCTCCGATAGCGCCAACGGAGCAGGTGCGGTCAACGCGCTCGTGTAGAGTTGCTGGATTTGGGTCGACGTCAGCGAGTGATTGTAAATCGCAACTTCATCGAGCCTGCCGTTGAACAAGCGCGAGCCGGAGGATGGGTCGTAACCAATGAGCAGCGACGCGTCGAAAGCCTGGTTCGGCTCAGTGGCAACATCGGTGAACGAATTCAGAATGCCGTTGGTTCCCACGTAAATCGTCCCGTTGGTTGGCGTCACGACCAACGCGACAAACGACCATTGGCTGGTCGGCACCGTCAAGCCGGTGCTCTCGTCCCAACGCGAGTTGTTCCAGGTGTAGCGCAGTTCGTTGGGAATCGAGCCCGGACCAAAGTTCAGTCCCGCACAGGTGCTGCCGCCACGGCAAAAGGCGATCCCGGTCCAGCCAGCCTGAATTCCCGAAGGATTGATCCAGCCAACGATCGTCACCGTGTTTGTGTTGAGATTCAGGGCGGGCATGGTCAGATAAGAACCGGTGGTGTAATTGAACTGGATCGCGGTGTTGTTGGTTTCGAACCCGAGGAATGGCGGATTCTGCGGGCCGCTGACGCCGGGCGTGACGCTCGCGCTGATGGTCCCATTATAGGAACCAAGGAGATCGACGGCGACAGTCGCGTCGTTGGTCTCGTTCAACCGCCAGTACGCAACCGGGTTGGCATTGGTGACCGACTGCCAGTAGCCGCTCGTCGAAAGCTGGGCTTGGGCAGAAAGGCACTGCGCAGCCATCAAGATGAAGCAACCACATACCGCCCGGCGTTGCATGCGCTTCTCCATCATCCAGCCTTCGTCGTGCCCTGAGACTGATTCGCCGGCTCCCCAACCAGCGACGCAGAGGCTAGCAGTTTCCTCGTTTGCAGTCGAGGAGGAAATTTGTGACGGCGGGCGCTCCACCACGGCAGCTTCGCGTTACCGCTGACTGGGTTACGGCTGCTAGCGTCCCCCCTATGGCACCAGTCGGACGCGGTAGAAGCGGATGGGAGCGTTGGTCGCGGCCCCCACGTCCAGCGCAGTCACCTCTGTCTCACCCGTGCCGGATAGGACTAACGCCGCGCCCAAATCAACGAAGGCGTTCGAGACGCCGCCACTGAAGTTCGTCGTCGTCTGCAGGATGTACCGTTTGCCACCCACCGCGGTCCACGTGATCAGCATGTCGCCATCGTCCGGCATCATCTCAACGATCCGGAAAGCGGAGGCGCCATTGGTCGGGTCGGTTCCAGCTTGAAACTCCGCCAGATTCGTGAACCCGTCGCCATCCGGGTCGGCACCGGCGACACCGCTCGTGTTGTCCAGCCCGAAGTACTGAACCTGCCACGAGTCCGGGATTCCGTCGCCGGCATAGATACCAAAATCATCGGGGTTCGTGTCCATGACCAGCAGACTTACACTATTGCTCGCGCCGAGATGGTAGCCCACGATTGTGCCGGTCGCGTTGGTGTAGACGTTCGCCGTTGTCACCGTCCCGCCGGCGCTGATGGCGGCAATCGGGTATGGCTCGTTGGGACTGCTCCAGTCGACATCAGAGCCGGACAAGACGATCACCGTCGCGTCGTCGAGCGTGGCCGCGGCGCTCAATTGGGCGGCGCTCGACTCATCGGCCGGATTTGGAGTCACCGCGATGTCCAAACCGGTCACTTCGTAGAGTTGGCCGATGTAACCGTGCCGCATCGTGATGGCTGGTGCGACCGCAGTGGAGATACCGCCGATCCCACCGATACTGCCATCCAACCTGTAATGGGCGCTGGTGATGTGCTGACCGCCGCCGTCAACCGTGCTCACCACCTTGGTGGCAGATCGGCCCGGATTGGACAACATGATGAAAACGAGGGCGCCCAGAAAGAGCCGATGGCAGGCCGCCCGTCTGCCGCTGTTTGCGGCGGCGCAAACGGAAGCGGTTGGGCTGAAACTGCGGGCGGGTTGCGCCGCGACGTCCCTACCAAGAATGCGCCTGGCGATTGATTCGCTCATGTTAACCAGCCTGGTGTTGGCTTACTGCTTCTGGAACAGAAAATACTGACCCAGTTTTGCGCCCATGGTGTACGAGTACGAGCCCGAGGCCCACACATCGTTGAGATCGCTCCCGTTGTATCCACCCAGTACCCACATCTGGTTATTAAACACGACCGCCGCGTGTCTGGCCCGTGCGCTCCACGGCGCGGCGGGGGCCACTTGCACCCAATCGACGCCGTTCGTCGATGCCCACACGTCGCTGTGAAAGTTGCCGTCGTCGCCCCCCAGCACCCAGATGCGCCCATCGAGCACAACCGCCGCGGCGCTGTTGCGTCCGGTCCATGGCGCGGCGGCGGTCACTTGCGTCCAGTCGACCCCGTTCGTCGACGACCACACGTCGTTGCGGAAGGTGCCGTCGTCGCCCCCCAGCACCCACATTCGGTTATTGAACGCGACCGCCGGGTACCTGGCCCGTGCGCTCCACGGCGCGGCGGCGGTCACTTGCGTCCAGTCGACCCCGTTCGTCGACGACCACACGTCGTTATAGTAACCTCCGTCGAATCCCCCGAGCACCCACATCTGGTTATTGAACACGACCGCCGCATGCCTCGCCCGTGCACTCCACGCAGCGGCGGCGGTCACCTGCGTCCAATCGACACCGTTCGTCGACGACCACACGTCGTTGCGGAACGTGCCGTCGTCGCCGCCGAGTACCCAGATTCGCCCGTTGAACGCGACCACCCCGGGTCGGGCCCGGGCGCTCCACGGCGCGGCGTTGGTCGCTTGCGTCCAATCGACACCGTTCGTCGACGCCCACACATCGTTGTAGTACACGCCGTCGGATCCTCCCAGTACCCACATCTGTCCATTGAGCACGACCGCCCCGTGGCCCCATCGTGCCGGCCACGCGGCCGCGCTGGTCACCTGCATCCAGTTGTTGGAAACGCCGGATTCGGTCATCGGGGCATATCCCGCCGCGTCCAGCGCCGCATTGCCGGCGGTTGGGGAAAGCACGATTGTGCCCGAGGGAACCACCCCGACTCCCGGCGCCATATTGGCCGCGGTGATGGTGTTGCTGGCTATAGCGGCTGACGTAATCGCGCCCGTGGCGATGTTGGCGGTGGTGATGGCGTTGTTGGCGAGTTGGCTGGTGCCGACCGCGCCATTGGCAATCGCTGCGGCAGTCACCGCGCCCGAAGCGAGCTTGTTGCTGGTGATGGCTCCATCAGGTACGTTGTCAGCCATCAACGCGTAGCCCACGGCGGTGATACGCTGGTCGGGACTTAGTTGCTGCAGGCCGGCTCCGCTATTGAACCATACGCGCAAACGTACGTCGGAATTCGTAAACACCGATGCCGATATGGCGTCCATGTTGGCAATCGTGACATCACCGAGCGGCACCGAGTACAAACCCGTGGCAACGGGCAAGGAGACAAAGCTGTCGCCATTGCTCCAGTAGGTGGCCGCGCCGGTGCCGTCCACCAGGGCGAACTTGAACTGGCCGGTCCCATCGAAGTTTGTACCATCGACGCTGACGCGCCCCTGGTAGTTGATGATCTGCGGCACCTGCCCCGGGACCATGCAGGCTGGCAGCAGGCAACCCGTTACGAGGACGATCATGGCAAATCTGTTCATGGTAATTCCTTCTCTAACGACGTCTGTCGTTCGAATCTGGTGGTCGCTGTAGAAACCCTGTGCGGTAAGGCCAGTCGGGGAGAGAGCGTCAGCGTAACCCCCACGTTGATCAGCGCAGCAAGCGCGCTTTCGAATCGGCCCATAGGAGACGCCGTGGGCGATGATGCCGCCCAACACGCTCCAACGCCTCCGCAGTTCGTGGTGGCCATCACGTATCACTCCCATCAACCCCACCCCGATCCTGCGCTCGTGCAGACAAGACGCCTGAGCGCCTCCAACAAGACTCACGGACGGGCCGACCCGGAAACCTATACATCTCGCGTCGGCCCAAGGTCAAGCCGTTTCGAAGCCATGCTTGGGAACCGGCGGGCACGTGGTGATCGGCATCGAAAGTGGTTAACTCCTTATTCGTGACAAACCACAGTCGAGGGGCCGGCCGGGAACCGTACGAGGGCAACTTCTCCTTTGCGAGCCGGTGCACTGTGGCAAGATGCAACGACCCAGGCGAGCAAATGAGGCAAGTGGGCGCGTCGATTCCAACCGACCCGGTGCGCCAAGTACGTCACGGCGCGTCATTCACGGCACCAGACGGACGCGGTAGAAGCGGATCGGAGCGTTGGTGGCGGCTCCCATGTGAAGCACGGTCATCTGGGTTTCGCCCTGGCCCCGGGCGATGAAGGCCGGATTCAGATCAACAAAGTCGTTCGAGAAACTGCCGCTGAAATTTGTGGCCGTCTGCAGGACGTACCGTTTGCCGCCCACCGCGGTCCATGTGATGAGCATGTCCTCATCCGCCGGCTGGATGTCAATGATACGGAATGCCGACGCGCTGTTGGTCGGATCGGTGCCGGCCTGATATTCCTGCAGATTCGTGAAGCCATCGCCATCGGGGTCTGCGGAAGCATCGTTTACCAGCGGGTTCAACCCGTGGGCGACCTCCCAGCCGTCGGGCATACCATCGCCATCGGTATCTTTCTCCAAGGGATCGGTGCCGGCTTGGTACTCCTGCAGGTTGCTCAACCCATCGCCGTCAGGGTCGGCGTCGGCGTCGGCGGGGTCTAACGGGTCGAAACCGTGGCTCTGCTCCCAGCCATTGGGCATGCCATCGCCATCGGCGTCGAGGTTCGGGTCGAGCACCAGCTCGCCCACGTCGAGCGTGCCGCCGTTACGAACAAACCGGCCGCAGGAATTGGTAATAACCAACCGATCCACTTGCAGTATGCCCGAATTCAGCGTGACCGCCCCGTTCAACACCTCCAGAACGGCGTTGTGTTCCGCATTGGTCACGAACAGATCCCCTCCGTCAATCTCCGCCCATCCCCCCCAACCTCCGCAATCGGGCAAGCCCAGGTTCATGTTCGAGTAGACGTTGACCGCGCCGCCTTGGATCACGAGAGTCCCCCAGTAGCCCGGTCCGAGTCCAATCGAAACGGCCGCCACTGTGCCGCTGGACACCGTCATGCTTCCACCACTATAGGTCGGGCCGATGGTAGTCGCGCCGTTCGTGACCACCAGGGCGCCGCCGGTAACATTCACGGATCCCCCGCGGTCAACAACCAGATCCGAAGTGAACGCGACTGTGCCACCGGCAATCGTCAACGCGCCATCACAGGGACTGGTTCCCTCACCGATGTACATGAGTCCCGCTAGTACCACCGTGCCATTGGAAACGGCTATCTGACCACCGTCCCCATAGAAGGCGGCCGTGCCGTTGGTGACCGCCAATTGGCCGCCCGTCACCCACACTGCCGCCGAGCCGTTGATGCTCAGGTTGGAAGCCAAGGAAACCGCGCCTCCAGCGACCGTCAGCGCCCCGTTCCCGCCAACTTGTGTGTCTCGGGCCAGCACGGTGCCGTTGGATACGGTCATCTGTCCGTCCGCCAGGGAGGTCGTGCCATTGGTAATGGTGATCCAGCCGCCGGCCATCGTCACATCGCCGCTAATGCCAACGGAACCCTCCGCGACGAGGGATGCATTCGTGACGACCAGATTCCCGCCAGTGCCGAGGCTGAGGTCACCGAGAACGTGCAGCGGTGAGTTTGTGCCCGTGCTGCTCAGGAGCAGCGTGTTCGTTGAGTCCGTGGGCGCCGACACTGTCAGCGCGCGAATCAGCAGCGTGTCGGGAGAATTGCTCGACGTGAGTGCATCAATGCTCACGGCGTTGACACCCTCATTGGTGACAAGAATTTCGGATTGATTGGCAAAGGGCGGCACGCCCAACGACCAGTCGCCGCTCGTTTCCCATTTACCCGTCCCGGCTATCCAGCTATTGGCCAGACCGATGTTACCGTCCGCGGCGTTCAGCGGATCGAAACCACGCGCCTGCTCGAAACCGTTGGGCACGCCATCGCCATCGGCGTCGAGGTTCGGGTCAAGCACGAGTTCGTCGGCAAAGAGGGTGCCACCGTTGCGAACAAACAAACCGCAAGCGTTCGTCATCACCAGCTTGTCAACCCACAAGAACCCGCTGTTGAGTATCAATTTCCCGTTGGCCACTTCGAGCGAGGCGTCATGCGCCGGGCTGATGACAAACAAATCACCGCCGTCCACGGTCAGCAGGCCGGAGCCGCCGCCATTGCAGTCACCGACGAGAAGCTGGGAAAAGACGATCCCGGCGCCTCCCGCAAACGTCAGCGTGCCTTGGGTGTCGGGGCTCACCCCAACGTGCACATCGCGCGCCGCCACGGTCCCGTTGGACACCACCATGGCGGTGGCGCCATCCCCTTCGATAAAGATCGTGCCGTTCGTCACCGCCAATTGTCCGCCCGTCATCCACACCGAACCACCAGCACCGAGATCTGCAGACAACGTGATGGTCCCTCCGTCGATCATGAGTTCGCCCGCTTGTCCAAGACTAATGGAGCCGCCTTGCAGGGCACCATTGGATACCGTCATCCAACCTTCCGTCCAGTATCCACCGACTTGTATGGCACCGTTGGGAAAAGCCAGTTCGCCGCCGGTGACCCACACGGAGCACTCTTGGTCCACGCTCATGCCAGACAACGTGGTTGAACCACCGGATACCGTGAACTGGCTGTCCGCCCCGTCCGTGCTGAGACCGAGGTACACGTACCCGGCGAGCACTGTCCCACCCGAAACCGTAACATAACCTCGACCGTCGTCGTGCAACCCAACATTGATCGCGCCGTTCGTCGCGACCAATTGTCCACCCGTCACCTTGGCCGTCCCCGCGCCCGACACATTCAAATCAGCACCCAGCGTGGTCGCGCCTCCGTCAATCGTTACCCAGCCGGAAACGTTTAGATCCGAGGCCAGCGCAGTTGTCCCTCCCGCAATCGTCACCGTCCCGGCTCCGTGAACTGACACGTCCCGCGCCTGCAGTGTGCCGTTAGATACGGTCAGCTCGCCGAAACCACCGTTCGCGACGGACATTGTTCCATTCGTGACGGTCAACTGCCCGCCCGTGATCCACACCGACCCCACTCCATAATTGCCAAGGTAGTCGTCGCCGTAGTTGCCGATACTGAGGTCCGAGGATAACCCTATCGCGCCACCCGCAACCGTTACCGTTCCTGTACCCGGTGTTTCGAAGAGCCACGCGCCTGATCCCGGATCCTCCACGAAGTAGAACGTTCCCACGAACAAGCCTTGGGCCTGCACGACACCATCCGATATTGTTAGGTCCCCCACGCCGCCATATCCGACGGTGGCGGTGTCGTTTGTCGCCGTCAACGAGCCATCGAGCATCCGCACGTTGCCATTGACGTCAAACACGCCGCCCACCACCACGCTCGAATTGGTGACCAGCAACGCGCCACCGTCGCCGAGTGCAAAGCTGTTCAGAATGTGTGCTGAGGTGCCGACTCCTGCGTTGTTCAGGAACAGCGCGTTGGTCGAGCCGGCCGGTGCCGACAACGTCAGGTTGCTGACGGTCATCGTGTCCGGGAAGCTGCCGGCGGTCGTGGCGTCGATCGCGACCGTCTTGCTCGCGGCATTGGTGATGAGTACGGCGGATTGCGTATTGGTCGGCGGCACTCCCAGCGACCAGTTGCCCGCCGCTTCCCACTTGCCGCTGCCGTTGATCCAACTGTTGGTGTCCGCACGGGCGGTGACGGAAAAGGCGATGCTCAGCGCAATGACGGCGCAGAACACGGTCTTGACAGCAGTTGCGCCCGGGGTTGTTGCGACGTCAACATGAAAGCCGATGTAGCTTAGAAAGCGCCTCAAAACACTTCACCTTCCCCACCCCCCGAACAAGGGTCACTGAGTCCACACACTCGCCCTTCGCTTCTCAGGCACAGATGAAATCAAAAAAGCGTGGCTTTGTCAATCGTGGATGACCGTTCCACCGGCCGATTTCCTCTTTGATTGCCAGGCGTCGCGAACTACACTGGCCGCCGATGCGGCGCCGAGATGCCTTGATCTGCTTGTGTCTGGCTGCGGCCACAATCGCGATTTACTGGCCGGTCCGCCACTTTGAGTTCACCAACTACGACGACCCACTCTATGTCACCGACAACCCCCACGTGCAGCATGGCATTACCCTGCCGGCAATTGCCTGGGCGTTCACCAGCGCGCACTTCAGTATTTGGATGCCCGTGACGTGGCTCTCGTGCATGCTCGACTGCCAACTTTTTGGACTGAAGGCCGGCCCCCCTCACCTGGTCAACGTGCTGTTTCACATCGCCAACGCGGTTCTACTCTTCGTCGTCCTGAACCGGATGACAACCGCCCCGTGGCGAAGCGCGTTCGTGGTGGCACTGTTCGCCTGGCATCCGCTCCACGTTGAATCGGTCGCGTGGGTGGCGGAACGGAAGGATGTCCTGAGCACGTTCTTCTGGATGCTCACGATGTGGGCCTACGTGCGGCATGTCGAAACGCCCGACACTCGACGCTCGACGCTCGACGGTTTCTACGCTCTGGCTCTGTTGTTTTTCGCGCTGGGGCTGATGGCCAAGCCGATGGTGGTGACGTTGCCATTCGTGCTGTTGCTGGTGGACTACTGGCCGTTAGGCCGAACACGATGGGCGCAGCCAGCCAACAGAATCACACCCGAACGCTCGATCGGCTATTTGGTCCGAGAGAAACTTCCGTTCCTGGCGCTGACGGTGCTCGTGAGCGCGGTAACCTTGTGGGCCGAGCAGCGTGGCGGTTCAGTCATTTCAATGGAGAACCTGCCCATCGGGATGCGGGTTGTCAACGCGGTGGTCTCCTACGTGCGGTATCTGGGCAAGACGTTCTGGCCGGTTGGCCTGTCGGTTCACTACCCCTACCAAACGTGGCCCCTGGCTGCCGGCTGCGGTGCCGCGGCAATATTGGCCGGCGGAACCGTTGCGATCCTCTGGAACGCAAGGACCCAGCCGCAACTGGTCACGGGTTGGTTCTGGTATGTGGGAACACTCGTGCCGGTCATCGGCCTCGTACAAGTCGGCACCTTCTCCATGGCTGATCGGTACACGTACATCCCCTTGATCGGCGTGTTTGCCGCGATTGGCTGGTCTCTGCCACGCCGCCGCAGCGTGGTGACGGGGTGCGCCCTGCTCCTGATGTTGTGCGCCGGACTCAGCGCCGTCCAAATCCGCTACTGGCGAAACAGTGAGACACTCTTCCGTCATGCATTGAACGTTACGCCCGACAACCCGGTCGCGCATGAGGACCTTGGCAAGACACTCGCTGAGCACGGCAAGCTCACAGAGGCGACCGCCGAGTTCGTGGCGGCCCTGCGGGTTAGACCAAACTCCGCCACCGCCCACGTCAACCTCGCCAATGCTCTGGCCGCTCAGGGGAAGTTCTCCGAAGCGGTCGCGGAGTATCAGGCCGCACTTCGGATCAATCCCGGCTCCGCTGAAGCCCACTACAACTTCGGAGTCGCCCTGGCCAGTCAGGGCAAAATACAGGCCGCCCTGACCGAGTTTGCCACGACGCGGCAACTCCAGCCCGACCACGCGCAGGCACGCTACAACCTGGGGGCTCTTCTGGCAAATCAGGGCAGGATTGCCGAGGCGATCGCCGAATACCGCGAGGCCTTGCGGCTCAAACCCGGATGGGCGCTGCCTCTCCGAGGTCTGGCGTGGATCCGAGCGACAAGTCCGAACCCGGCCTTCCGCAACGCCAAGGAGGCGGTGCAGTTGGCGGTGCGACTTGGTGAGGTCACGCGCGACCAACAAGCGGACGCTCTGGATGTACTGGCGGCGGCCTATGCCGAAGCCGGCCGGTTCGCCGAGGCCGTCCGAACTGCAAAACGAGCGATTGAGTTGGCCAGCATGACTGGCCAGAGCAACCTCGCCGCGCGCGTTCGATCCCGCTTGAAATTCTATCAGGCGGGGTTGGCTTATCACGCGGGAACACCAGCGCCCTGAAGGGCCCCGGCAAGTCACCGATCGCTCCGGGCCCGGCCCAATTCAGGTTACCGGCGCCGTCGCACTCGCGGCCATCGCCGCTCGTTTTCGCTTCGTGGCGTTGAGGATCCTTTTGCGCAGCCGCAGGTTCTTGGGCGTGGCTTCGACGTATTCGTCGGCCGCGATGTACTCGATGGCGCGTTCGAGGCTCATCTTCAATGGCGGCTCGAGCTGAATGCCCTTGCCTTCACCCACGCTGCGCATGTTGGTGAGATGTTTGGTCTTCGTCGGGTTGACGGGCATATCCTCGGCCCGGGGGTTCTCGCCCACGATCATGCCTTCGTAGACCTCTTCTTGCGGACCGACGAACAGGCGGCCGCGTTCCTGGATGTTGTTGAGCGCCCACGCGGTCGCAATGCCGGTCTCCATCGACACGAGCGTGCCGGTGGTCCGGGTCAGGATTTCGCCGACGAACGGGCCATACTCCTTGAACATGTGGCTCATCACGCCGCGTCCGCTGGTGAGGTTGACCATGTCGGTCTCGAGGCCGATGAGACCGCGCGTCGGAATCGTGGATTCGATCCCCACGCCGTGCGGGTGATGTTGCATGTTGGTGATCTGCGCTTTGCGGTTGGCCAGCGCCTGCAACATGTCGCCCAAACATTCGTTCGGCACCTCAAGCCAGAGTGATTCGTACGGCTCGAGCGTTTTGCCGTCCGCCTGTTTCAAAATCACTTCGGGCCGCGACACGAGCACCTCGTAGCCTTCGCGCCGCATCTGCTCGACCAGGATCGCAATCTGCATTTCGCCGCGAGCGCTGACGAGGAAGATATTCGGAGCGTCGGTGTCGGCCACCCCGAGCGAAATGTTCGTGCGCGTTTCCCGGATCAGCCGCTCGCGAATGTGGCGTGCCGTGACGAGTTTGCCGTCGCGGCCCGCCAACGGGCCGTCGTTGACGGCAAACTGCATTTGAATGGTTGGCGGATCCAGTTCGATGAACGGGACCGGCTCGCGCTCCTCGCAGTCGCACAGCGTTTCGCCAATGGCCACCTCCTCGAAGCCGGAGATGCCGACGATGTTGCCCGCTTCGCCGCTCACGATCTCGCCGGACTTCAGACCGCTGAACTCCCAGACCTTGGTGACCGCCGCGCGTTCGCGTTGGCCGTCCTTGTGGATGCAGACGATGGAATCGCCGACCCTCACCCGGCCCCCGGTGATCTTGCCGATGGCAATGCGGCCGACGTAATCGCTCCAGTCAAGATTACTCACGAGCATTTGGAACGGGGCGTTCCGATCAGCGGCCGGCGGCGGAATATGCTGCAAGATCGTTTCGAACAGCGGCGTCATGCCGGTGTGCGGGTCGCCCAGGTTACGCAGGGCATAGCCGTCGCGGGCGCTGGCGTAAATGAACGGCGCGTTGAACTGGTCTTCGGTGGCCTGCAGTTCCAGTAACAGCTCCAGCACTTTGTCGTGGACGCCGTGCGGGTCGGAATGTTCGCGGTCGATCTTGTTGATGACCACGATGGCTCTCAACCCGCGGGCGAGCGCCTTCTTCAATACGAACCGGGTCTGCGCCTGCGGGCCGTCGAACGCGTCCACCAGCAGCAACACGCCGTCGACCATGCCGAGGATGCGCTCCACTTCCCCGCCGAAATCGGCGTGGCCGGGCGTGTCCACGATGTTGATGGTGACGCCGCCCCAGTGGACCGAGGCGTTCTTGGCCTTGATGGTAATGCCCTTCTCTTTCTCCAGGTCCATCGAATCCATCGCGCGCTCTTCCACGGCCTGATTGGCACGGTAAACGCCACCCTCGCGCAGGAGCTTGTCCACGAGCGTCGTCTTGCCGTGGTCAACGTGCGCAATGATGCCAATGTTGCGAATGTTGCGGTTCATGTCACCGTCGGGAAAGTAGCACATCTCCGGAGCAGGACACAATCTCGGGCAATCAGCAGAAAAGGTGATCCCGTTGGCGGACCGGCGGGAGACGCCCCCGTCTGGAGGTGGAACGCGTGCGGACAGGACCGACCGAGGCTGAATTCCTACTTCGCGGCTGAGCCCCCGTGTTGCTGATTGGTCGCGGAACCGCTTTCCGAGTTGTCGTTATCCCCCGAGCCGACGTGCGACGCGCCTGCCGCAGCACCGGCCGAACCGCCAGCCGCCCCGCCGGGATGGTCGCTGAGCAGCGTATCGACATTGGCCAATCGCGTCCGTGAGCGCTGCCCGACTCCCATCAGAACGGTCACCGCAATGATGAGGATCAGCGCCAGAACGACGGCATACTCCGCCACGCTCTGGCCCCGGCAGTACTTAACAGCTTTTGCAGCCCTTGCGCGATTCTCCATGAAACCAGCCTGTTCGAGCACTTCCATTGAAAAGTAATATCCAGCCGCCCGTGGTAACCTCTCCGCGCAATTCGTTCCCCCCGCGCACCTTAGCGGGGTCGAAAAAGCACTGATTGCACTGAGTCTGGTGGAGACGACGGGGGTCGAACCCGTGACCTCCGCAATGCCATTGCGGCGCTCTCCCAACTGAGCTACGTCCCCCAGTTAATCGCTGTGTAACTCGCTCCGCCATGCTAGCCGCTGGACGTGGTTTTGTCAAACTGCCCCGGGACGCCTCCGCCGGTTCCGCGCCGTGGGCCGATGGGAAAAACTACTTTACAGTTTCTCTCCGCGTCGCTAAACTCACAGCTGTTCAATTCAGAAAGGCGTTGGAACGTTGGACATGATTGCGTTAGTCAAGAAACACGAAATCACCAAGCAATTTCAGCTTCACCCGAAGGACACCGGTTCGGCGGACGTGCAGATCGCGTTGCTAACAGCCCGGATCAACGAGTTGACCCAGCATTTGCAGATGCACACGAAGGACCACAGTTCACGGCGTGGACTGTTGAAGATGGTCGGTCAGCGACGGCGGCTGCTGGATTACCTCAGCCATACCGACACCAAGCGATATCAGGAGCTGATCAAGAAACTCAACCTCAGAAAGTAGAAAGGCGATTCGCTCGACGAGCACTGGTGGATTGATGGATTGATGCCTGCTTTCACCGCACGGCGCTGGCGGCAGACATCATTCCATTAATCCGGTCCTCATCGAGCCTCGAAATAATCTTCATGCAGCATAGCGTTCATACCCTCATCGGAGGCAAGGACCTCATCATCGAAACCGGCAAGCTGGCCAAACAGGCCGACGGCGCGGCCACCGTGCAATACGGGGAGACCGTCGTGATTGTGACGGCGGTCGCCAGCGCCCAGCCCAAGGAAGAACTCGATTTCTTCCCGCTCACGGTCGACTACCGCGAGAAGGCCGCGGCGGCGGGCAAATTCCCCGGGGGCTACTTCAAACGCGAGGGCCGGCCCACTGAAAAGGAGATCCTCACCTCCCGCATGATCGACCGCCCGTGCCGACCGCTGTTCCCCGAAGGCTTTTACAACGACACACAGATCATGGCGATTCTGCTGAGCGCCGACACCGAAAACGACCCGGACGTTCTCGCGATCAACGGCGCCTCGGCGGCGCTGATGGTTTCAGATATCCCGTGGCATGGCCCCGTCGGCGCGGTGCGCGTCGGCCGCGTGAACGGCCAGTTTGTCGTCAACCCCACCCATCCCCAACGCCAGGAGAGCGATCTCGACCTCGTCTACGTCGGCAACGAAAAGGAACTCGTCATGATCGAAGGGTCCGCCAAGGAAATCTCCGAGGCGGACATGCTAAAGGCCATCGAGTTCGCCCACGGCGAGACGCAGAAGATCATCTCCGCCATCCGCCAACTCGCGCAGAACGCGGGCAAACCGAAGCGGGAAGCGCCGCTGAAGCTCGTGCGTCCCGAGGTGCTCACCACCGCCCGGGGGATTGTCGGCAGCCAGGTTCTCAGCGCGATTCTGACCGAGGGCAAACTCGCCCGCGAAACGGCGGTGGGCGCCTGCAAAGACAAGATGACCGACGAACTCAAGCAGAAGTTCGAGGACGTGACCGACTTCGAGATCAACGAGTCGTTCTACAAGATCCAGTGGGAAGCCATTCGCGGCTCGATCCTCACCAACAACAAACGCCCCGACGGCCGCGGCTCACGCGATCTGCGTCCGCTCCACTGCGAAGTCGGCCTCCTGCCGCGCACGCATGGCTCCGCCGTCTTCCAACGCGGTGAGACGCAAGCGTTCGTCATGACCACGCTCGGCTCGAAATCCGACACGCAGGATATGGACGCCTGGACGGGTGGCCCGACCGAGAAGAAGTTCATTCTGCATTATAATTTCCCGCCGTTCAGCGTGGGCGAAACCGGCCGCACCGGCGGACCGGGCCGGCGCGAGATTGGACACGGCGCGCTCGCCGAACGTTCCGTCAATCCGATGATCCCCGATGAATTGGATTTCCCATACACCATTCGCGTGACCTCGGAAATCATGGAATCCAACGGTTCGACTTCCATGGCCACGGTCTGTGGGGCGACGCTGTCGTTGATGGACGCAGGCGTGCCGCTCAAGGCGCCCGTCGCCGGTATTTCGATTGGCTTGATCACCGACGAGAAGACGGGTAAAGCCGTCACGCTCACCGATATTCTCGGGGCCGAAGACCACTTCGGCGACATGGACTTCAAAGTCGCCGGTACGCGCCAGGGCATCACCGGGTTTCAGACCGACCTCAAGTTGCAGGGTCTCAGCTTCGAGCTGGCGCGCCAGGCCTTCGAGCAGGCCCGCGAGGCGCGGATGATCATCCTCGACAAAATGAGCGAGGCCATCAAAGCGCCGCGAGCCGAGCTGTCGAAGTACGCCCCGCGGATCACCACCATCAAGATCAACCCGGAGAAAATCGGAGCCGTCATCGGCCCGCAGGGCAAGGTCATCAAGGGCATTGTCGACGCGACCGGCTGCCAGATCGACATCGACGACGACGGGACCATCCACATTTTCTCGACGGACGGCATGGCGGCCGAGCGCGCCATCGAGCAGATCAAGGCGATCACGGCGGAAGCCGAGGTCGGCAAGATTTACCGCGGCAAGGTCGTCGGGATCAAAGAGTTCGGCGCCTTCGTTGAGATCCTGCCCGACAAAGACGGTCTGCTCCACATCAGCGAAATCGCCGACTACCGGGTGAAGAACGTGGAAGACGTGCTCAAGATGGGCGACGAGGTTTGGGTCAAGGTGCTGGGGATCGACGACCGCGGGAAGATCAAGCTCAGCCGCAAAGCAGCGCTGGCTGAGAAAGACGCGGCGGCCAAGAGCCAGTAGACTCCCGATCTTCAGCCGTCAAGGCTTGCGGGCGCCAGGCTGACACTCGGGCTTGTCCTTGCCCAGCGGCTCTTTCTTGGCCGTAATGTTGGTGGCCGACGACACTTTATCGCGGTTTTCCGCGATCCAGCCCTTCCACTTCTCGGGAATGTCGCCTTCCACAAAGATGGCTTCCACGGGGCACACGGGCACGCACGCCGTGCAATCGATGCATTCGTCGGGATGAATGTACAATCGATCCTCGATCTCGTAGAAGCAATTGACCGGACATACTTCCACGCAATCGGTGTACTTGCATCCTACACAAGGTTCACACACAACGTGGGCCATGATCGTTTCTCTCCTCTTGTTTCGTTGAAATGTCGGCGGTGAAACTGAACGCGTCCTTGGCGCTATGCTATACTGCGAACCGTGAGCGTTGCCAAGAGGAAATTGCGGGACCGCTGCCGCACCGTCCTGCGCCGACTCCGCGCCGCTTACCCCGACGCGCAGTGCGCGCTGCACCACCAGAACCCACTCCAGCTTCTCGTCGCCACCATTCTCAGCGCCCAGTGCACCGACGAACGCGTCAACCGGGTCACGCCCGCGCTGTTTCGGAAGTATCGCTCCGCAGCCGCCTTCGCCAACGCGCCCCCCGGCGAACTCGAAGCGATGATTCGTTCGACGGGGTTCTTCCGCAGCAAAGCCCGCGCGATCCGGAACTGCTGCCGCGGCATCGTCGACAAACACCGCGGCCAAGTCCCCGAGACGCTCGATGAACTGGTCCAGCTTGACGGCGTCGGCCGCAAAACCGCCAATGTCGTCCTGGGCGTCGCCTACGGCAAAGCCGAGGGAATCGTCGTGGACACGCACGTCTCGCGGCTCTCGCAACGCCTGGGCCTGACCCGGCAAACGATGCCCGAAAAGATCGAGGCCGATCTCATGCCAATTGTTCCCCGCCAGGATTGGATCGATTTCGCCCACCTCCTCATCTGGCACGGACGAAAACGGTGCACCGCCCGCAAGCCCGAGTGCATCCAATGTGAGGTGGCCGAGTTGTGCCCGCGGATCGGAGTGAAGTAACGCCGAGTCGACGCGACCGGTGTCGCGTTGCCGGAGCCAATCGGCCCCGGGAGGAATTGACATGAGAACACTCAAAGAGGGCGATGCGGCACCCCCGTTCCTGGAACTGACCGGCAACAAGGGGTCCACAGTCATTCTGTACTTTTACCCGAAGGATTTCACCCCCGGGTGCACGACCGAAGCCTGCGATTTCCGGGACCTCTACGATAAGATCACGGAAGCCGAAGCGGTCGTCATCGGCGTCAGCCCGGATGCCCCGGAATCGCACGAAAAGTTCATCGCCGCGCACGGCCTACCCTACTCGCTGGTCGCGGACGGCGACCACGCGATTGCCGAGGCATACGGCGTCTGGAAAGAGAAATCGATGTACGGCCGGAAATACATGGGCATCGAACGCAGCACGTTCATCATCGGCCCCGACGGTCGGATCAAAAAAATCTTCCGCAAAGTCAAACCCGCCGGTCACGCCGAGGAAGTTCTGACGGCGATCGGCGGCGGGCATCCCCGAAGTGGCCGGTGACCGCCGCAGTCTGGTCCGATTTTTTCCCGCTCGGCGACGGGACCGGCGCCGGCGCAACGGCTACGAATGCCGATGCGTCTCCCGAATGAGACGGGCAAACATCTGCGCCTTCGCGAGGAACTGCCGGTCGTTATCCAATTCAGCCACGGTTTTTTCGAGTCGCGCGGACCAGTTGCTGGCGCCGACGGAACCGGGGACGTTGAAGCGCGTTTCCTGCGCGAATACGTCGGTGATCTGGAAGATCGCCAGCCATGAGTTCGACTGCAACACGCGGCGGCAATACGCCTCGTGGAGCTGGGGCGTAAAGTCGTGCGGGATGTTCTGGTCGTCGACGCCGCACCATTGGCAGAACCGCTGGAGCTCGAGCCAGGTGACGTGGGCGCGGTGATGATCTTCTTTGGCAATCGCATCCTGGTGGTCGCGCCACATGCGGCGCCACATCGCCGCCAGTGGATCGTGGTCGTGCGTCGCCGGCGTGCAGACGGAAAGACGCGGGTATTCGGCGCCGTTCACATAGGTATAATCGGGATTGCGTTCCCAGTGGGGAACCTTGAAACCCGGGATGCCCAGCTTCAGCAGGTGCGGTCGCACGTACGGCGGCACGAGACCGAGGTCTTCGGCGACGACGGTCATATCTCCCGCGGCGGCCGTGATCGCGCGGAGGAGTTCGTCGCCGTGGCGGAGATTGCGTCTTTGTTGTTGCTCGGTCGTGTCGGGACCCGGAAAGAAACGCGGGAGCAAACCGCCGGTCTTCTTCGCCGTTTCGGCTTCGGTCAAGTTCAGGAATTCCCCGTTGCGTTGTGGCGGCCACGGGAACGCGTAAATCCGGTAAAAACCCAGCACGTGATCGATGCGGAACAGATGGAAGGTCGTCCCGATCTGCCGGACTCGTTGCCGCCACCACGCGAAGTCGGTCTTGCGGTGCTCGTTCCAACGATACAGCGGCACGCCCCAATTCTGCCCCCATTTCTCGGTGAACAAATCCGGCTTAAACGTGGGCTCGGGCGGCGCCCCACCGCTCCAGTCGAGATCGAAAATCTCGCGATTGGCCCAAACATCGACGCTGCAACGGCTGACGCCGAACGGGATGTCGCCCATCAACGCCACCTTGTGGAGCGAGGCATAGGCCTTGAGCTTCGTCCATTGCTCAAACCCAATCCATTGAACGTACGCGAAGAACCGTTCCCGTCGCCCCCACGCTTCGCGTTGGTCCGCCGGCAACGTCGCCACCCACTTCCGCGCGCCGTCCGGCGTTTGCTGTTCGGCCGGCCAGCGTTCCCAGTTCGGCGAGCCGGCGTTGGCCTCCATGAGCGCGCGAAACAGCGTGTAATCCGCCAGCCAGTCGGCCTGGGACTTGAGAAACGACCGAAACCCGTCGGCGCGCTCGGTCTTCTTGTCCGCCTGTTTGGCCAGGAATGAATCGAAGGCCGTGTGGAGGAGCCGGTGTTTCAGTTCCTTGACCTTCGCATAGTGCACGGCACCGGCCCGCAAGTCCTTCAGCAACGACGCTGGTGCGTTCTCTCTGAACGCCGTCGCCGATAGATCGGAAATGTGTTCCGGCGAAACCGCAATGGTCGTCGGTTCCACCGCCATCGAACTGATCGCGTTGTACGGCGAATTGTCCCCGCTCGTCTCGTTAATCGGTAACACTTGCAGGATCCCGATTCCGTGCGCGTGACACCAGTCGATCATCTGTCTCACGCCGTCGGTGTCGCCGACGCCGAGATCGTCTTCCGTGCGGATCGCGAAAACCGGACACAGAATGCCCGCCAGTTTCTTGTCAGGAGAAAGTTTCACGGCGGGTGTTGTAGAGGAAGCCGCGCACCGCTGACAAGGCTTTAGTCGCGCGGACGACAAAAATCTGTTCGGCGAGGCCTGCCCGGACATCGCGGACGAGCGGGGAAACTTCGACCGAAACCAGGGCGCGGAACCCGTAGACGGGGCCTGACGAAACCCGCGCCCGCCGCTACGACGGGCGCCCCGCACTCACTTTGACGCCGAAGGGCCGCAGGAACCGGCCGCGCCGGTCGAGTTCCTCATTTCGTTTCGCTACGAGCGACCGGCGCAGACGGGAAAATTCTTCGTTGGTTTGATCAGAAAGACAACGCCTGGCCAGAAGAGCTTCTTCTTGCGCGTCGGTCGCGGCAATCCGCAGTGCGTGATTCTCGACCGCCAACTGCTCCACCTGGGCGTGCAATTCGCTGATCCGGTCCCATTCCGTCCGGGCCTCGGTCAGCGCCGCCTGTAATCGCCCCAACTCTCCCGCGCGTCCGGACGGATCGGATTCCAACGCGCGACCCAGTTCTTCGGCGATCGCGTCCAACCGGGTGGGTCGCCGGGCCCTTGCCAATTCTTCGCGCAGTTGCTGGGTCGCCACCTGCGCGGCGGCCAACTCGGCCTCCAGGCGCCGCACCTGTCTTTGAGATTCTTCCAGTTCCGAAATCTTCGCCTGCAACTCGCCACCTCGGTCCGCCAACGGGCCTGTCCCCCGGGAGATGGCCGTAATCCGTCCCACCACTCCCGTCGGTTGCGGGGACGACTCCGCCGACGACTTCGTCGGCCCGGTCTCCACGGGTTCGCGGGACGGCTGCGTCCCGCCGGCGATCCGGTCAAATTCCTGCGTCAGCACGGCGATGCGCCGTTGGAATTCGACGCTCGATCTCTCGGCTTCGGCTCGGGCCTGCGTCAATTCGGCGGCGGTACGCTCCGCCAACGCGCGGGCGTCATCCGCTTCTTGTTGCGCCGCCGCAAGCTGACGGTGAACGACAACGAGTTCGTCAAGCAGCGGAGGAGCCGTCGCGGAGGCAGGGCCGGGCGACGGCATACCGGTCGCCTCGTAGCTCATCTCGACCTCGCCGATGCGAATCCGATCACCCGGTTTCAACGCGGCTTCTTCCGTGGGCAGGCCATTTAGGAGTGTGCCGACGCGGGGACTCAGATTGCGCAGGGTATACTCGCCGTTGGTGCGCACCAGAACCGCATGATGACCAGCGACCCGCTTGCCCTTCAGGCAAATCCCATTGTCGCTTTCACGCCCCGCTTTGACCCGCGATTTCGTCAGGACAAACGACGTGCCTTTCGTCCTGCCCGACAAGACGACAAGCCTGCGCCCCACCATATTTCTTGGACCGCCCATTGCGCACCGTCACCCACCCGCTAGCCTAGTATATTGGCGGGTTACAGGGAGATTGTCAAATCAAAACAGGCGACTTGGCGGAGAGCCCGCCGGCCTCACAATTTCGCTATTCTTACGTCCAGAATGTCCTGGTCCTTCTTGATCTCGGCGAGAACGGCTTCGGACGGGGCACTATCGAGATTCAGGACGGTGAGCGCCTGGCCACCGGCCTTGTCGCGGCCGAGCGACATGCTGGCGATGTTGATCCCGTGCCGACCCATGATGGTCCCGATCCAGCCGACGACGCCGGGCCGATCCTTGTTGCTCATGATGAAGAGCACACCGTGGGGCACGGCTTCGACCGGCTTGTCATTGATGCGGACGATGCGCGGATTGTTGACCGAACCGTAGAAGGTGCCGGAGAGGCTGGCCCCTTGACCGTCGGTGGACGCCCGGACGTTCACCAACTCCGCATAATCGATCGGCTCGTTGCTTTTTACTTCGTCGACGTGGATGCCGAGTTGCTGCGCGATCATTGGCGCGTTCACGTAATTCACGTCGCCGCCCTCGGCGCTTTCGAGGAACCCTTTCAACACGGCACGGCTGATCGGGCTGCTTTCCAATTCGCCCGCCTTGCCGCAAAACTCGATCGTGATCCGCTCGACACGCGGCGGCGCGAGCTGCGCCAGCAACCGTCCCATCTTTTCGCCAAACGTAAGATACGGCTGCAGCACCGCGAGCACCTTGGCGTCGATGGACGGCATGTTGACGGCGTTCCGGATCGTGCCGCCCGTGAGCGCCTCGGCAATTTGCTCGGCGATCTCCGTACCGACGGATTCCTGCGCCTCGTGCGTCGAGGCGCCCAAATGCGGCGTCATCACCACCGCGTCCAGCTCGCGCAACGGCGAATCGGCCGGCGGCTCCTTCTCATACACATCCAGCGCCGCCCCCGCCACGTGACCCGACCGGATGGCGTCGTACAGATCCTTCTCGTTGATGACGCCGCCACGAGCGCAGTTGATGAGCCGGACGCCCTTCTTCATCTTGGCGATGGCGGCTTGGTTGATCATCCCGCGCGTTTGCTCGGTGATCGGCACGTGAACGGTAATGAAATCGGCCCGCGCGTACATCTCGTCCAACTCGACGACTTCCACCTGCAACGCTTTCGCGCGGCTCATGCTCAGGAACGGATCATGAGCCAGCACGCGCATGCCGAAGGCGATTGCCCGACGCGCCACTTCGCCGCCAATGCGCCCCATGCCAATGATCCCGAGCGTCTTGCTGTACAACTCGACCCCTTCGTAAGATTTGCGGTCCCACTTCCCCGCCTTCACCGAGGCGTGGGCCTGCGGGATCTTACGCGCCAACGCCATCATCATCGAAAACGTGTGTTCGGCCGTGGAAATCGTGTTCCCGCCCGGCGTGTTCATCACGATGATGCCCCGACGCGTGGCGGCGTCCACATCCACGTTGTCAACGCCCACGCCCGCCCGGCCGATGACGCGAAGCTTCTTGGCCGCGTCGATGACTTTCCGCGTCACCTTGGTCTGGCTCCGGACCACCAGCGCATCGTACTCGCCGATGATCTCGCAGAGTTGGTCCTCCTTGAGGCCAATGTTCTTGTCCGCCTGGAACGCGGGATTGCTTTGGAGCAATTGGACGCCACGCTCGGAAATCGGGTCAGAAATCAGGATTTTCATCGTTGTCATGCGAAACTCTCCGGCTCAATGCGGCATCTAATTTGCGGTGTCATGTTCTGTTTCACAAGAAAAAAGGCCATGCGACAAGTGAAGCTTTACTCGCGCCAGTTGTGCGGCTGGTGCCTCGACGCGAAAGAGTACCTGCAAACACACGGCATCCCGTTCGAGGAGGTCGACGTGGGACAAAATCCCGCAGCGTACGAAGAAATGAAACGGCTCTCGGGCCAGCATTGCGTCCCCACCATTCTCGTGGATGGCCGGGTGCTGGCCAATTTCGACATCGACCAGCTCAAGAAATTCCTTGCCAACCTGAACCGGTGATTCGTCCGTCGCTGTCCACCGCACCCGGATCCAATCCAACCTTTCCCAAGGACACATCGTTCCTCGGAAAGATGAAGTTCCTGTCTGCACTGTCACCAATTCCCTCAGGTGAAACGTCCCGCCGCCCACAGAATCACCTGCGTCGCCGCGCGGGCGTAGACTGCGGCCAGCACATCGTCCAACACGATGCCCAGTCCCCCGGTCAAGGCTTGGGCCTGTCGCACCGGCCAAGGCTTCCAGACGTCGAACAGCCGGAACAGCCCGAACGCCAACGCGATGTTCCACCACACCATCCCGACCCCGGCCAACGCGAGCGGCATGGCCGCAATCTCGTCGATGACCACGCACGCCGGATCGGGTCGGCGCCACGCTTCGGCGGCTTCGCCCGCGCACCAGACCGCGAACGCCAGTACCACCACGAACACGAGCCAATAAATCCAAGGGCTGCCGCGCGCCAGCAGCCACCAGTAACCGATGCCGACCAGAGAACCGGCCGTGCCGGGGGCCATGGGCACGTAGCCGGCGCCGCACCCGGACGCGAGGAATTTGACGAGTCGCTCACGCATCACGGAGGATGTGTTCCCCGTTCTTGTACATAAACGTCACGCCCGATAACACGGTCAGCGCCACCGTGATGAGCATCAACACGAACGTCGCCTGTGAAAACGCCGCATTGAATCGGTCGTAATTCATGCCGAAGCAATTCCAGTCCTCGCGGGCAGCCAAGCCGAACAAAATCAGAATGATGGCCACCATCTGCGAAGCAGTCTTGTGCTTGCCCAGCTGCTCGGCCCGCAATACCACGCCCTTCTGCGCCACAATCAGCCGCAGCCCGGTCACCAAGAAATCGCGCGCCACAATGACCAATACCATCCACGCCTGCACCAGGGGCACGCCGACCCGGTCGCTCGGTTGCTCCACGAAACACACGAACGCCGCCGTGGTCAAAATCTTGTCGGCCAAGGGATCAAGCAACATCCCGAAACTCGTCTCCAACCGGTGGCGACGCGCATACCATCCGTCCCACCAATCCGTCAGGCTCGCCACGATAAAGATGATCAGCGCCGTCGTTTTCCCAAACGAGAAATGCGACCGGACCCAGCCCCCGGGCGGCAGCAGCAAGGCCATGACGAAGAACACGGTCAGGGCGATGCGGCCAATTGTCAGCCGGTTGGGCAGGTTCATTGCCGGCGGATTCTAAACGGGCGTTGCCCCGCAAAACAAGCCCCTTGCGTCAATCCGGATAAGGGCTTGACCCGTGTGCTGCGTTCCCCTATACTTTTCCCAGATTTTGCGGCATGGAACCAGTGGGTCGAAAAACCCACTTTTTTGTTCCCCGAATGGGTTGTGCCGCAGTAAGATGTATCACGCGTATGAACGGCGAACTAATAGCGGCGGTGGAATATTTCCAGCGCGAGAAGGGCATCGACAGGGAAATCCTGTTCGAAGCCGTCGAACAGGCGTTGCTGCAAGCCTCCAAGAAGAGCGTCGGCCCCGCCCGCGACCTTCGCATCGAAATCGACCGCAAGACGGGCGCCATTCGCGCCCTCGCCAAGCTGCTCGTGGTCGAGAATGTCGTGAACAAGCACGATGAGGTTTCCCTGACCGACGCGCGCCGACGGTTTCCGAACATTCAGCTTGGCGAAAGCATCGAGGTTGAGGTCACCCCCCAGAATTTCGGCCGGATCGCGGCGCAAACCGCCAAACAAGCCATGTTGCAACGGATCCGCCAGGTGGAAAAGAACATGGTGTTCGAGGAGTTCAAGGGCCGGGCCGGCGACATTCTCTCGGGCACGGTCCGCCGCTTCGAGCGCAGCGACGTGATCATCGACCTGGGCAAGATCGAAGGCATCATGCCCAGCCGGGAACGCGTGCCGACGGAGGAATACCAGCCCGGCGACCGCTTGCGCGCCTACACCTTGAGCGTGGACAACGCCCTGCAAGGCCCGGAAATCGTCCTCTCCCGCAGCCACCCCGACTTCGTCCGCAAGTTGTTCGAGTTGGAAGTTTCCGAAATCGCCGACAAAACGGTCGAGATCAAAGCCATCGCACGCGAAGCCGGCTATCGCACGAAGATCGCCGTCATCTCCCACGACGAGAAGGTCGATCCCGTGGGGGCCTGCGTCGGCATGCGCGGGATGCGCGTCAAGAACATCGTCCGCGAACTCAGCGGCGAGAAGATTGATATTATCCGCTGGGACCCGAATGTCCGCCAGTACGTCACCAACGCACTCGCACCCGCCAAACTCAAAAATCTGGTCATCGACGAAGCCAGGCACTCGGTAAAAATCATCGTCGATCCCGACCAGCTTTCGCTGGCCATCGGCAAGAAAGGCCAGAACGCGCGCCTGACTGCGAAGCTGACCAACTGGAACATTGAAATCGAGAAGGAAGAGACGGCCGAGTTGGGGTTCGAGGCCAAAGTCGCGCGCGCCGTTCAGGATCTGGCGGGGATCCCCGGCATCGAGCGCGAGACTGCCGAGCAACTGGTGAAAGGCGGCTTCCATTCCCTGGAAGGATTGCTGGCGGCCGATCTAAACGATTTGATCGATATTCTCGGCGCGGAAAAGGCGACCGCCGTCCAACAGGCAACCAACGCGGAGCAGGAACGCCGCGAAGCCGCCGCCCCTCCGGAAGGTGAACCCAAGGCCGAATGAGCATCCGGGTACATGAGTTGGCCAAGCGCTGCGGCCTTTCGAACAAGGACATGATCGAAAAGCTGCACGCGATGAATTATCCCGTGAAAAGCCATTCGAGCACGGTCGATAAGATCACCGCCGCGGCGATCGAGAAAGAATACGGGTACGTTCCCCCGCCGCCTGCCGCACCGGCCCCGGCCGCAACACCAATCCCGCCCGCCGAGCCGCCCGCAACCGCGACCGCTGAAAAAGCCGAGCCCGTGGCGATCACGGCGACCGCGCTCGCGGAACCGCCGCCCCCGCCGGTGGTTGAGGCACGCAAGCCCGAGCCGGCGAGAACCGTTTCATCTTCCGTGGCGCCGCCGGCGCCCACACCGGTCGTCACGCCGAAACCGCAGCCGACGGTCGTATCGGCGCCCAAACCGGCCCCAGCCCCCGCGTCGCAGCCGACGGTGAGAATCACAACGGCCTCGCGTGCCGTCGCGCCGCCGGCTCCCGCGCCGCGCCCGGCGCCCGCCGCGCCGGCCCAGCCTGCGTTCGTTGTCGACGAGAAGGGCAACAAGGTCATTCAGATGAAGCCGCCGGTGACCGTGCGCGATCTGGCCCAGCGCATCGGCGCCAAGCCGCACGTGCTCCTGGCCGAGTTGATGGCCATGAACGTGTTCGCCAACCTCAACGAAACCGTGGGCGAAGATATCGCCCGCAAGATCTGCGAGCGGCACGGGTTTCTGTTCGAGTTGGAGAAACGCGAGCGCGGCGCCGGCATCGTTCACGCCCCGCCCAAGAAGGTCGAACCGCTCGAAGTGGGAGAACAAGCGACCGACCTGAAGCCCCGCCCCCCGGTCGTGACCGTGATGGGCCATGTGGACCACGGCAAGACCTCCCTGCTCGACGCCATTCGCAAGACGGACGTGGTCGCCCACGAGACGGGCGGCATCACCCAGCACATCGGCGCCAGCGTGGTGTCCCTGCCCGACGGCAAAACGATCACGTTCCTCGACACGCCGGGCCACGAAGCCTTCACCAAGATGCGCGCGCGCGGCGCGAACGTCACCGACATCGCCGTGCTCGTCGTTGCGGCGGATGACGGCGTCATGCCGCAAACCATCGAGGCGCTCAACCACGCCAAGGCCGCGCAGGTGCCGATCATCGTCGCCATCAACAAATGCGACCTGCCGACGGCCAATCCCGACCGTGTGAAGAAACAACTCCAGGAATACGGTCTCAGCCCCGAGTCGTGGGGCGGCGACACGATTACCGTCGAAGTCTCGGCGACCACGAAGAAGGGCTTGGACACGTTGTTAGAGATGATTCTGTTGCAGGCCGAGATCATGGAGCTGAAGGCCAGCCCCAAAGTGCCGGCGAAAGGCAACGTGATCGAAGCGCAGGTCGAGCCGGGTATGGGGCCGACGGCCACCGTGCTGGTGCGCAAAGGCGTGCTCCGCGTCGGCGATAGCATCGTGTGCGGCCCACACTGGGCGAAAATTCGCGCCCTGATCAACGACAAAGGCCAACGCGTCAAGGACGCCCGCCCGTCGACCCCGGTCAAGATCGTCGGTCTCTCGGGCCTGCCCGAGGCCGGTGCCGAGTTCAACGTCATGAAGAGCGACAAGGAAGCCCGGGCCCTCAGCGAACAGCGCGCGCTCGAAGTCCGGGCCGCCATCACGGGAGAAGCGCGCGGCTCGCGGCTCGAGGATCTCCTCAGCCAACTCAAGGAAGGCGAGAAGAAGAAACTGCGCCTTGTGCTCAAGGCCGACGTGCAGGGCTCCCTGGAAGCCATCGCTGATTCGCTCGGCAAACTCCAGAGCGATAAGATCGAATTGGAAATCATTCACGGCGCGGTTGGCAACATCACCGAAAACGACGTGCTCCTCGCCAGCGCGTCCGAGGCCGTCATCATCGGGTTCCGCGTCAAACCGGAGAGCGGCGTTACCGACGCGGCCCGTCGTGAAGAGGTGGAGATCAAGCTCTACACGATCATTTATGAATTGATCGAGCAGGTGGAAGACTCGATGGAAGGCCTGCTCGAGCCGGAGGCGAAGGAGGCCATCATCGGCCATGCCGACGTGAAAAAGGTGTTCCAGTTGTCCAAGGGCCCGCCCGTGGCAGGCTGCGTGGTCACCGACGGCCGCATCGCGCGGAGCGCGCGGGTGCGCCTGTTGCGCCGCAAGGCCGTCCAGTACGAAGGCCGGATTTCCAGCCTCAAGCACTTCCAAGACGACGTGCGCGAGGTCAAGGCCGGTGCGGAATGCGGGCTCCGGTTGGAGAATTTCTCGGGATTTCAGGAAGGCGACGTTCTGGAGTGTTACACGGTCGAGAAGGTCGCAGCGAGTCTGTAACCCAACAACGTAACCACGCAAGCCGGAGGACGAGACACGGAATGATTCAGGTCGCGTTGCCCGCTCGTTCCATTCCTTGGGCCCCCATGATCATGAACAGTCACCGCATCCAACGAGTTTCCGAATTGGTCAAGCGCGAAGTCAGCGGGATCGTCCAGGAATTGAACTTGACCGACTGCGGTTTCGTCACCATCACCGCCGCGGACATCAGCTCCGACCTCAAGGAGGGCCGCATCTACCTGAGCGTCATCGGCTCGCCCGAGCAAAAGCAACGGGCGCTCGATATCCTCGAACACCAACACGGCCACATCCAGCACGAGTTGGCACACCGCATCGTCCTCAAGTACACGCCCCGACTGAAGTTCCTCCTCGATGAGACCGAGGACCGCGCGAGTCATATCGAGCAATTGCTGGACGAACTCGACAACAAACAGCGCCCATGACTGATACGTGCCAGCAAATCAGCGAATTGCTCCGGAACCAGAACAGTTTCCTGATCCTCACGCACTACCGTCCCGATGGCGACGCGGTGGGCTCGCAACTCGCCCTCGCCATTCTGCTCAAGAACCTCGGCAAGCAGGTGGCCGCGTGGAACGACGATGAGGTTCCCGCCAAGTTCCGTTTCCTCCCCCAGAGCCAGTTGATCGCCCGACCGCCCGCCGAGCCGAAAGATTTTGACGTGGTGATCGCCATCGATACGTCCACGTGGCAGCGGCTCGGCTCCACAGCGCAACGCATCGGCAACAAAAAGCATTTCATCAACATCGATCATCACGTCAGCAACGAAAAGTTCGCCGACATCAACTGGATCGTGCCGGCCGCCCCGGCCTCGGGGCAAATCGCGTTCGACCTGATCAAGCGCGGCGGCTTCAAATTGACCCGCGACATTGCGACGTGCCTGTTCGCGGCCATCTCCACCGACACCGGCTCGTTCAGCTACGCCAGCACGACGGCGGAATCGCTGCGGGTGGCCGCCGAGTTGGTGGACACCGGAATCGACGTCGGCGAAATCTGTCGTCACGTCTACGAAAGCTACCCCTACGCGCGCTTGATGCTCCTGCAAAAGGCGCTCGCCCAGCTTCAGTTGACCGACCGCAACCGCGTCGCCTACACGTGGGTCACCACCGAGATGTACGAAGAGTCCGGCGCCAAACGCGAGGACACGGAAGGGTTGATCGACTACGCCCGCGCGATCGACGGCGTGGTCGTCGCCATCCTCTTCGAGGAAATGGCCGAGCCGGGAAAAATCCGCGTCAGCCTTCGCTCCAAACATCCCCGGGTCGACGTGAACTCGGTCGCGCGACGCTTCGGCGGCGGCGGCCATCGGGAAGCCGCCGGCGCGCGGATCTCCGGCGCGCCGCGCGAGACCGAAAGCAAGGTGCTCGCGGCCGTGAGCGAGACCCTCGCTGCCGCGAAATTGTAGGCCTTCCGGCCCCATGCAACCGCAGCTTTCACCGTTCGATGGCGTGCTGTTGGTCGATAAACCCTCCGGCCCGACCTCGCACGACGTGGTCGACCGCGTCCGCCGCCACTTCGGCTTCAACAAGGTCGGCCATTGCGGCACGCTCGATCCCGCCGCCACCGGGCTGCTGATCCTCGTCCTCGAACGCGCCACGAGACTCCAAGACCAGTTGATGTCCGCCGACAAGGCGTACGAGGGAGTCATGCGACTCGGCATTTCGACGGATTCCCAAGACGCCGACGGCCACGTCATCGCCGAGAAACCCGTGCCGGCGCTGACGGGCGAGGAGATCGAGAGCGCGTTTGCCAGGTTTCGTGGCGACATCCGGCAGGTCCCGCCAATGGTCAGCGCCGTAAAACATCAGGGCACGCCGCTGTACAAACTGGCACGCAAAGGGAAAACCGTCGAACGCGAACCCCGGTTGGTGCACATCTACGATCTGCGCGTGCTCGGAGTGGAACTGCCCCAGATCAAGTTCCGCGCGGTCTGCACCAAAGGCACGTACGTTCGGACCCTGTGTTCCGACATCGGCGACGCGCTGGGTTGCGGCGCGCATCTGGCCGAACTGCGGCGGACCCGGTCGGGTAAATTCGACGTGAACGACGCGCACCGGCTCGATGTAATTCTGGAGCGGACCCGCGAGGAATTGAGGCCGCTGATCATTCCAATCCTGAAACTGGCCAATCTCGGATAACGCGATGCAGGTCTGGCACACACTGGAGGAACTGACCGGGCACTCCCGCAAGGCCTGCCTCGCCATCGGCGTCTTCGACGGCATCCACCTCGGCCACCAGCGCGTGATCGGCCAGGCGCGCGATGACGCGCGGCAGGGCGGTGGCACGTCGATCGTGCTGACGTTCGACCCCCACCCGATGCACGTGCTCCGGCCCGACAACGCGCCGCAATTGCTCACGTCCACGGGCCACAAACTGGCCCTCATCGAGAAACTCGGGATCGACGCCTGCCTGGCGCTCACGTTCGACAAGGCATTCTCGCTGACGCCGCCGGAACAGTTCATCGACTCGGTCGCCCGCCAGGCGAACTCGCTCCAGGAGATCTGCGTCGGGACGCGGTTCCGCTTCGGCCACAACCGCGCCGGTGACGTGCGGCTCATCGAAGCTCTCGCCCCGAAGTACGGTTTCATCGCCCGCGAGATCGCATCCGTCATGCTGGACAATGAGATGATCAGTTCGACCGCCATTCGCCAGCACGTGCTCGGCGGACGCCTGGACCGCGCCGCGGCGATGTTGGGGCGACCCTTCTCGGTCCTCGGCACCGTCGAACCGGGCGACCATCGCGGACGCGAACTCGGGTTCCCCACTGCGAATTTGAATCCGCACAACGAAGTCCTGCCGCCTGATGGCGTCTACGCGGTGCGGGCAGCAATTGACAAGGAAACACATGGTGCGGTGGCGAACGTCGGCGTGCGTCCGACGTTCCCGGGACGTCCGCCCCAACGCATATTGGAAGTCCACATCCTGGATTTCGACCGCGCGATCTACGGCCGGGACGTGGAAGTGCTGTTCCTCCAAAAACTACGCGACGAGAAGCGATTTGATACGCCCGATGCTCTCAAGGTTCAAATCGCCGCCGACGTCCAAGCCGCGCGCCGGTTGTTCTAGTGCGGTTCACACTTTCCTGCCAAACTTCTTTTCCAACTCGGCGTAACTGATTTGGATCATGGTCGGGCGCCCATGCGGGCAGGTGTAGGGGAGTTCGCATTTCTGAAGCTGTTGGAGCAGCGCGCGGAGTTCCTCGCCCTTGAGTGGATCGTGCGCCTTCACTGCATGCCGGCACACCGTCGTGGCAATCTTGTCCTCGCCGAGCCGGCGGGCATGTACTTCTTCGCCCGTCTGCCGCAATTCGTCGACGATGTTGCGGAACGTCTGGGGCAGGTTCTCCAACTGAAAATACGGCGGCAGCGAATCGATCAGAAACGTCTTGTCGCCGAATTCACTGATCCCGATCCCGAGTTTGTGCAGCGTCTTCAGGTTGCTTTCCAGAAACACGGCATCGCGCGCGTCGAGTTCGAGCGTGACCGGCAGCAGCAATTTCTGCGAGGGCGCCGCATCCGCTTCCAGTTCCCTCAGGATCTTCTCGAACAGCACCCGTTCATGCGCGGCGTGTTGGTCCATCAATACCAGGCCTTCGGGCGATTCCATCAACACGTAGAGTTGTCCGATCACGCCGAGAATCCGCCACGGACCCCCTTCGGCGCGGACGTCGGCGGGCGGCGGCGGCATTAGCTCCGTGGGGGGGGCGTCCCCGCCCCGACGGAGTGCGGAATCGGTGAGACCATGAACGGGCGCGGCGGAGACGCCGCTCCCACGTTCAGGCATGGGTCCGAACGACCGGCCCACCGGGCGGAGCGGACTGCTCCCACCACCGCGGGGTTCGATCGCCCGCCGTACCGCGTCGATGACGCATTGCCGCACGGCAAACTCGTCGCGGAACCGAACCTCGCGCTTGGTCGGGTGAATGTTCACGTCCACGAGATCCGGATCGATGTCGATGAACAGAAACGTGACCGGATACTGCCCTTTCATCAGGGCCGTGTGATACCCTTCGAGCAGCGCGAAGTTGATCCCTTTGCTCTCGACCGGCCGGCCGTTGACGAACAGATGCTGCTGACTGCGGTCGCCCCGGCTCACGCCGGGTTTGCCGATGTAGCCGTGGACCTGTATCGGGGAGGGCGAGGCTCCTGCCGAGCCGCCATCGGGCTCCGCTCGCCGGGAGGTTCGCGCTCCAATATCTTTTCCCACGGGCACCAACTGCTCGACCAGTTGGGCGCCGTACAACTCGCGCAATCGGCTCCGCAAGTCCGCGCTCGGCGCCAAATTGAACAGTTCTTTTTCGTCGACAACCAGCCGAACGGCGACCGCGGGATGCGCCAGCGCGCACAGTGTGACGATGTGTTCGATGTGCGCCCGTTCCGTCGGCTCCGAGCGCAGGAATTTGCGGCGGGCCGGCAGATTGAAAAACAGGTTCCGCACCTCGATCAGTGTTCCTTCGGCCGCGCCGACGTCCTTGACCGACAGGATTTTCCCGCCCGCCATCTCGATCTGCGTGCCGCCCAGCGTGCTGCGCTCGCGCGTCGTCAACGTGAACCGCGACACGGCGGCGATGCTGGGAATCGCCTCGCCGCGAAACCCGAGCGACCGGATGCTGTGCAAATCTTCCGCCCGGGAAATCTTGCTGGTCGCGTGGCGTTCCAACGCCAGCAACGCGTCGTCCCGGCTCATGCCGAACCCGTCGTCGGCAACGGAGATGAGTGACTTGCCGCCGTTCTTGACGATAATCGTCAGCCGGGTCGCCTCGGCGTCGAGGGAATTCTCGACCAACTCCTTGACCACCGACGCCGGCCGTTCGACGACCTCGCCCGCCGCGATTTGGTTGGCGACGTGCTCGGCAAGAAGGCGAATCCGGTTCACGGCCGGGATTATAACGAACGACGGAATCGTGGAAAGGGCTAAAACCGCCCGAGCGCAACGGCCGGGGCGCTCCGTCGGTTCGAACGTTTCCTGTGCTTCAGAATTGCTTCTCCAGCGCCAACCCGATTTCGTGGCCGCCGCGGTTGCCGTCGCGCACCGCGTTGATGCCGTAGCCGTAGCTGATGAGCCAATCCACGTTCCAGAGCGCGTGGAAGCTGAGGCCGGCGCCGACGCCGAAGATGTTATCCCAATCGGGCGCGGCGGGCGGCACGGGCTTCAGCACGGCCCAATCGCCGTAGAGGTGGGCCGCGAGCGCGTGTTCTGCCGTGAGTTGTTGACGCACTTCGAGGTTGGCGATCCCAAAATCGTCGGCAAAAAACTCCCGGGTGTAATAGCCGTGCACCGTGGCCGTGAACGGCTCGACGCCGAGAAGATTGCCACCCAATTTGTAGGCGCTCAGTTCGTCCAGATCCTCCCCCAAGCCGCCTCCCACCCGCGCGAAAAACGTCGTCAGTTGCACGGGGATCTTGGCGGCCAGTGAACCATAGACCCGCTGATACTTCGTCTGCTCCGGCAGGAGCGCTCCGTTCCGCCCGAACGCGTCGAAGCCGCTGCGATAATTCGCGTCGGCGCCGAGATAAAGCTCGGCCCCGCGCCGGGCCGTCAGGCCCGGCTCGATCCCGCCAAACCGAAGCTCGGCGGTGAGCGACTGGGTAAGATAATCATCCGGAATGGTGAAATCACTCGTCGTGTCCGTCTTCCGATACCAGGAGCCGGTGGCGCTGTACGTTCCGCGGAGATTGAGGGGCAACGGCGTGGGATTCGGGATCGATTCGTTGACAAACACGCGTCCGACGGCCAGATCGCCGAAGAACCGCTGCTTCGAGAGCATCTCGCCGTTGCGGTACGGCGTGATGCTGTCGATATAGAGCCCGCCGCCCAAGCCGACGCCGACGGCGATGTTTGTGTTGGCCGGGAGAAAATAACTCAGCTCGCCGTCGGCGAAAACGCCGGCAAAGATGACGCGCAGCGCCGTGTTCGTCCACGGGTACTGATCCTGGTTGAACCAGAAATAACCGAAGGCATTGGCTTGCTCGTCGCCCCTGAGCGGGAACCCGGTCTGCAAAGTCACGGTGCGCCGGTGCTCGACGTCCACCTGGCCGAGCGCAGTGTGCGCCAGCACCAAGGCCAAGATAAGAAGCGCCGTCTTGTTCATCGGAGCCGAATGATTTCCTCGCTGAAGAACTGGCACCATAACTTGACCCCCACAGCGTCGCAATGCTAAATTCGCGCCGCTCCGAATTCGGATGGTGGCTGTAGCTCAGCCTGGTTAGAGCCCCAGATTGTGGATCTGGTTGTCGCAGCCCCGCTCGGAGCGGGGTAAAGTTCGAACTTGTCCCGCCGCAGGCGGGATCCCGTCAGCCAAGCGGTGAAATTCTACGTGTACATTTTTAGATCGGCTCATCTTCGTCGCTACTATGTGGGATTCTCTCAATATCGGGCGAAGCGACTGCGGCAGCACCGCTCGGCACGATCTCATTGGACCAGTCGCGCCGACGATTGGCGGGAGGTCTGGTTCACGGAAGTGGCCACGCGACAGGAAGCGCGTTCTCTGGAGAAACAAATCAAGATGCGCGGCGCTGGACGGTTTCTGCTCGATCGTGGCGCGCCACCGTCGAGTCGCCAAAGCGCGGCTTGACCCGCTTTGCTGATGGTGTTACACGTCTTCAGTCTTCCCAAGAAACGGATGGTGGCTGTAGCTCAGCCTGGTTAGAGCCCCAGATTGTGGATCTGGTTGTCGCGGGTTCGAATCCCGTCAGCCACCCCACCCCTGACGATCGTGTTTTGGGCGCGGGTCTCCGTCGATCGGAGAGATCGGGCGCGGACCGGCGCGAAGAAACCCGCGGGCAATTGCCGGCCCGGCTGTTCTTGCTGGAGATGGATGCCACTCACGGGTAGCTCGGAGGACTCCCGGGGCTGGCGGAGGAAAGCGGAAACAGCGACATCTGCCGCGACCGTAATTGCCACAGGCATATGCCGGAGTGCGCATGCCCGGCCAACGGCCCGGTGGCTTCGGCCCCGATAACCGGCTCCATGTCGAATCGCTGGCGCAGGAACGTCAATTCGCCACACCAGTTGCCGAAGCTGTGATCGACGAAATAGACCGGGATCCCCTGCCGCAACAGTTGGTCGATCCGGTCCGGATTCTCCACGGCCGAAAACTCGAAGATGTCCTTGGCCCCATTCTCCAAATCGCCCGGGTACGAGTTGCCGTCCCGTTTCACCGGCGGAATGATGGCCCGG
>DATJBF010000049.1:0-89125 GCA_035515475.1 Verrucomicrobiia bacterium
CAGCCCCAGAACGTGGCGCTGCCCGCATGGGGGCTGAGCCGCTGATCGGTGAAGCCGATTTGGATGGACTTTGTGCCTGTGTGCAGTTGAATCGGAGCGGCCACCGTTTGGTGAGCGACCCCGCCAAGGGCTGAGGATGAATTTCGCATAATCAAACCCATCCAAACTCATCCGGTGGCCTTTTGCCTACTGCATAATTCCGGCTTATACACGTTTTCTCCGAACGAACCGACGTTCGAGATGACGTAAACGTGACCGAGCTTTGTCTGCTGGGCCATTGAAAGCGCCCTCTGCTTCTTTTCCTCCGCTTCCTTTAACTTCTCGGCGAGTTCTTGGAGTTGCTGTTCGTACTTCGCCTTTTGCTCTGCAGTCGCCACCTGCACTTGTTGCTGGGCTTTCTCCATCGCTTGTCGGAGTATTTCCTGCTCTTTCGCACTTTCCTGCATCGTTCGTTCGATCTCTTGTCGAACCTTTTCCTCCTCGCGCATTTGCTCCCTAATCCTCTGCTGTTCTTCACGCTCCTTGAGCCGCAATTCCTGCACGACCTCTGCCCACTTCAGTTCCGCAAGCCTCGCATCAAGATAGGCGGGCAGAATGCGTGCGTTCCGAAAAGCGTCGCCGTGAAGATTCACCAGGCTGAAGGCATCACGAATTTCCTGCTCAAGCGTTCCGTAGTTGTCGTGTTTGACTCTTGAAAGAATTGCGTCCACCCGGCCGTTGAATGCATCAACCACAAAACGTATAGCGGTTCCTCGTCGATTAGCTTCCGCATAATCGCACGTTGCAGCCTGTCCTTGTTCAACCATGCGCCGGGATTGCTCGCGAGCGGCTCTGAGCGCCTCCCCTGCTGCGGTATGTCCAAAATCCTCTGCCAGTTCGTCGAGTAAGCTTCGCGTCGGAACGATGTATCGGTCGCCATAACCCTCAACCACGTTGCGCATGGCCGTCGCCGCTTGCTCCAACAGTTGCTTGTCGCGCAGAGCCATGTAGGCATCACCGGCTAGTTGCTCCGCTCGTTTGTTGGCCTCCTCAACAATGCGCCCAGCATCGCGCGTCGCTTGATTAAGCAGAGCGTCTGCCTGCTGGCGGATTTCTTTGGCTTTCTGTACAGCCTGCGAACGCTCATCTGCGGCAGCAGTGCGAGATTGTTCCAACAAGGTCTGAGCTTCTTGGCGCAAAGCCGCTGCCTCATTCATTGCTTCGGTTAGGACACGCTGAATCTCCGTTCCGGCATCCCGTAGCCCCTCAAATTTCCGAAGCGGCTCTAGTTCTTTGCGTGTTTCGGCAATTTTGGCGTCGGCTTCACTCAGAATGCGCCGTGCTTCAGTCTCGTAGTGCTGGCGCACGCGCTCGGACTCTTGCTTTAGAGACTCAAGTTGCTGGTCAACCAATTGTTGAGCACTCGCAAGCGACGCCTGCGACTCATTGAATACTCGCGCCGCTTCGGATTCGTAGTGCTGGCGGGCACGTTCTGCCTCCTGCGTCGCGGCGGCAATCTGTCCATCCTTGTCAGCGACCAGCTTCTCCAGTCGCTTACTCTTAAGAAATGCAGCTACAAAAAGCCCAAGGCAGACAACAGCAAGAATAGCAATGATGATAGTCATGACGATTCGTTGACCCGTGAAGCAACGACAATTGGGTGTCGATTTAACCTTTCAAACTCTGTCCTTAGCTCATCGCGCAACCTACGAACGGTTGTAATGAGATCACGAAAATCCATGCTCTCCGGCGATGGGCGCGCAAGGTCGTTCGGCGTCAGCGGCGTGACGGGATTGAATTCACCCGACCCGCGCGATGCTTTGAAATCCCCTCGATGGAGGAAATTCTCCAACGCGTCAGACGGGTCAAGTCGCTCAAAATCGAGTCGCGTGAGCACTGCGCGGGGAATTGCAGCAGATAGAACCGGTTGCTCGACGGTCTGGCCGGTACGCGAATCTAGGATATCCGCGGAAGCCGTAATCAACAAACTTTCGACCGGCAGCAAGGCGAACACCTCTCGCGCCACGCGTAGCATGCAACCGCATACGTAGTCCTGATAAATTTCGTGGAAGCGCGCTTTTGCCATCGATTTGACGGACACCTTTCCGGTCGCCGTAAGAGATTTTACTTCCGATGGAATGGCCTGCTGGCCATTGACCTTCAGCACGCACTCGAGCAGCTTCGTATTGTGAACTGTAAACTGAAGTGACGAGCCAAGGTCAGAAATCTCGCCGAATGGGCTGAGTTCACTCAAAGCTTCCGTATACGCCTTATGCTCACCTGCGAGAATCCTGCGAGCCAAGCTGGTCATCTTTTGCCACTCGACTTTCTCCTCGCCGTAAATCTTAAGCAAGTTTTGAAATTCTTGCTCATCCCGGAGTCGCGCCTGCTCAAGTGCACCCTCCCGAGCCTGCGCTTGCCTCGTATCCGGATCCATCGCAACCAGGAGCTCCAAGTCTTCTCTGAGCTTGAACTCGTGGCGTGGCTGCCGTTGAGGGCAAACGGGGGCAAGGGTAGCCGCCAATGAGAGCCAATCCCAAGTTTCGCTCTGTTCCTTGTGAATCGATAGAAGGACTTCCAAGCGGTTCTCGTAAGTCGCAACTTCCAAGGAAGCTTGCTCCATTGCCGTAAGCTTCGCCTGCTGCTTGGCACGCCGTTCTAGTTCACGTTGGCGCTTCTGCGCTTCTCGCTGGTGCCGCCGTTCGGCGGCCTCCATCGCTCGGATTGATGCTTGCCAACCCATCAGAAAGCATTCACCACATGACTAACGGGGAAATGTAGGGTGACCGAGATTCCTCGACAAGCGCGGAATGAGAGTTTCGGCCGGTGGCGCACTAATTCTTTGTCGCCTGACTCCTTCCTCCATCGACAAGCCTCATGACAAGCCGCTATAGTGCGCGCTCGCCGATGAGCCAGCTTCAGATCCTGTATCTCGTATCGTTGTTGATGGACATGAGCGTGGCGGGGGTGACGTTTGCGATCACCCGACGCGCCGCCGAGTTGGGCGCCAGTTCGTCCGATCTCGGCTGGTTGGCCGCGGTGTGGATCGGCGTCTACGGCGTCCTAGTGCTCCTGACCGGTCACGTGTCCGACCGGGTCGGCCGCCGCAAGTTGGCCGTCATCGGTTGTCTCGCTGCGTCGGCCATGACGTTGGCTTGTTCGTTCACGACCCGGATCCCCTTGTTGCTGGTGTTTAGCGCCGGGATCGGCGCCGGCATCGCCTGCTTCTGGCCGACGATCATCGCCTGGCTCGGCGAAGGACCTGGCGGCGCGCACCTCGCGAAACGATTGACGACGTTTGGCGTCGTCTGGAACGCCGGACTCCTTCTCGGCTACGGGAGCACCGGGGTCATCTTCAAACATGGGCCGCACGCGGCCTTTTACGTCTCGGCCGGCGTGATTCTCACCATCGCCGCGCTGTTGCTGTTGCCTGTTGAAGGCAGGGACGGACCGCCGGGCCGTCCGTCGAATCCGGCGCGCCCGGCGGCCCGCTCGCGTGCCGTGGACGGAGTCGCGCCCTACCAAGAACCCCATGTGACGCCCAGCCGTGATTTCCGCAAGACCGCGTGGCTGGCGTTGTTCGCCACCAACTTCGCGTTGAACGGGACGAGCGCGATGTTCCCGGAGTTGGCCACGCACCTCGGAATCGGCGCGGACGTACACGGCGGATTGCTGGCGGCGGGACGCGGTGCCGCCCTCGCGGCATTCGTCGCGCTGTCCCTGCTGACGTTCTGGCGGATGCCTCGACACGCTTTGTCGGGGTTGTGGATTGCCCAGCTTTGTTGCGCGGCAAGCATTGCGTGGATCGGGTTCGCGGATCCGGTGTGGATGTTCGCAGCGGCGTGGGTCATCGGTGGCGCCACGTCGGGGTATGCGTACCAAGCCAGCATCTACTTCACGCTGGAGGAAATGACCGAGAAAGGCAAAGGCAGCGGGTTTCACGAGGCGATGGTGGGTAGCGGGATGTTCTTCGGCCCCATGCTGGCGGGTTGGGTCGGCAACCATCACAGCCTGCGGGCGCCGTACTTTTTTTGCGCGGCGACATTGGTGACTCTGGTCGGCGTGCAGATGCTGTTGGTGTTGTTCCGTCGCAAAACAGCCGTTGTCCTGCACCCCTAGTATTTCAAGCCTTTGCCGCCCGTCCGCCATTCTACGCTGCGATTTCCGCTGGCGTTCGCGACCCGGTGCCGGTATTTTCGCGCAACCAAATCGTGACGACAAAACCCCAGAAAACGCCCGTACAGCAGGGCCGGGAACCGTTGCGCGTGCTGTTCATCGCGTCGGAATGCGCCCCGTACGCCAAGACGGGCGGACTTGGCGACGTGGTAGCCGGTTTATCGAAGGCGTTGCGGCAGCTCGGTCACGATGCGCGCGTGTTGATCCCACTGTATTCGTTGATCGACCGCGCCCGGCACGGGATCAAACCCGCCGGCTCCGCGTGCGTGCACATGGGCGGAACGGTCGAACACTGGGTGGGGGTGCACGAGGCCATGCTGGATGACGCCGTGCCCGTGTGGTTCCTCGATTACGATTCGTACTTCGGGCGACCTGGAATTTACGACGGCCCGTTCGGGCATTATCGGGACAACGCGTATCGGTTCGCGCTGTTGTCGAAGGCGGCCCTCCAGATCTGCAAGGACCGGCAATGGATCCCCCACGTGATGCATGGGCATGATTGGCCGAGCGCACTGGTGCCGGTGTTCCTCAAGACGTGGGACCGCATCCTCTCCCCGCTGTCGAATACAGCCAGCGTGCTGACCATTCACAACATCGGCTATCCCGGCGTGTACGACGCGAACATCCTGTTGTACGCCGGCCTCGGCGGCCAGTATTTCACACGCGACGTCTTCGAGGACCACGGCAAGGCGAATTTGTTGAAGGCCGGCATCTGGTTTGCCGACGCGCTGACGACGGTTTCGCCGACGCACGCGAAGGAGATCCTCGATCCCGTCGGCGGGATGGGACTGGCTCCGTTCGTGAACAACCGCCGCGCCGATTTTTTCGGCATCCTCAACGGCGTGGATTACTCGCACTGGAATCCCGAAACCGACCGCCATCTGCCGGCGCGGTATTCGGCGAAGGACCTGAGCGGCAAAGCGGTCTGTAAACGCGCGCTGCAGGAGCATTTCCACCTCGAAGGGACCGACAAACTGCCGGTCTTCGGAATCGTCAGCCGGTTCGCGCACCAGAAAGGGTTCGGCCTGTTGCGCGCCGCACTGCCCCGCGCGCTCGACGACATGCTGATGCAGGTCGTCGTGCTCGGCAATGGCGATCCGGACACCGAAAACTATTTCCGGAGATTGCAGTCGGCGTATCCGGGCCGCGTCGGCGCGCACATCGGATTCGATGCCGGCCTCAGCCACCTCGTCGAAGCCGGCAGCGATTTCTTTCTCATGCCATCGCTCTACGAACCGTGCGGCCTCAACCAGATTTATTCGCTGAGGTACGGCACGCTGCCGGTCGTCCGCGCCACCGGCGGCCTCGACGACACCGTGCAGAACTACAACGAGGCGACGGAGGACGGAACCGGATTCAAGTTCTGGGAACCGTCGGCCGGCGCACTAAAACACTGCATCGGCTGGGCCGTCAGCACGTGGTTCGACCGTCCGCAACACATCGTCAAGCTGCGCCAGCAGGCGATGACGCAAGATTTCTCGTGGCCGAAATCCGCACCGCAATACGTCGAGGTCTACGACCACGCCGTCCGCAAGAAGCGCGCGGCGTGCGGCTGAATGCCCGGCTCTTGCCAGCAGTGCGCCGCGCCGATATAGTCGGATTCTGTCTTTATGCCCGAACTCCGCAAAAAATACCCGTTCGACAAGATCGAGCCAAAGTGGCAGCGCTACTGGGCCGACCACAAGACCTTCGCCGCCGTCGACCCAGTACCCCAAAGCTCCAGTACTTCATCTCCCCAATCCGTCCGCCCCAAGTTGTATGTCCTCGACATGTTCCCCTATCCCAGCGGCGCGGGACTGCACGTCGGACATCCCGAAGGGTACACCGCCACCGACATCTACTGCCGATTCAAACGGATGAACGGCTTCAACGTTCTTCATCCGATGGGCTGGGACGCGTTTGGTCTTCCCGCCGAACAGTACGCCATTGACACCGGCACCCATCCCGCCGTCACGACGCACAAGAACATTGACACCTTCCGCCGCCAAATCCAGATGCTCGGGTTCAGTTACGACTGGGACCGCGAAGTCGACACCACCGACTCGAACTACTTCAAATGGACCCAGTGGATCTTCCTGCAACTCTTCAAGAAAGGTCTCGCCTACGAAGCCGAAGTGCCGGTCTGGTGGTGCGAAGGCTGCAAGGCGGTCCTCGCCAACGAAGAGGTCAACGCCGACGGCACCTGCGACCGCAAGGGCCACAAGGAGGTCTACCGTCGTCCACTCCGGCAATGGATTCTGAAGATCACCGCTTACGCGGAACGATTGCTCAAAGATTTGGAATTGGTCAACTGGCCCGAGTCCATCAAGGAACAGCAACGCAACTGGATCGGACGAAGCGAAGGCGCAAACGTAGAATTTAGAATCGAGCATCCAGCATCCGGCATCCAGCATCCAGTATCCAGTATCACCGTCTTTACAACCCGGCCCGACACACTCTTCGGCGCGACGTACATGGTGCTGGCGCCCGAGCACCTACTCGTTGAGAAGGTCACGACCGCAGACCAACGCCACGCCGTCGAAGCCTACCGCGCTGCCGCCATCAAGAAGAGCGAACTCGAACGCACGCAGTTGGAGAAGGAAAAGACCGGCGTGTTCACCGGCGGCTACGCGATCAACCCGGTCAACAACGAGAAGATCCCGATCTGGGTCGCCGACTACGTGATGATGGGCTACGGCACCGGCGCCATCATGGCCGTGCCGGCCCACGACACCCGCGATTTCGAGTTTGCCAAGAAGTTCGGGCTGGAGATTCGCACCGTCGTTCAACCATCCGAAGGTATCGACCCCCACGGCTTTACCGGCGACGGCGTGTCGGTCAACTCCGGCCTCATCACCGGCTTGCCGACGCCCGAAGCCAAGAAGAAGATCACGGCCTGGCTCGAAGAGAAGGGCCTCGGCAAATCGACGGTGCAATACAAACTGCGCGATTGGTTGTTCTCGCGCCAGCGTTACTGGGGCGAGCCGATCCCGATCGTCCATTGCGAGAAGCACGGGACAGTGCCCGTGCCCGAGAGTGAATTGCCACTGAAATTGCCGGAGATGAAGGATTACACGCCAACGGGCAACGCCGAGCCGCCGTTGGCGAAGGCGACCGATTGGGTGAACACGAAATGCCCCCGCTGTGGCGGGGCGGGCCGGCGCGAGACCAACACAATGCCGCAATGGGCGGGCTCGTGCTGGTATTACCTGCGTTACATCGACTCGCAAAACGACCGCGCGTTCGTCGGCAAGGAGAAAGAAAAATATTGGATGCCGGTCGACCTGTACGTCGGGGGCGCCGAACACGCCGTGTTGCATTTGCTCTATTCACGGTTCTGGCACAAGGTTCTGTTCGATCTCGGCCACGTCTCGACGCCGGAACCGTTCATGCGCCTGGTCAACCAGGGCATGATTCTCGGCGAAGACAACCAGAAGATGTCGAAGTCCCGCGGCAACGTCATCAATCCCGACGACGTCGTCCGTGAGTACGGGACCGACAGCTTCCGCATGTACGAGATGTTCATGGGACCGCTGGAAGCGACAAAACCGTGGAGCACAGAAGGGTTGCAGGGCGTGTACCGATTTCTGGGCCGGGTGTGGCGGCTTTACTGTGGCGAAGACGGTAAGCTGCTCGTGAACGATTCGGCGCCCGACCCGAAATTGCTCAAGGCCCTGCACCAGACGATCAAGAAAGTCGGGGCGGACACCGACACGCTCAACTTCAACACGGCCATCGCGCAGATGATGATCTTCGTGAACGAAGTGACCGCACAAGAATCGCGTTCCCGCCAACTTCTCGAGCCGTTCGCTCTGTTGTTGGCGCCGTACGCGCCGCATCTGGCGGAAGAACTTTGGGGAAAGTTGGGTCACACACAATCACTCGCTTATGAGCCGTGGCCAAGGTACGATTCAACGTTGCTCGTCGAGGAGTCGGTCACCATTGTTTTGCAGATCAACGGCAAGCTGCGCGACCGCGTCGCGGTCCCCGCCAACGCCTCGCAACCGGACCTGGAGAAGCTGGCGCTGGCCAATCCGCGCGTGCAGGAGTTTCTCGCCGGCAAATCGGTGAAGAAAGTTGTCGTCGTGCCCGGCAAGCTGGTGAACGTGGTGGCCACGTGAAAGCGGGCACCTAAATGATGCGGTCGTTTACCAACTTCATCAACGCGCTGCGGCGTCATTACCTCACCCGATTGCTCCTCCTGAGTGCCCTGGTGGGGGTCACCACCGCTCTGGGAGCGTTGGCGTTCACATACATCATCGACCTGGCCACCCGCGTCTTCATGGGGGGAATGGTGGGCTACACGATGCCGCTGCCCGGCGCGGAAGGGCCGACGGTCATGCCTGAAGCCGCCGTGCACCGGTGGCTGTTGTTGATTGTGCCGGCTGTCGGCGGACTGCTGGCGGGGTTGACCATGTACCTGCTGGCGCCCGATGCGGCGGGCCACGGCACAGACGCCGTGGTCAAGGCGTTTCATTATCTGGGCGGCAACATCCGCAAACGGATTCCGGCCGTGAAAACACTCGCCACCGCGTTCACGATCGGCACCGGCGGTTCGGCGGGACGCGAAGGTCCGATCATGCAGGTCGGAGCGGGTTTTGGCTCCATGCTCGGCAAACTCTTCAAGTCGAGCGACCGCGAGCGGCGGATGCTGGTGTTGGCCGGGGCCGGGGCCGGGCTCGGCGCGATCTTCCGTTCGCCATTGGGCGCTGCATTGTTTGCCACCGAGGTGTTGTATCGCGACGTGGACTTCGAGACGCCGGCGCTGGTGCCGTCGTTCGTCGCCTCGATCGTCGCGTACTCGGTGTATTGCGGGATCACGGGGACCTGGGGCGCCATCTTCACGGTGCCCTCACTGGCGTTTCGACACGTCCTGGAATTGCCCGTGTACGTGCTGCTCGGCCTGTTGTGCGCGCTCGTGGGGATCGTCTACGTCCAAATGTTGCAGGGCGTGGAACGGAAGGTCTTTCACAGATTGACTGTGCCGGCCTACGTGAAACCGGCCATCGGCGGACTCGTCGTCGGCGCCATTGGCTTTTTTCTGCCGCAAGTGTTGGGACAAGGCTATGGCTGGGTCCAGTTGGCCATGGCGGGCAGCCTCTCGCTCGGCATCGTTCTCGCAGTCGCCGCCGCGAAGATTGTTACGACCGCGTTCACCATCGGCTCCGGTGGCAGCGGCGGGACGTTTGCGCCGTCGGTGATGATCGGCGGTTTGCTGGGCACGGCCGTCGGCATGGTACTACATCGCTGGCTGCCGGGCGTGGCTCCGAGTTTGCCGGCGTTCGCCCTGGTGGGCATGGCGGGTTTTCTCGCCGGGGCGGCCAAGACGCCGTTGTCGGGGTTGATCATGGTCTCCGAGATGACCACGGGCTACGGACTGCTCGTGCCGCTCATGTTGACCACGGCGGTGGCGTACGCGCTCTGTCCCCGAAGGTTTTCCATGTACGTTGATCAGGTGGATGCCCGCGTCGATTCGCCCGCTCACGAAGGCGAGTATGTGAATGCCGCGCTGGAACACATCCACGTCCATCAAGCGCTTCCGAAAAATCAGAGCACGACGACGTTCCGCCGCGACACGCCGTTGCCCGAGATCCTCGAGGCCGTCTCCACTTCGAAGCAGCTGGTCTTTCCCGTACTCGACGCCGACAGCGCGCTGTACGGTGTCATCGAGTTTCACAACATCCGTGTCTTTTACTCATCCCAATACGTGCCCTCGGCGGCGGTTGTCGCCCAGGACTTGTTGTCACCCACGTTCACGGTCGTGAACCTCGAAGAAGATTTGGCGTCGGCCTTGCGCAAGTTTCGGACGGCGCGCATCGAGGAACTGCCCGTGGTCGAGCGCCCGGGTTCGTTGCAGTTGGTGGGCGTGTTGAATCGTCGCGACGTGCTGGCTGCGTACCACGATCGTTTGGTATAGTCCCGCGTCGGTCAGGAAGCGCGTCCTCGTGGCGCACGAGGCAGTGAGGTTCCGACGGTGAGCATCGAATTGGCCAAACGATTCACGGGCTGGAAGGGGCTTCTTCCCGGCCGGCTGGTGCCCCTGAGCTTCCTCGTCGGACTCGTCGCCGGCGGAGGCGCGCTGCTCTTCAACCTGCTCCTGGCATGGGCCGACTACGGATTCATGGTGCGCGCTGCCGGCTACCACATTCTTCAAGCGGGCGGCGAAGCGACGACCGTCACGGTCGTCACGGAGCCGGCGCGCCGCTGGGTGTTGTTTCTGGTGCCGGCGATCGGCGGATTGCTCTCGGGCTGGATTGTCTACACCTTCGCGCCCGAGGCTGAAGGTCACGGAACGGATGCGGTGGTGAACGCATTTCACCGGATGCGAGGCGTCATCCGCGCGCGTGTTCCGCTGGTCAAGACGGTGGCGTCGGCACTGACGATTGGCAGTGGTGGCTCGGCGGGCCGGGAAGGTCCCATCGCCCAGATCGGGGCCGGCTTCGGCTCGTCGTTGGCGACCTGGCTGAAAGCCGGCGACCGCGAACGGCGGCTGTTGATGTTGGCGGGCGCCGCGGGCGGACTGGGCGCCGTGTTTCGCGCGCCCCTGGGCGGGGCGTTTTTCGCCGCGGAGGTCCAATACCGAGACGTCGAGTTCGAGTCGGCCGCGCTCGTGCCCGCGTTCATTTCTTCGATTGTGGCGTACTCAGTGTACTGCAGCGTCACCGGTCGTTGGGGCGCGATCTTCACGGTGCCACCACTCCGCTATAGTCATCCGCTCGAGTTGGCATTGTATGTGGCGCTGGGAGCGATTTGCGCACTCGTGGGAGCCGTGCACGTGAAGGTCTTCTACGGCGTGCGCAACCGCATCTTCCGTCCATTGCCCATCCCGAACCACGTCAAACCCGCGCTCGGCGGGCTCGTGGTGGGCGCCATCGGATTCTTCGTGCCGGAAGTGCTCGGCATGGGTTACGGCTCCACGCAACTGCTCCTCGATGGCCAACTCCCGCTGCGGTTGGCGGGGTTGATCGTGGTGATGAAAATCGTCGCCACCGGCGTCACGATCGGATCGGGCGGCAGCGGCGGCGTGTTTGCCCCATCGATGGTGATCGGCGCGTGTCTCGGGGGAACGGTCGGCACGCTCCTGCACACCTGGATGCCGGACGTGGTGGTGCAACCCTCGGCGTACGTGCTGGTCGGAATGGCGGGGTTCTTTGCTGGCGTGTCCAAAGCGCCCGTGGCAACACTCATCATGGTTTCGGAGATGACCACGGGCTACGGATTGCTCGTGCCTCTCATGTTGACGACCGCCGTGGCGTACGTGCTGACGCCCCGGCGCATCTCGATTTACGAGAACCAGGTCATGTCGCGGGCAGCCTCGCCCGCCCACGAGGGCGAATACGTCGTGGATATTTTGGAGCAAATCCGCGTGCGCGATGCGTTGCCCAAGGGTCAGCCGATGACCTGGTTCCGTCCCGAGACGCCGTTGTCCGAGATCCTGGAGGGCGTGGCCACGGGCCAGCAACATACCTTTCCCGTGCTCCAGGACGGCCGGACGTTGCACGGAGTCATTTATTTCGATGACATCCGCATCTTCTTTACCGAACGGGGTCTGCCGCCGCGCGCGGTCGTTGCGCAGGACCTGCTGGCTGCCAACTTCTCGACCGTGTCGCTGGACGAAGATCTGGCTTCCGCACTCCGGAAGTTTCGCACGGCCATCCGCGAAGAATTGCTCGTCGTCGATCCCGAGGATCCGCGGCGGGTGGTGGGCGTGCTGAGCCGACGGGATGTCATGGTCGCCTATCACGACCGCATGTATCAACGTCCCCAGACCGGCCGAGACGACGACCGGACGTCGGCGATTCCGTGAATACCGAAATTGGTTCTTGCAACTCCGCGAAGATGGTTAATATTCTCGGTGTACGTGAGCGTAGCATGTTCAAGCTGACGAGGCAGGAGCAACTGATTGTGGCGTTCTTTTTATCAGCGCTGCTGCTGGGAACGGCCGTAAGGGAATGGCGCACGCGGCACCCGAAACCGGTGCCCGCCGCAACGATGGAGACGGGAGCGCGTTAGCATGCAAAAGATGAATTTCGCCGAGTCGATCGACGAGATCGCGCAGATGGACGGTCGCTACGACCGTGACGCCTATTACTTCGTGCGCGAAGGACTCGATTTCACAATCAAGATGCTCAAGAAAGATTCGCGCGGCTCGGGACGCCACGTCAGCGGACAGGAACTGCTCGAGGGTCTCCGCCGGTTTGCGCTGGATCAGTTCGGGCCCATGGCCAAGACGGTGCTGACCCATTGGGGCGTGAACCGGTGCGAGGATTTCGGCGAGATCGTCTTTCACATGGTGGACAAAGGGATTCTCGGCAAGACCGAACAAGACACTCCCGAGGATTTCCGGGGCGGCTACGATTTCGACGAAGCGTTCGTCAAGCCTTATCAGCCGCCAACGCGGACCCGCAGCCATCGCGCCACCAAGAGCGCGGAGTCTGGCGGCGCGCGCTACCGCAGCGTGGCCGGCCGCGCTTCCGGGGCCAAGAAACTGAGCGGCGGCTCGAACTAGGCGTCTTCCGTCGGATGCGCGACCCCATTGCCTCGGGCGCGGCCTCGCGGCAGCAGTCACATCCAGGGCCGAACCTTTGATGACCAACGCCCAAACCTTTCATCCGCCCCCCGTTCACAAGGTCGTTTTCGACAATGGCCTCACACTTCTCGTGCGTGAAGACCACAGCACACCCGTCGTCAGCGCCCAGGCCTGGGTGCGCGCGGGCAGTATCACCGAAGGCGCCTGGCTCGGCGCGGGCCTCTCACACGTGTTGGAACACATGCTCTTCAAAGGCACAACCATGCGCGGCGTCGCTCAGATTGCGCAGGAAATCGAAAACAACGGCGGCTACATCAACGCCTTCACCTCGTTCGAGCAAACGGTCTTCTACATCAATATCCCGTCGGAAAACTGGCAGACGGCAGTCGACATTCTGGCCGATTGCATGCAGCACGCGACCATTCCCGAGGCGGAACTGCTCAAGGAAAAACAGGTCATCCTCCGCGAGATGGCCATGAACAACGACGATCCCGACCGCCGGGCCGACCGCATGCTGTGGTCGACGGCCTACACGACCCACCCGTACCGGCTGCCCGTCATCGGCTACCCCGACGTCTACAACCGCGTCACACGCGACGATGTAGTCGCCTATTACCGGCGCCACTACGTGCCCAACAACATCGTCTTCGCCGTGGTCGGCGACGTGAACACCGTCCGGGTCGAGCAGGAGTTGCGCGACCTGACGAAAGATTTCAAGATGGACGCGATCGAGCCGACGTTCGTTCCGCCCGAACCGCCCCAACTCAGTTTGCGCGAGCGCGACGAAGAAATGCCGATGCAACTCTCGGAGATCAATCTCGCCTGGCACATTCCCGCCGCGACCGATCCCGATGTGTATCCGCTCGATGTGCTGGCCATCGTCCTCGGCCACGGCAAAAGCGCCCGGCTCTACCGCGAACTGCGCCAGAAACAGGGTCTGGTGCACCGCATCGAGGCGAGCAGTTACACCCCCGCGTACCCCGGCCTGTTCGTCATTGAAGCCAGCGCCGATGCCAACCAGCGGGAAGCGGCGATTGCCGGAATCCGGGCGCAAGTGGACGGACTCGCACAGCACCCCGTCACCGAAGAAGAATTGCAGAAGGCCGTCAAGATCAGCACCAGCCAGTTCCTCGACCGCTTGAAAACGATGCAGGGTCAAGCGTCCGACATCGCACACAACGAGCTCCTCGTCGGTGATCCGAATTTTTCCAGGGTGTATCTGGAAAACCTGCGCAAGGTCACGCGGAACGATCTGCCGCGCGCGATCCGCAAGTATTTCACCGACGACAATCTCACGATTACATCGCTCAACCCACCGGGCACGCTCGACAAGACACCAGCCGCGGCCGCCGCCCGAACGGAGATCGAGATCGAGAAATTCGAATTGCCGAACGGTCTGCGGTTGCTCGTGCGCGAAGACCCGAAGTTGCCGAAGGTCGACGTCCGCGTGCTGCTCAAAGGCGGCCTCATCGCCGAGACCGCGGCAAACAACGGGATTTCCAGGCTCACCGCGCGCACATTGCTCAAGGGGACGAAGACCCGGACCGCCGAACAGATCGCCGAGATGATGGAGTCGGTGGGAGGCGACATCGGCTATTTCGCCGGTAACAACAGCTTCGGTTTGTCGGCCCAATCCTTGAGCGAAGATCTCGATCGCACGTTGGACTTGTTGATCGATGTGTTGCAGAACCCGACGTTTCCCGACGACGCGGTGGAACGCGAGCGCGCCGTGCAGGTCTCCGAATTCAAGGCGGAACAGGACCAGATCGTGCGCAAGGGACTGGAAATCCTGCGCGATGCGCTTTATACCCGGCACCCGTATCGACTCAACGCCCTCGGCAAACCCGACGCCCTGGCCAAACTCACGCGCGCCGACCTCGTGGAGTTCCAACGCCGCTTCGTTGTGCCAAACAACATGGTGGTCGCGGTGTTCGGGGACGTGAAAGTCAATGAAGTGCGCCAGAAGGTTGAAGCCCGGTTCGGCGGAATGAACCCGGTGAACCTGGAGTTCCCTCCTACCGGCCCGGAGACGCTCCAAGCCGACGTGAACAAAGTGGAGCAAGTGCCGAAGGAGCAGGCGGTATTGCTCATCGGCTACAGCGGCGTGGATCTATTCAGCAAGGACCGCTTTGCCCTTGAACTACTCGACGAGGCCTACTCGGGCCAGGGTTCGCGCCTGTTCCGGCGCATCCGCGACGAACTCGGCCTGTGCTACTACGTCGGAGCGTTCAACCTGGTGGGCCTCGACCCCGGCTACTTCGCGTTTTACGTGGGCACCACGCCGGAAAAAGTCGCCACGTGCGAACAGGAGATTTTTGCCGAACTGGAGAAACTGAAATCGGATGGCCTGAGCGCCGAGGAACTCGCCCGCGCGAAGAACAGCCTGATCGGCCAGCGACGGGTCCAACTCCAGGACAATTCGCAACTGAGCATGATCGTTGGGCTGGACGAACGGTCCGGGCTCGGCTACGATTACTTCAGGACGCTGGACGACAAATACCGCGCCGTGTCGCCCGACGACATCCAGCGCGTCGCCAAGACGTATTTTGACGCCAAACCCCGCGCGGTGGTCGTCGTCAAACCAAAGTAACGCGGGCGTCTCGCCCGCTGTAAAAGCAAGAGCAAACTCGTTATGGCCGAAGTTCAACAAGATACATTGGGGTCCGCTGAGGACACGCTCCGGTTCCTCGACATGGTCGGCCTGTTCGGCACGCAAGCCATGATCGCGCTGGGCAAACTCGCCAACCCCGCCACGGGCAAAGCCCAGAAGAACCTGCCTGCGGCGCGCTTGTTTATCGACACGCTCGAGATGCTCGAACACAAGACCAAAGGCAACCTCAACTCCGACGAGACCAAGGTCCTGCACGCGACCCTCACCGATCTGCGCCTCATGTTCGTTGAGGAATCGAAGACGCCGGAGCAGACCAAGAACGAAACGCCGAAGCCGGAATCGCCCGCCGGAGCTCCAGCGAAGGGGGGAGCTTCATCGAAGGCGGATGCTACGGAGCCACATGCGGAAGACTCAGCCAAGACCGGGCCTGAAACGTCCGAGGAGTCCAAGACCAAGTTCCACAAGAAGTACGAGTAGGGCACGCTATTGCGTGCCGTCAATCTTCGGTGTCGCCTTTTACCGCTGCCCGGCGCCTGCTGTGCGCGCAAGGCGATCCACGAGAGAAACTGCAATCGGAGCCGTGGGCGGATCCTTATACGCGTTGACGAACCGGGCGAAATCCTCGGAAGCGAATTCGTCGGCGTTGTCGCTGAGCGCGCGGAGTATGACATACGGCACGCCGTTGGCCTCGCAAACCCGAGCAATCCCCGCCGAAACCATGTCCACCGCATCAGCGTGAAATGTTTCCCGCAGCCACTTCCGTTTTGCTGAGGAAGCGATGAAAGAATCGCCGGAAACAAGTCGGCCCAGACGAATACTGGCTCTTGGCTGTTGGCTTTCAGCTTTCAGCTTATCACCGTCGTTGTCGCCCTGAGCACTTCGACTTCGCTCAGTGTAAACTCCGCGAAGGGTCTCCGTCGTGCCGTTTGTTCTTGCCTCTCCCGTGCGGTCATTCTGATCCCGCCGTGGCGAGAGAAGAATCTCAGTCGTTATTTCCGTGGCGTTGCTCCTCAACTCCCCGCACTTTTCGAGGTAGTCTGCGGAAAGCTGATGGCTGATAGCTGACAACCGCTGTTGCTTCGTCTCAAACCCGGCGGGCGTTTCTTTCCCCTGCTGGTGATTGATAACATCAGTGGCAACCAGCACGTCGCCCACCTTCCAGTCGTCATTCAGATTCCCAGCGACGCCAACAGAGATTACTCGGTCGACTTTGTACCGCGTTAGCAAGGCCTGTGTGATCATTGCCGAATTGAGGTTGCCAGCGCCGGTGACGGCGATCCAAATCTTCTCCCCTTTGTGATAGCCGATCGAAACCTTATGCCCGGCCAGCCCCGTTCCGAGCGGGGCAAGCTGGACTGGTCGGCCGACGACGCGAACCTCCTTGCGCACGGCATCGAGTTCGGACGGCAGCGCAACGAGTATGACCGTATCGGCAAACAGTGAAGGCGAAGCCAAAAGAATCAGCGCGGTCAGAATAAATCTCGTCTTCAATTTGTCACGAGGGCGGAGGCTGATTCACTTGGACGGAGACCCACGAATGCGTTCGAGTGCAATTCTCGCCGCGTTCGCCACTTCCGGGTTGGCATTCGTTGCCGCTTCCTCCAAGGCAGGGATGGCGGCCTCTCCCCACGGACCCATTCCCAAAGCATGGGCAATTCCCTGTCGGACTTTGGGACTCTCATCCTCTTGAAGGCGGCGCATGAGAGTTGGAACAGCGTCCTCGCGCACTCGCGTAGCGAGACTCGAACTGGCTGGAAATGCTCGTGCCGCGAAAAGTACAAAGAGAAACGCAGCCCTTTCTCGGGAAAGCTCGTCCCCGTCTTCGAGTACCTTCAGCGCGTATGGTATCGATGCCGAACCAATTTCCGCCATGGCTGCTATGGCCTCGAATTTCTTGGCGTCGCTACCATGCCTCAGGACATTTTCCAATTCCGGGAGCCCTGCTGTATCTCTGGGAAGTTGGGGAGACATCCCTTCGGATTGAAGCCTGCCGTCGGCGTACCACGTTGCTTGGCCGGTGGTTTGTCTATCAATCTCCGCCCAAAAGTTGCTAATGCCGCCGTTTGGGTAAAACGCCAAACCCTCGTCAGTGTGTCGTCCCCTGCGGCCGGTGTATGATCGGATCCTTCCTTGTTCGTCGAATTCGATTCGATAGCTACGTTCCGACGGACCGCTATTGTCACCAAGTACACGCTTGCCAATCTGGTACACGGGTCCGGTCGCATTCAAGAAGCCAAATGTGAAGTCGCTATTCGTCAACGTTACGCCCGACACCCAACCACCGTTTATCGAGCGGTGCCTCTGGACTTTGCCTTCGGCATAAAGAGCACACACCTCCTGTTGAGCCCTTCCTAGATTTGTCAGGCAACGGTCCAATGCATCGTGCAAAATTGGCGTCTTCGGTGTCTCATAGTTAGAAGGAGCGTCCGCAAATCTCGGACAATTATTCGGCGGCTCCGGTGGCGGATCAGCCCTGCAGCAAGCCCCAGACGCGATGATCATCATGGCGACGACTCGCGCGACACGGAACAGTTTGTTCTTTGAACGCCTTGTCATTTGACAATCTCTCTTCATAAGAGTGACGCTAACCAGTACGCAAATTCGTGTGGGCAGTCGTACGCGCACCACGGCCAAGTAGGAGAGAACGTAGGTATGACCACGCCTGCGGGCTGGCCAGCGCTTCGAGTCAACGTCACGCAGTTATAGGCGCCCCATCCCAAAAAACCGCAGTCATAGTATCCTTCTGATCCCTCTTGGTCAGAAGAAAACGTCGCAGCCTGTTGCAGTTGGATGAAATTGATCTGCCATACGTGTGAATCTGTAGGCGGTCCGCCCGCCCTATTCTCACTATCCAGCATCGGGCGTCCGGTATCCGTGCAATTGTTACTAGAAAGACAATCCCTACAGGCCCATCCAAGTTCTCTGTTTACAAATGCCTGCGGGCCGTCGCTCGGATTGCCGCCCAACAATACTTTGGCACCACTCGGCTCCAAGCCCAGTTTCCACCAGCCATGTCCATAATTATTCGTAATTCCGCAACATCCGGGTCCCTCTCGTGCAAATGCAGTAAACGAGCATTTCACCACGACCACCACCTGCGTCTTCGCCGAAGTCCCGGCCTGGGCAACGATCCTATAGAAGCCGGGGCTGGATTTGGGCACCGTGCGGACAGTCCGGCTGACCTGGGTTCCGTCGCCGTACATGTTCCAGCACGACGGGAGATTGTTGGCAGGAATGTTTGGATTCGGTGTTGCCGTGACTGTGACCACTCCGCTGTCGGCCCAATCGACAATGTTCGTCAGCCCATTGTTATCACAACCTTGATCCGACTGCAACGAGCCGACTCCCACTGTGTACACGGTGAAGGTGCCGACGGTCGCCGGGGCTGTATTCGTTGGGCAGACCCAATCTTCCCAAGATGCTCCGCACACGCTTACCGTGAAGGGATGCACTCCCGCATCCGTGAACGTATTCGTAATTGGCGGCGTGAATTTCACTTCGTAACCATACGGCACATCCGCGATAAATGTCACGGACGTCTCGCAATCATAGGTTATAAGCTGACAAGCTTTCCCAGCGTTCATTTCGACGGCCAGAGGATACGGCGTGTCAACGCCCTGGCCAACGCAGTTCGTTCTGCTCGTGAAACTCAACGTGCCCGGATTCTTAACCGAACCCTCTTGGCAACAGGTCCAATCTCCCACGTGAGGTCCGGTGTCGCAGCATCCCCAATTGCACCATGAGCCATCTGGACAGTCGGTGCCTACGCCCTCGCACACTCCGCAATTGCACCAACTGCATCCTTGGCAGGGAGGATCGCAGTCCGGGCAAGGTGGCGGTGCATCAATTGCCGCCCAGACTTTTCCGAGCGCAAAGATTACCGCGACGCAAATCGCTGCTCGAAACGCAATCGGCGACAAGTGACGAACACTGGCTGGCCTCTTCAAAGATTCACCGTCTGCGCAATTCTTGTTCGATCCGTAAATCCGGAACCTGTTTCAGAGCCGCCTGTTTCAGGCTGTTGCCATCACCGCCCTGCGCCTCCAAGCAGCAGCCTCGCAAATAAACCGCGCCCCAATACACGCTGCGTATCCACCGACGCTTCGAGTTCTCAGGCAGGCTGTTGATGATGTCCTCAGTCAACTTCAGCGCTCCCGCAACATCTCCTGCTTTGAACTGGTGGATGGCCAGATTCAGGCGGCCGAAACTGGCCCACGGATGCGTGGGATACTTCAGTGCCATCGCCTCAAACAGCTCCGTAGCGGAGGCACTGTCGTGAGCCCAGTCGTAAAACTGGGCGAGGCACTCACTGAACCTGATTTCTTGGTCCGAATCACCTTGGACCTGATCCAGCAACGTCTGCAGCAACGCGATCGCATCGTCCCGTTTTCCCATGGCATTCAAAGCAAAAGCCTTGTAGGCGTAACAGCCGAGTCCCAGAACATCGGTCGTTGCCGGAGTAACAGGAAAATCCGCCGGATTTGCGTCCAGCCACTCCAGGGTTCGCCGAGGCAGATTGAAATAACTTAGATGCTTGAGGTAGTTGAAATGCACCCGATACCGCTCGGCGGCACTCGGCGCCAGCGCCAGAGCGTGGGGCACTTGTGCGAAGCCTCGCTCCAAAAATTCCCGGGCCATCGGCTTGTTCCCTCGCTGCAAGAAATAGAACGCCAGGTGCAACTGCGCGTTATAATCCGCCAGCGAAGCCGCGCTATTGGTGATCGCCACCGCGATCTGGTCCGCCGCGTTTGTATCGCCCACCGTCATCGCCACGTTGAGCGCGCCGGCATAAGATTGCAGGTTGAGCCGGGCATTCTGTGGGAATCTCTGAGGATATTGCAGATACAGCTTGATCGCGGTCCGCGGGTCGCCTTGTTTGGCTTTGACCCCGGCAAGTTGGTGCAACGACGCGGCCACCCAGGTCGAAGTGGACAAACTGGTGACCAGTGATTGGTAACTGGTCGCAGCTTGATCGAGGTTGTCGTGTTCTTCGTAGAACTTCCCGATGCGGTAGCTGGCGTACTCGCGATCCTCAGGATCGAGAAGCTGAGCGGCTTTTGTCTGGAGCGTCTGAAGTGTGGGAGCGAAGTCTTTGCTCTGTTTGGCTTGAGCCTCGGCGACAAACAGGTAGGAGTTCACCGTGTCTTGCGGCGAGCAAATCCCCAGCGCGCAGATGGCGGCGTAATCGGTCTCAGCTTCGGTCCACCGGCCGAACTTGCGCGCGTTGCTGGCCAATTGGCGCAGCGCGTAGAGCTTGTTTCCCGGACCGGCCGATGACAACCCAACAATGTCTTGGTCGAGTTCCCGCCACAGCGGATGATTGCGCCGCCTGAGCGTCGCGCCGACTTTCTTTAAATAATCCAACTCGAACTCGCTCTCGGCGAATCGTTCCCGGCCTTGTTGCACCCACTGTTCGACCAGATCATCCTGTTTTTGCAGCATGAACACTTCGAGCAACCCGGCGTAGGCGGCCGCCTGCTCGCGATTGAGATTCGGCAGGTTGATTACGCTCGTGAAATCCGCCACGGCTTCGTCATTTTTGTCCATCGCGCTGGCGATGTTGCCCAGCAACACGGTCGCAAGACGCACGTTCTGCTCTGCCAGCGTGCCGCCCGTGGTCGCCGTCGTTGCCCACTGCTTGGCGGCGTCCAACTCGGCATGGTTGTAGAAACACCGAGCGATCTCGAAGGCGGTACTGGAACGAATCAACTCGGCCGTCTCCGCCGCAACCAGCGGATCAACGATCACCGTCGGGTCTGAAGGCTGAAGCGCGGGAGCATTCGTGGCCTGTTGATAGTACGCGCTCGCAATTGCCTCAGCTGACGCAACATCGTTGGAATCGAGGGCCGCGTTGATTTGCCCGATCGCCCCGGCCGCTTGGGAACTGGTCAACCGGTGCTTCGAGCGGGCCAAGGCCGGAAGGACACACAGATGAACGGCCAAGACAACGGCCAAAAAACGACCAGGATGTTTCGACAACCTCACCATAACAAACCCTCACCTCTCAGTGGTCACACCCCGAACGCTTTCGGACAGACCGCCGTTACCACGAAATTGGCCCGGGGCATTCGCCTCGGGGGTGGCCGCCACTGGGGCCCGTTTAGGCCACAGTAGCAGCCGAAATCAGTTTCACGCGTTCATGACGGTGCTGAATACAGTGTCGACGTCAATACCGAGGCGTTGCCAGTGACGTCGATCGGCGCGAACGCGTTGATCAAAATCCTTGCGACTACAAAAAAGTGTGTTTTGATCCGTACCGTTTATCAGCGAGCGAGGCAGCGGGACGGTTTTGAGTCCATAGATGAAGCCGCGGTGCGGTCGTCGCGCCCGGGCAGCGGCAACGCTTGGGAAGATCTTGTTGGCCATATGCCGCATCTCGGCATTGTCATACTTGATGCTCGGCAACGGCACCATCTTGTAGACGGAGATTGGATCGCGGTCGAGATTGCGGTGCAACGCAGCCTGCTGATAGAAATCCGATCGGAGACGCAGCAACGAGCGACCGATGAGGCCGAGAATTGGAAGTGCACTAAGAAACGTTGCGGCACCAGTGAGAAACTCTCTGCGAGTTACTTCATGCTTCCTTGTTGGCCCATGTGTCTGGTGGCCGAACATGCGCTTCCCCAAGTCACCGCCACGCTACCAGACGTCGCCCCCCCCCCTGTCAACAACTTTTTCTCAGTTTGTCGATAACAAGTGATATGTCCGTTGGGAATGACAAGTGAAGTGCCAGCACGGAGGAAGTAGGGATAACAGCCTCAACAGTAGAAAACCACAAGAAGTACGAGTCCTGATTCGCCGGCTACTGGATGCTGATCTCTGCTTCCCGCCGTTTTTTCCGTTCCATCCACCACGCGATCCAGATGCAGGCCTCGTACAGGAGGCACATCGGCGTGCCGAGCAGAATCTGGCTCATCAAATCGGGCGGCGTGATCACCGCCGCGACGAAGAAGATCAGCGGGATCGCATAAATCCGTTTTTGGCGCAGGAATTTGTGCGTAACGAGGCCCAGCCGCGCCAAGGCCAGGATGACCAACGGTAACTCAAACGCCAGCCCGAACGCCAGCGAGACCACCGAGACAAACGACACGTAATTCTGGATCGTCCACTCGGAGCGGATGTGCAAGCTTCGGTTGTAATTGATGAAGAATCGCAAGGCGTTGGGGATCACGACGAAATAGGCGATCGCCACGCCCACCAGGAATAATCCCACGCCAAATCCGAGCACGGGCGCCAGCATTTTTTTCTCCTGCGAGGTCAACGCCGGCAAAACAAACTGCGCCAGGAAGTACAACAACACGGGACAGCAGACGACAATCCCGGCGTACAACGCCAGCTTCAACGCAACGCTGAATCCGCCCGTCACTTCCAGCGTCCGGAGAAACGGCTCCGCATTCCCCGTGGCGCGCTGCAGCGGATAGACCAGTACCTCGAGGAGTTGCGCCGCAAAAATGAAGCACGCCAGCATCGCCACCGACAGCGTGGCGAGCATCTTGATCAGCATCCAACGCAGGTCTTCGAGATGCTCGAGAAAGGGCTTGACGGCGGCTGACGACTCCTCAGTCTCGTCGTCGGGAGGGAGGGGCTTCTGCTCGCGTGAGTCAGTCATGCGTTCACCAATTTCCAGCGTGAGCGAATCGCGTCCGCGACCGGATCAGAGGGGAAGCCGCGATTGGAATCGCTCCCACGGCGGGCGAGCCGGAGCCTCAGGCGGATTTCTTGGTCTCGTCCTTCGGAGCAGCCGCCGTCGGTTTGGCTGACGCGTCGGTCTCGTCGTCGCTGGTGATGTCCTTGGCCGCCTTCTTGAACTCTTTCACACCCTGCCCCATGGATTTCATCACCTCGGGAATCCGTTTGGCGCCGAACAGGATCAGGACGATGAGGAGAACGAGCAGAATCTGTGTCCAGCCGATTTCCATAGCAGTCCTTTGGTTACCGCCACTCTACGCCGGCCCACGCTACCTTGTCAACGCGACCGCGGGTCCGTCACTGATTCACAACCACGAACTCACAGCGGCGGTTTTTGGCCCACGCGGCTTCGTCGTGCCCCGGGTCCACCGGTCGATCCTTGCCGTAGCTGATCGTTGAAATCCGGCTGGCGTCGATGCCCAGCTTGACCAGTTCATCGCGCGCCGCCAACGCGCGGCGTTCGCCGAGCGCCCGGTTGTATTCCGCCGTGCCGCGCTCGTCACAGTATCCCTCGATCACCAGCTTGCCCGGGTTCGACTTCAGGTACGCCGCCACCGCTTCCAACTTCGATACTTCACTCGGGCGAATGCGGGCGCTGTCGTAATCGAACAGCACGGGGGCAAACTGCCCATGCTGGAGCGCTCCGGCGCTGCTCACCATCGGACGCTCCCCAATCCCCGTTTCGCCACCGGCGCCCAGCGGCGGGACCCCGGTCTCCGCGCCGGCCGCCGCGCCCGACTTCTTCTTCCAGAATGGGCTCTTGCAACCGGTCAGTGCAACCGCTGCCACCACGGATACCAAGATAACCTGAACCAGAAATTTCTTCCTCATGTGAGGGTCCTTCCTCCTCGTGAAAATTTGTTTCGTCGCATCCGCAACTTACGGTCCCCACGCTGGTTCGGACGCGCCCCCTTCCACGGCGGGCAACTGTACTTGCTCACCTGTAACCACGTCAAGCAGATACAACTGCGCGCGCCACCGTTGCGATTTCATGAACACCAAATGACGTGCGTCGGGCGCCCACGACGGATCCTCGTTGTCCGCATCGTCCGCCACCACGGGTTGTACCGCGCCCGAGCTCCGGTCGTACACCCCGATCTGAAACCGGCCGTTCACGCGCGATGTCAATGCCAACATCGGTTTCATGTCCGAGCCACTGGGCGGACGCGACCAATCCGGCTCGGTGTTGTAGCTCGGCGACACCGTCAACCGCGACGGCGCACCGCCGTCGCGGCCCACCATCCAGATTTGCGGGGCCCCGCTGTCGTCGCTCACGTAGGCGATGGTCTGTCCATCGGGCGACCACGTCGGCGACGATTCCCCGCCGCGGGTGTGCGTCAGCCGCCGCAAATCGCCGCCGTCCGCACCCATCGTATACAACTCGGGATTTCCGTCCTTGCTCAGCGTCAACGCGATCGTCGATCCGTCGGGCGAGAACACCGCGCCCGAATTGAGTCCCGGGAACGTCGCCAGGCGCCGGCGTTGCCCCGTGTACAGGTCAACCTCCAACACGTCCGGGAATACATTCTTGTAGCTCGTGTACACAATTTTTCGTCCGTCGGGCGACCAGCGCGGCCGCACGCTGATCGAACGGTCGTACGTGAGCTGGCGGGGATTGTGTCCGTCGTAGTCCATCACGGCCAATTCCTTGACCCCGTTGCGCGCCCAAACGAAGGCGATTTTCGTCTGCGCAATCCCGCGCTGGCCCGCAATCGTCTGCACGATGTCGTCCGATAACCGGTGCACGACGCGCCGCAAATCCTGGGCGCTGCCCTGGTAGGCTTTCGAGAGGACGACCTTCTTGGTCGCCTGTTGCATGACCATACATTCGACGGTCAGATTGGCCCGGTCGCCGCGCACGGTGCCGGTCTGCACGAACTCGGCACTGCTCACCGGCCCGAGCGCAAAATAGCCCGACAACCGCAAATCGTTCTTCAACACGTCCGTCACCTGCCCCGCAATCGCCGCATCGCCCGCAAACCCGGACACCCCGAACGAGCGCCGGCCTTTCACCACTTCCACCTGCGCGGACGCCGTCGCTGCGCTTGAAGAAATCAAGACACTGACCATGACAAATTGAAGGATGTACGCCAATCGGCCGATCTTCATCGTTACACTCCGCTCCCCGTGATTTGTCACCCTGAGCTTGTCGAAGGGTCTCCCCCCGGCGCGAGGTGCGTCGCTCCGCTCATCATGACAACCTGCCAATTCGTTTCGTTTATCACTAACCTTCCAATCGGAAATTCACCGTAATATCGGCGGTTTCTCCACCCAGGCCTTCCGGCAGTGGATCGAGCCGCGGTACGTCCCGCGCCGCCGCCAACGCCGAGTCGTCCATCAACTTGTTGCCCGAGGAATTCTGCAATCGCACGTCGAGAATCCGCCCGTCGCGCGCGACCCGGAGTAGAATCGTCGCCACGAGCTTATTGTCGAAATTGAGCGCCTGCCCCGGCTGTTCCCACGCTTCGTACATCACATCGTGCACCCGCAGGTAGTACGACCAGAACGGCGAACCTTTGCCGACGCCACCCGCGATCCCGTCCGGTGCGCCGTTCGGCGAGCCGAGCCGGCCGTACTTCGACTCGCCCGTACCTCCACCGGGGGATTGGTTGTCGCCACCCGGCGTGCCGTCTTCGGCGGCCGCCAGCGCGCTCGCAAACCGCCGTCGAATCGCTTCCGCGCTCGCGGCCGTGTTGGCGGAGCCCGCCTTCAGCGAAGACTTGGCGGCAGCCGGTGGTTTCGCGCTGGATTTCTTCACGGTCGCGGTGGGCTTCGGTTTTGATTCCTTGACGATCCGTTTCTTCGGTATGGCAATCTCGTTCGGATCCCGGATTGTCTCAGAAACGGCTTTCGGTTTCGGGGCAAGCTGTTCGTCCGCCGCCAGAGCCGCGCTGTTCGGGCCGGCCGATTCCCCAGCAGCCGGCTCCGGTGGTGGCGGAGCGTAATTGCCCCGTCCCTGTCCTGCGCCTTTGGGCAGATCGCCGAGGATGTCGGCGGGTGTGATCAACGCGACCACGGCGGGCGTACTCGAACGCGCCGCAGACATTACCCCTTCAAAAACAACGATCCCGCCGATCAGCGCGCCATGAATGATGCACGCCAAAATGAAGTTTCGTCGGAACCTTTGCTCAATCGCGGTCATCTCCGAGCCCGCCCCGACCGATCCGGGGCGTATTTCGGCGGCGTCTCTTCCTGCGTCATCAACGCGATCCGGGTGATCTTGGCGGCGTGCAATTCCGTGAGGACTTCCATCACGGCGCCGTAGTTGTTCGCCTGGTCGGCCTTGACCAGGATCGTGATGGGCGGATCGACCTTTGCCAGCCTCGCCAGCTCGGCCCGCAACTGCGCCGGCGTCAGGCTGATGTCGTTGAGGTAAACCCGGCCCTGTCGGTTGACCGACAGCGTGCGGGTCTGCTCGCGTTTGATCTGGTCGGTCGTGCCCTTCGGCAGATTGATGTTCATGCCGTACTCGACCACGGGAAAGAAAATGATGACGGCGATGAACAACTGCATGAACAGGTCCACCAACGGCATGACGTTGATCTCGCCCAACTCGGGCAGGTGCCCGTACCGTTTGCCTCGATTCGACGCGCGACTCATGGCAAGCAAAATGGATTGTTGGAATAATGGAGTATTGGAGTATTGACACGACTTGTCGGGACGTTCCCAACACTCCAACACTCCAACATTCCCGTACTCCAGTGTTTAGTTGGTGACATAGTTGTGCTCGACGGCGTTCACGAATTCCTCGGCGAAACTTTCCATCTCCATCGTCGAGTGCCGGATGCGCTGCGCCAGCCAGTTGTAGGCAAACAACGAGGGCACCGCGACGAGCAAACCGACGACCGTCGCCAACAGCGCCGCCGAGATACCCGGGGCCACCGCGCCGAGCCGCACCGTGCCGTATTCGCCCATCGCCGCGAACACGCTCATCACGCCCCACGCGCTTCCGAGCAGTCCGAGGAACGGCCCGCCCGTCACCGCCGTGGACAGGATGCTGACGTGCGTTTCGAGTTTCATCACTTCCGTGTCGATCGCCCGGCCAAGCGCGCCGCGCAAAGTGTTGAGATTGACCACCGTGCGCTCGGCAACGCCCACGTCGGAATCGACTGCCGCCAACGTGGTCGTCCCACTGCCGCCGAACGCTTTATAGCCACCGGCGACCTTGCGGGGATTGTTGCTGTTGCCGAATTGCGTGGACACTTCCTCGGCGCCCATGCGGTAGATGTTGTAGAGGGGACACTCGGTCATCTCGAAGTTGTTGATGAACAGATGCAGCGGATCGTGGTCGCGACGGAACTGCGAGAGAAACGATTCGCCCGACTCACGGGCCCGGCGCAGTTGCTGCCATTTGGTGAGCACCACCGACCAGGTCAAGGCCGAACCGGCCATCAACAACAGCACGATTACCTTGCCCTGCAGTTCGGCCTGTTGAAAAGCGTACAACAAGCCCCCCGTTGCAAGAACGGCATTCATCCCCAATCCTCCTTGTTTGCCCCAAAGACCTCCCCGTTTTACGTGGCCTTCAGGACACGACGCACTTATACAGCTTTTTGAGGCCCGGTCAAAACCTTTTTGTGAAACTTCACCGCAAAATTCAGTAGTTGTCCCCTCTCCCTTGTTGCGTAAGGGAGAGGTTTACCCGCCACAGGCGGCGCCAGAGGCGACCAGGGGTCAGGGTGAGGGTTTAGCCGGTCAGCCCACGGTTTTTCGGCTCGAATTCCCGCCGCGTCTGCGTTACAGACAATCCCGCATGACTCAGCCGAACAAAGGAAAGCCAGCAACCACCGACGCCGCCAGCCCCGACAAGGTCGGGGCAAGCGTGACGCCGCGCGCCCAGGACTACGCGCAGTGGTACCTCGACGTGATCAAGCGCGCCGACCTCGCCGAGCATTCACCCGTGCGCGGTTGCATGGTCATCAAACCCCACGGGTACGCCATCTGGGAAAAAATGCAGCGCGAGTTGGATGACCGATTCAAGGCCACGGGCCACGTCAATGCCTATTTCCCACTGTTCATCCCGCTCTCGTTCCTCACCAAGGAGGAACAGCACGCCGCCGGGTTCGCCAAGGAATGCGCCATCGTCACTCATCACCGGCTGAAATCCGTCGATGGCGAGGTGGTAGTCGACCCTGAGTCCAAGCTCGAGGAACCGCTCGTCATTCGTCCCACGAGCGAAACGATCATCTGGGCCCAATACAAAAACTGGATCCAGAGCTACCGCGACCTGCCGATCCTGATCAACCAATGGGCCAACGTCGTTCGCTGGGAAATGCGCACCCGGCTGTTCCTGCGCACCGCCGAGTTCCTCTGGCAGGAAGGTCACACGGCCCACGCCACCGAAGCCGAGGCGCTCGAGGAAACCTTCCGGATGCTCGACGTGTATGCCGACTTCGCCGAGAACGTCGCCGCTGTTCCCGTCATCAAAGGCAAGAAAACTCCCGGCGAACGGTTCGCCGGCGCGCTGGAAACGCTCTGCATCGAAGGCATGATGCAGGACGGCAAAGCCCTGCAGATGGGCACGAGCCATTATCTCGGCCAGAACTTTGCCAAAAGCTCCGATGTCACGTTCCTCAACAAGGACGGCAAACGCGAGTACGTCTTCGCCACGAGTTGGGGCGTGTCGACCCGGCTCGTCGGCGCGCTCATCATGACCCACTCCGACGACAACGGACTCGTGCTGCCACCCAAGCTGGCGCCAGTTCACGTCGTCGTCGTGCCCATATTCAAAAACGACGCCGAGAAAGCCAAAGTCCTCGAAGAAGCAACCAAAGTCGTTGGCGAACTCAAGGCGCAAGGACTCGCTGTCAAACTCGACGACCGCGACGGCATCATGCCCGGCGCGAAATACTACGAGTGGGAAGCCAAAGGGGTGCCGATCCGGATCGAGATTGGCCCGAAAGATCTGGAGAAGGGCAGCCTCTGCCTCGTCCGCCGGTTCTTACTCGAAAAGGACGGTGAAAGCGAACAGGACCTCCGCAAACGCCGCAAGACGTTCCTGCCCCGGGCCGAAGCGCTGGCCTCGATCAAACCGACGCTCGACGCCATGCAGCGCGAGCTGCTCGAACGCGCCAAGGTCTTCCGCGCCAAACGCTCGTGCGTCGTCAACACGATGGAAGAGTTCGAGAAGTTCTTCGCCAAGGACGCACCCGGCGGATTCGCGTGGGTCCATTGGGCGGGCGACCACGACAAGGAAGACGAACTGGCCGAGCGTTACGAAACCACGATCCGCTGCATTCCGTTCGCCGATCAGATCCCCGACGAAGCCAAGGGCGAAGGCCGTTGCATCTTTACCGGCGGTGCCTCAAAGCAACGCGTCCTCGTCGCCCGGGCGTATTGAGAACGCCGCATTGTACCCGCGAGCACGCTCGCGGTTCGTTGTCTCGCGACCTGCAGCCGCGAATAAGAGCACCTAACAAAAGCCTGTTTTGTAGCCACGCCGCTCTGCCGGCGTGCTTCCCGACGAGTGTGGAACCAAGCTCCTAGCGCGGCGACAGAGCGCCGCGGCTACAACGACTTCCGGTCGTTTTGTTCATGGCTCCAAGATTCGCGGCTACAATCCCAATTCTTCCCGTACCAGGTCGCGGTAGGCTTTCTGGAGCTGCAGCGTCACGTCCTGCGATGGCCCCCAATTCGTCACCGGCGCAATTTCAATGAGACTGTTCGTGGCAAACACTTCGTCGGCCGTCTCGAGAAACTCCGGGCCGAAACCGGTTTCGCTCACGGGAATCTGAAGATCGGCCGCGAGCGTCAGCACCGCCCGGCGCGTGATGCCGGGCAGCGGGCCGTCTTCCAACGACGGCGTGAACAGGCCTCCGTCCTTGACCACAAACAGATTGCTGGTGGTGAACTCGACGACCCGTCCCGCGGAGTTGACCAGGACGGCTTCGTCGGCCCCCTCGGTTGCGGCTTCTTGTTGGGCCAGGATGTACGGCAACCGATTCGCCGTCTTGTGCCGGGAAAGATGGGAGTCGAGGCGCACGGTGGACACGATCGCCGTCAGGTTCCGTGGCGCCAACGGATGCGATCGCACGGTGGCAACGGTGGAATCGCGCGTCCGATACACCCGGGCCGCGCCGTCCGGCACCCCGTTCATCTCGGCGAGCGACCGGCATACCGCCCGCAGTTCTTCGGGCGAGAATACCGATTCGATGCCCAATGTCTGCAGTCCCGCGAACAGCCGTTCCATGTGCTCGGCGGCGCGAAACATGCGCCCGCCGTACACGCGCATCGTTTCAAACACGCCCTCGCCGTAAAGAAATCCGCGGTCGAAGATCGACACGCTGGCTTGTGCTTCGGGTACGAACCGTCCGTTAACAAACGCGTAGCTGGTCGATTGCATGGAGAATCCCTCGCGCTTTCGCGAGCGTCTCGTCGTACTCCGCCTCCGGCTCGCTGTCCGCCACGATGCCGCCACCGGCGTGAAAAGTCAATCGCCCACCCGCTGGTAGGACAGGCGTCCCGCCTCTCTGATGCATGTCGCTGGACAGGCGAGACGCCCGTCCTACATACACCACCGTCCGAATCGCAATGTTGAACTGCGATCTACCGTTCGGGCCAAAATACCCGATCGCCCCGCAGTACACGCCGCGGGCGTGCGGCTCCAGTTCGTCGATGATCTCCATCGCGCGAATCTTCGGCGCCCCCGTGATCGATCCGCCCGGGAAACAGGTCCGCAGGCAGTCGACGTGGCTCACGTCGCGCCGCAGCCGGCCTTCAACGGTCGCCACGAGATGATGCACGGTCGCGAACGTCTCCACGCGCCGCAGTTCCGACACAAACACGCTGCCGAACTCGCACACTTTGCCGAGATCGTTGCGTTCGAGGTCGGTGATCATCAGCAATTCCGCGTTGTCCTTCGGCGAACGGAGCAACTCCCGTATCGCGAGATCGTCCGGTAGGACAGGCGTCCCGCCTGTCCGGTCCAGTGGCACAGGCGTCTCGCCTGTGTTCCATGCCGCATCGAACGGGCGGGACGCCCGTTCCACGACCGCTTGGCGCGCCCGTGTGCCTTTGATGGGACGGGTGACGACGTGACGGTCGCGGATGTTCAGAAAACATTCCGGCGACGTGGACAGAATCTGCGCGTCACCGATGTCGAGATACGCGCCATACGGCGCCGGATTCCACGCCCGCAATGCCCGATAAACCTCCGGCGCGGGCGCGGTCACCTCGCACTGGAACCGCTGGGAGAGATTGACCTGATAAACGTCGCCCGCCGCGATGTATTCCTTGGCGCGGAGTACCATCGCCCGGTAAGACTCGCGTGTGAAGTTGGAGCGGAGCGTGGGATTGGAGTGCTGGAGTGCTGGAGCACTGGAGTATTGAGGTGTGACGGTCCGATGGAACACCTGCACATCGTCGTAGAACCCGAACCAGCAATCGGGCAGGCCGAGGTCGTCCACGGCGTGCGCCGGCAGCCGTTCGATCTCGTTCTTCAAATCGTATCCGAAATAACCGATGGCGTAGCCGCGCCAGCCCTCCAGTTCCGCCCGGAGACGGTCGAACACGCCGCGTTCGCCTTTTGCGCGAAACACCTTCGCTGGTTCGGCGGCCAGCAGCGAGACGCCCTCGCCGCTGGCGGTGTCCAGCCAGACGCAGCCGGGCCGGGCCGCAAACTCCTCGAACTGTTCCACGGGCCTGGTCCGGGACCGAGTGAGGGTGACCGGGGAATGACTCACGGCGAAGACCGCACATGCCCGCCGAGCCGGCTGAGCAAGCCTTCCAGCAACGCCTGCCGTTTCTTCAATTCTTCACGATAGGCAGGCTCTTTCGTGTGATGGAACTCGGGATTGATGTTCGCATGTTCGTTGCGAACCATCTCGACCAATTCCTGGCGCTCTTCCTCGGTAAGATCCAGTTGCACGTCGTCACCTCCTGCGACCGGGTTCTTGTTTGCCTTAAGAATACACCGCATTATCATCCGCGCCAAAGATGAATCCTTCCCCGCGTCCACCCGACGCCGCGCCCGGCGGCATGCGCGGCGCGACCCGAATGCAGGACCCCAGCGAGGCCCAGCACGATCGCATCCGGCGCCGGTTGATGAACGGGGCGTTCGTAGCCATTCTGCTGCTGAACGTCGCCCAACTCCACTGGATCGGCGTACACGGCTGGGATTGGCTGCGGGTGCTGCTCCTGATCGTTGCGGCTGCGCCGCTCGGGCTGACAGTGAAAGTGTTCGAGCTGCGATTCAAGATGGCGACCGAAGAGCGCCGGCTCGTGCTCCGCGAATTGCCGCGGCGGCGGAAAATCGAGTTCGTTGCCTACGGGCTGCTGGCCTCCGTCGTCTTCGCGCTGGAATCACATCTGTCCACCTGGGCGTTTTGGGGAATCTGGTTCTACGATTTCATCACGTACTACCACGACCGGCCCGAACGCATGCGTCATCTGTACGCGGTGACGAAAATCCTCGACGAACTTCGCGAGTTCCGCGTCCCGTGGGCGTGGCCGCTGCCGGCGCTGGTGTGGGAAATAGTAACGCGAATGTTGTCACCCTGAGCTTGTCGAAGGGTCTCACGACCGGTACAAGGGCTGTCCGCCAAACGAGAGATTCTTCGCCCGCCCCGAAAGCTTTCGGGGCAGGCTCAGAATGACAAAAGAGAGGACACCGCCCGCTCGTCTTTGCTGGGCGTGATTACGGCGGCGTTCAGACGCCGGTCGCGGAACAAATCGGCGCCGGCCTCCTGAATCTCGTCCGCCGTAACGCTCGAGATTCCGCGCTCAATCTCTTCGGGGATGGGAATCCGGCCGTAGCCGAGCAAATGTTCGCCGAGCCACATCATGCGGTTGGCGGTGCTCTCCAATCCGAGCCGCATCTGGCCGACGGCGTAATCCTTGGCTCGGCGCACCTCGACGGCGGACGGTCCCTGCCGCGCCATCTTGCGCATCTCGCCGAGCGTCAACGCCAGCGCCCGCGGCAATCGTTTCGTGTCGAGTCCGGCCGAAATCAGCAGCGCACCCGTGTCGGCAAAATAGCTCGTCGACGACTGGATCGAGTACGCGAGGCCATGCCGTTCGCGGATTACCTGGAACAGGCGCGAACTCATGTTCTCGCCGAGAATGACGCTCAACAATTTCAGCGCGTACCGGCGCGGGTCGTGCCGGGAATAACCGCGAATGCCGATGGCGAGATGCGATTGTTCGCAGTTTTTGGTGAAGAAGCGGAGCCGCGGCGCGCGCTGGGCGTTGCGCGCGGGCTGGAAACCCGGCGACCGGCCGTTCCGCGGCAACGTCAACATCTTGTCCACCCGGCCCACGATATCGTCGTGCCGGCAATGGCCCGCGACGGCGACAACCGTGTTGGCGGCGACGTATTTCTTGCGCTTGAAATCGAGAGTGGTCGCCCGATCCATTGCGTCCAATGTTTGGGGCGTGCCCGTGAGCGTCCGTCCAAGTGGATGTTCCGGCCAGAGCGTTTCGGTGAGCAACTCATGCACGTAATGGTCAGGCTGGTCACGGTACATGAGCAACTCTTCCTTGATCACGCCGCGTTCCTTGTCGATGTCGGCGGCGGCGAACTTCGGGTGCAGATACATATCGGCCAGCACATCCAACAACGTATCGAGATGACGGTGGCTGGCCTTCGCGTAATAACAGGTGGTTTCCTCGCCCGTGAACGCGTTGAGGTAGCCGCCGATGCCTTCGACGGTCTGGCTGATCTGTCTGGCGGTGCGGCGTCGGGTGCCCTTGAACAGGATGTGCTCGATGAAATGGGCGATGCCGCTGAGCCGGGCCGGCTCGTAGCGTCCGCCGATGCCGACCCACAGTCCGACGGACACGCTTTCCATGTGCGCCATTTCGGCCGTGGCCACGCGCACGCCACTGGGAAGTTGAGTGATCTTAAACACGCTGGCTATCGCCGCATTATCGTCGCACCGCGGGCGCCCGTCAAATGATTGCGGGTGGCGGGATGGGGCATCTCCGAATTACACATATTTATCGCTGCCCTGCGAGAGCTTGGTGGACGACCTCCACCTTGACGCATGACGCTGGCTGGATAAGCCGTTTCCAGCGTGAAGTGATCGTGTTCGATGACCCACGAATCAGCAACCGGAGCGCATCTAGAACCCATGCCGGCGCATGAATATTTTCATTGTCTCAATGAAATCGGGGTCAAGCAAGTGTTCCGACGCTCGCTGCATCTCATGAATTGCGTGATTCAAAACAGATTTGTCGCCGGCGACTCGCGCGAGAGCGTCGCCAACATCGGCGTAGGTTAAGTATGCTCGCTTGTCACCCGGGAATCGCGCGATGGCTTCCTGCGCGAAGCGTTCTGCGCGACGCAACAACGCTGTTTTGTCTTCGCGCATAATCCCCGGTTGGTGGAGCGCCCGCGCGATATACAACCGCACCCTATACCGCTCTAGCGGCGGGTCGCGCCTCACTACTTTAAACGCATCCTCGATCTCAAATTCCGCGTCGTCATACTGTTCCAGCTCAAGCAAGGCGGTAATTAGTCGGTGCCGCGGAACTCTCTCAGTGGGAACTATCTGGATAATTCGCCTGAGCAATTCAACGCGCACCTCGGGGTTCGGAACTTGGTTTATTCCCCATTCCGACCCGCAGATTTCCCTTAACATTTTCAGTTCAAGCCATATGGTTGGATTAATCCCCTCGATTACGGCTCGAAGCGTTTCGGTCACCTCGTCCTCATCGGCGAATTTGTACTGCGACAATACCTGCGCAATAACTGTATGCCGAGTTCGCCATCCGAAGATCCCCCTCTCCGGGTCGATGTCATACTCATCTACTAATCCTTCCAGTTCTGCCAACCGTTGATTCAACGACGTGGCGAAGATGTCAACGAGCCTCAGTACGATTTGACGGTGTACCGTACCACACGCTGCCTCCAAGAATGACACCAACCTGTAGATGTCCTGTTGAGTCGGGTCCAGCTCCGCGTACTCCGCGAGCAAAATCTGATCAAGACTCTGAAATGAGAAGATGTGCTTCAAGCAGACAAACATATCTGATTTGCATCGTCTTCGAAGACGCTCCATCCGCGCCATCCGAGGCATATTGTTGAATTTGGCAGGCACAAGGTTGCGGATATCCTGGCGCGATTCCAAGAGGGTGATAAGGTCAGCAATCTCCGCATCGTTAAGCTCGGAGAGCTTCTCTATGATACCGTGCCTGAAGATTTCCGGCGTTTTGATTCGCGGCACCCACTGTGCATGATTAGCTGTAACCAGAACTCGCAGAGCAGGATGATTGTGGCGAACTAACCTAGCACACAGTTCATTTACTTGTCTCATGAACGGGAGGCATTCATCGACGAAAAGCACTGCAGCCTTGCCTTGTTCTCGAAGAATTGTGTCCGTCTTTAGCCACTCGGCTGCGCGGAACGCGAATTCTCTACGCCACTCCCATGAGATCAGCCCGGCCTTCGCAAGACGGTGCATTATTCTTCTAGCCAAACTGGTCTTACCCACTCCGGCCACACCAGTAATCACGGCAAACCTTCGAGTGCCTGTCCTCAACGCATCAACTATGCGATCCTCAGAGGTCCTCGTAAACGTCAACCCTTGTTCGATGTCCGCGTAACTTGCTTCTCCGCCGTGAAACAACCTCTTCGTATCGCTCTTCTTCTGTGACTCCTCTGGAGTATTCAATGTGCAGACTGCTTGACGGGGTGTTAAGAGACCCTCTCCTGATTGCACTAAAGGCGGTCGTCCTGTCGCTTCGGACTCCCTTGCCAACGCTTCAGTAAGTTGCTCAAGCGAAGAGGCACAAACGCTGATCCCTTTTCTTTCGTAAAGCTGTGCTCGGTCATCGTCCCGCTCAAAAATAACTAAGGTTATCCGACCGGGTGCCCCTTGTTTGCTCTTCAGTTCTGCAGCCTTAACAATATCCAGCTTGATATGTGGATCTCGAAGGGAATGACCAACGATAACAACATTCTTAGTCGACAATTCGAATGCCAGTCGACGAAACATGGTTTCTCTATACTCGCACGCGATTTCGTAATCTTCCTCCGTGATTACGATCCTCCCATGGTGCCCATCCACAACGTCCTGCGACAGACACCCGTGGAGTTTCAGCAACGGCATGTGGCCAGTAGTCTCAATCTGTTGATAATCGTCGTAATTTGAGCGAATGACTACGATTGGCTTCTGGATTTGTCTGCACGCAGTCTCAACAACGCAATCATAATTGGTCGTGTACACTGACGCCCATTGATATCCCACCAGTGCTCGCATTGGGCCTGTGGGTTGGAGAGTCGAAAGATGCTTCCTCACACAGCCAATTAATGCAGGACGACCGACACGATTAGACAGTATACTAGATAGTTCGGTTAAGTCCTCGCTCGGGGCTACTCCACCAATGAGATCGGCCCATAATGCAGCGGCTAAGGCGGCGGCCGTCAATCCTCCTGATGCAACCGATGTCCCACTACCTAAGAAAAGGACTGTCTTATGAGGATCGAGATTAGATACCAGCGCGTCCAGTTGCATGTCGGCTCCTCCTCTTTAGAATTCGACCTAACCTCCGAGACTTGTAGACGGCCTTGTCCCGCCTTCCCCTCAGTTGAGTTGGCTTCGGCCTCGTCCTTATATGCTTGGAGCTTCGGCGGACACGGCCGAAGCGATGGCAGTCTAGGCGAACCGAGATTCCTCGACAAGCTCGGAATCGGTTCTCAGTTCACGGTTCACGGTTCTCAGTTGCCGGCTGACCACTGACGGCTGTTAACTGACGGCTAACCCAAGGGGCTTGGTGCGCTCGGCCAAGAGTGCCTCATACTTGTCCTGCATACCGGCCGAAAGGAAGCTTTGCTGAACGAGGCCGGGCCAGGTCGGAATCGCCTGCTGAAAACGTTCCAGCGTTTCCGCCAGAACCCTGTCGTTGATCTCCAGTCGCTCCCGTCCAAAATAATCCACCAAGTCCTTCTTGCTCAGACCGGACTTCTTGCCCTTGAGCGGCAGGGCGATTTCCTCCTTGGGGTTCTTGATGGCGATGGACGTGCTCAGGAAGTCGAAGGCCGGTGCCAGCTCAACCCTTCGGTCGCGGGTGATCAATGCATAATTTTTGAGGTGCATGTCTTCATTGCCGATGAGGAAGTTGAACAGGACGCGCTCGAACAGCTTGACGCGCTCGACAACCGGGAACGTGCAATACTGGTCAATGACCGCCACCACCTTTTCCATCGAGGAGTTATACTTGGTCTCGCGGCTCTCTCCGGTGATCTGGGCGAAATCTTCCACCGGGACCTTCGTTCGCCCCTGCCGGTCAAACCGCTGAATGAAGTAGGTGAGGGTGTCGTCGTGGCCGTAGATCAAACCGTGGACGGGAACTTCAATCCCCACCGTTTTGGCCAGACGCATCGTGAGATCTTCGTTCTGGGGCACTTCGGGGTAGTCCACAATCGGAGGCTTAAGAATGTATGTGCCGCCACGATCGACGATCTCGAAACGCCTTTCCGTGATTTTCAACACGGCGCTGAGCTTGGGCTGAATGCCCTGGATGGACATCTTGCCCGCGCGCGCAATCGCTTCCTGACGTTGTTCTTCGGCCGAAAACTCCAGGCGTTTCAGCGAAGTCAGATTGCGGTTGAGAAGTCGCAATCCTTCTGCCGAGTAATCACCGGGGCCGGTCATCGGGTTGTAGGTGATGAGGCAGCGGTTCATTCGACCTCGGTGATTGTCAGTGAACCAACGACATCCTGCCCGACCGCCATCAGTTGCCCGAAGAGGTCGTTGCGATCAATCTTGTTGCGGCGGAGCAATGCGTCCAGTTGATAGCCTTCCGGCAACAAACCTTCGAAGACCGGCGGGAAGCGATTGAATTCATACACGCGCTGCGTCGCCGGCATGGCCAGTGACACCGGATCGCCCGTGAAGTTTTCTTCGTAGGTGAAACGGTACCGGCCACCACTGAGTTCCTCCAATAGCCCTGCCAGTTGCCGGTTTTGAAAGACTTGAGCTTGTCTCATGCTGTCAATCCGGCTGGTTCTTGCTCGCGGAGGAGAGCGGACTCTGGAATGAGATGGAAACGTTGAGTACGCGAAGAATCTTGGTGAGAGTGTCGTACTGAATCGATTCTTTGCCGTGTTCGATGTCGTAAACGACTGTCTTTCCCACCCCGGCAAGCTTCGCCACTTGAGCTTGGGTAAGACCGCTGAGCTTGCGGTGCTCCTTAACAATATCCTTCAGTTTCTGGTTCATATTTTACCGCCATAGCAGTAATTAGATGCGTATCTGACTGGGAATTTACCAATGTCGGCTCACATGTCAACTAAATTACTGCCAAAGCAGTAAATTATATCAAATATATCCGTAGACTGCCCATTTGCATCTATAACAAGCCACAAATCACCGCTTTAGCGGCAATATTAGCTGTATAAACTGCTCATCACATCAACCCCAATTCCTTTAGGCTCACATAGTCCTGTTCACGCCCGGGAGCGCGGTGGCCGAGGACGACGTGGTCGAGCACGCCGATGTTCAGCAGCTCGCCGGCTTTGACGAGCCGTTTCGTAATCGAAATGTCTTCGCTGCTCGGCGTGGGGTCGCCGCTCGGATGATTGTGCACGAGAATCATCGACGCCGCCGATGCGGCAATGGCGTCCTTGAACACTTCGCGCGGCTCGACAATGCTCGCGTTGAGCGAGCCTTGCGACACGTCGGCCACGCGAATCAGTCCGTTCTTGGTATTGAGCAGCAGTACGCAAAACCGTTCGCGGTCGAGATCGCGCAGTTCGTCGCGGACGACCCCGGCGGCGGTGGCGGGGTCGTTGACCACCACCCGCTCGCGTGGTCGGCTGAGGCGTTTGGCCAATTCGAAGGCGGCTTTCAACTGGACGGCTTTGGCGCGGCCAATGCCCTTGATCTGGGCGAGTTGCTCCACCGGCGCGCTCACCAGTTGTTCCAGGGGATGATGACGCAGGAGTTCCTGTGCCAATTGGACGGCGGATTGACCGCGCACGCCCGTCCGCAGCAGGATGGCGATCAACTCGGCGTCGCCCAGCGCGCCGGCGCCGTGATGCTGCAGGCGCTCGCGCGGACGCTCGTTCGGCGCCATCTCGCGAATGAGATAGGAGTTCTTGGTTGGCCCGCCAATCGACGCGAATTGACGCGAATTGGATTCGCGCTTATTCGCGTTCATTCGCGGGTAACTTTTCGTTGAGCCGTTTCCGAAATTCTTTCCACGGGAACGCCCGGCCGGGGCATTCGGTGAATTCGCCCAGCACTTCGCCGTGGCCGAGTACATGGTCGTCGGGAATATGGAATTGTTCCTGCAAACCGCGCACGAGCAGGACCAGCGAGTCCATCTGTTTGGCGGTCGGCTGATCGTCAGAAAAATCGCCGACGAGGCAGATGCCGATGCCCTGCTCGTTGATGAAGGCCTGACGACAATGTCCGCCGGCCATCTGTTTGATCCAGCGCGCGCCGGTTTCGATGAAGCCGTCGGCTTTGCCGTCGGTGCCGTTGTCGATGACGAAATGGTAGGCCAGGCCGTTGATCATCCCGCGCGCCCGGTGCGCCGCGTCGAACACCTCGGCGTCGCCCGTCCGCGTGGCGCTGTGGTGGATGACGATCCACTGCCAGTCGCGCACCGGCGCGGGCTGCGTTGCGTCGCCAAGGACGGCTGTAGCCGCAGCGTAAGCTCCGGCCGCCACGAGCCATCCGAAGCTCACGCTTCGGCTACAGCGGTTGGCTGTCCTCGTCCACCACATACGGTTTCAATTCACTGGCCAACACCTTCGGAATCTGCGCGCGCAAGACCACGTTCCCATTCTCGATTTCGCGCGCCGTTACGTAACCGCTCCGGTACACCAACGCAATCGTCTTTGCCCGGTCGTGGGGAATCGACAGCGTCACGTCCACGCGGCGTTCCTTGAGCTGGTTGGCCACCTCGTCCAACAAGGCATCGAGGTGCCCGCCGTGCTTCGCCGAGATCGGGACCGCGTGGTCGAACTCGCGCTGGTATTTTTCCAACACCGTCGCGTCCGGCTCCAACCGGTCGATCTTGTTCAGCGCGATCACGGTGGGTTTACCCCACGCATCGATTTCTTTCAACACAATCTCGACCGCCTCGATCTGCTCGTGCGCCTGCGGATGGCTCACATCCACCACGTGCAGTAGCAGGTCGGCTTCGGCGACCTCTTCCAGCGTGGCTTTGAACGATTCGACCAGATGATGGGGCAATTTGCGGAGGAACCCCACCGTGTCGGAAACCAGGATGTTCTGGTTGTTTGGCAACCGCAGCTTGCGCGTCGTCGGATCGAGCGTCGCGAACAATTTGTCCTCGGCCAACACGTTGGCGCCCGTGAGCGCGTTCATCAGCGTGCTCTTGCCCGAGTTGGTGTAGCCGATGATCGATACCAGCGGCCAATGCAACCGTTGCCGGCCGCTGCGTTCGACCCGCCGGTTCTTGCGCACCTCTTCCAGCGCGCGTTCGAGCCGGTGGATTTTTTCCTGCACCCGCCGGCGGTCGACTTCGAGTTGTTGTTCGCCAGGACCGCGCGTGCCGACGCCGCCGCGTTGCCGCGACAGGTGGGTCCACAATCCCGCCAGCCGCGGCAGCATGTAGTGGAGCTGGGCCAGTTCGACCTGGATCTTGCCTTCGCGGGTGTGGGCGCGCTGCGCGAAAATGTCGAGAATGAGTTCGGTGCGGTCGAGCACCTTGACGTTTTCGCCGAGGATGTCGCCGAGGTTGCGCCCTTGCGCGGGAGACAGATCGTCATCGAAGATCACCATGTTCGCTCCCGTGTCGCGGCAGCGGGCGGCGAGTTCTTCGGCTTTGCCGGAACCGACAAACGTCGGCGCGGCGGGGTTATCGCGTTTCTGGCTGAGGAGATCGACGACTTCGGCGCCGGCGGACACCGCCAGTTCGCGAAGTTCGTCGAGAGAATCTTTCACGGCCCATTTGTCGTGGCCGGGTCTCTCCAACCCAATGAGGAGCGCGCGTTCGCGGAGCGGCTCCTGCGTGTCGTACATCTTCAACTTATCGAATTGTTCTCCTCGGTTGCAGCGGCGGTCTGCGACCGCCGCTACAGGTTCTTGAGAATGCGCTGGGCTGTTTCCGCTGGTGATTCATCTCGCCCGATCTCGACCCACTGTAAATCAGGCTCGCGCCGAAACCAAGTCAATTGTCGCTTCGCCAGTTGCCGGGTCCGCGTTTTGATGAGCGCGACCGCCTCGTCCAGGGGCAATTCGCCACGCGCATGGGCCACGAGTTCGCGGTAACCCGCCGCCTGCATCGCTGTCGGGTTCTTTTCCAATCCCCGCGCCAGCAGCCGTTTCACTTCGGCCACCCATCCCGCCGCGATCTGTTCCTCGATCCGACGCTCGATCCGGGCGTGCAGGTCAGCCCGTTCACGGGTCAGGCAGAAACAAACCTCCTCACCTTGATCCTCTCTCCCAGACGACGGGGGAGAGGAGACTCCCCTCGCCCCGCTTGCGGGGAGAGGGTCAGGGTGAGGGGGGTTCCATTGTCTCTGCAATTCCGCCATCCCCTTCCCCGTCCCATAAAACACTTCCAGCGCGCGCACCAGCCGACGCGGGTTATGCCGGTCAACGCGGGAAGCCGTCAGCGGGTCGGCTTTCTCCAACTCCGCAAACAATTCGGCGGGGGTCATTTTCTCCAATCGGGCGCGCAATTTCGGATTGCGCGACGGCCCCTCGAACAGTCCGCGTCGCAACGCGCGCACGTACAGGCCGGTGCCGCCGCAGATGATGACTGGTGATTGGAGACTGGCGATCAGTGATTGGGCGAGCGTGACAAACCGTTTCAGGTCGAACGGCTCATCCACTTCGCATACATCAATCAAGTGGTGCGGGACTGCCTGGCACTCGTCCCTTGTCGGTTTCGCGGTGCCGATGTCCATCCCGCGGTACACCTGCATCGAATCAGCCGAGACGATCTCGGCTTTGAGCGACCGGGCCAACTCGATGGCCACAGCGCTCTTGCCAACCGCGGTCGGGCCGATGAGGAAGAATACCTGTGTCACGGCTGCATCATACACTACGGGTCATCACGGACGAACCGGCAATCCACGCCCCGCGTGATCGCCACGAGGTGTTGACGGTCTCGCCGACGGGTAGCCCGGGCCAGTCGATTGCGGTCGACAACCGCCGGGGTTTCTGTGAAAGTGGGCGCGTGAGCGTGAGGGGGTGGAGAAACGGTCTGGGGGTCGTATCGATGGTGCTCTGGCTCGCACCAGTGACGTTCGGCTCCGTCATCCTCGTAACCAATGACTATCCGACCATTCAAGCGGCGATCGACGCCGCCAACCCGAACGATACGATTCAAGTACAAGCGGGCAGCTATGACGAGTTTCTGACCATTACCAAGCCGCTCAGCATCATCGGGTCCGGATCCACGAATTGCGTCGTTCACCAGACCAATGACGTGTTGGTTACCATCACCTCCGCCGGCGCCGTCGAGTTGGCCGGCATGGAAATTTGTGGCGGCGAGCCGGCATTCGGGGGCGGTTTCTCGCCGTCAGTACCCGAAGGGATTGTCGCGTCCAACACCACCCTGACCCTCAACGGCGTCACGGTCAACCTGACGCGCAACATCGCCGTGACCGTCGTCGATGGCTCGCTCTATGCCACGAACGTGGCGCTTTACACGCGGAGCCTGCTGGAGCAATGGGACATCGGATTTCAGTTGAAGGGCTGTTTCGCGCGCATCTACCAGTTGACCCAGCAAGCCGGCCAGATCGATCACACCGTCAACATCAACGATCTGCCGGCGAACTTTTCCGACGTGCACGTTGAGAATTCCACGATCCAAGCGTCGCACCTGGATTATGGTGAGTGTGTCCGGACATATGCGGAGAGTTCGGTGGTGATCAGCAACTGCGACTTCTATCGCGCGCCGGGCGGGGAGGCGGTCACGATCGGCAACCAGGCGGTCGGCGTGAATGCTTATTCGAACTCCGTCGTGATTGTCGGAAACGTGATTGACAATGTCCCGACGGGCATCCGGGTCTTCGGTTCGCTGCCCAACAGCAACGTCATCAAGATCGAGCACAATGTGATCTCCAACTGTGAGAGCAACGGCCTTCTCGAGGTCTCCATGTCGTACGAGGGAATCGACCTGGGCGGCGGTGTGGCCCAGTCGGCTGGACAGAACGTGTTCTCGAATCCCAATGCGCGCGACGTGGAATTGAGTGGCTCGGCCGGCAACATCCACGCCCTCTCCAATTGCTGGACGACCGCGAACCCCGACGACAGTATTATTGACCAACTCGATTCCGGCCTCCTGGGGCGGGTTACGTACAACCCGACGTACTGCGCGCCCCTCGTCGTGAATTGTTCCCTGCTGCCCGCAATCGCCACCAACGTCGTCGGCCTGGCCGATACCGTTACCGCCACGGTGACAACCAACGGCAACCCCGTGGCCAGCGCATCCGTCGCGTTCAGCGTGATCAGCGGACCAAATGTGGGCCAAGGCACGAACGAAACGACCGACGCGGGCGGACACGTCAGCTTTCTCTACACCGGTGATGGGGGCATCGGCTCCGACACGATCCAAGCGATTGCGACGGTCGACGGTAACTCGTCCACCAGCACCGCCACCAAGGTGTGGATCGGCGTGTCTCCCCAAATCACCTGTCCGGCCGATATCGTCACCAACACGGCGCTCGGCACTTGCGCCCGGACCCTTTCCTATGACGCGAGCGCCGTGGGTACTCCGACGCCCGTCATCACGTATGAACCGCCCAGCGGCACCAGTTTCGCTCCGGGCGTTGCCACCGTGACTGCCACCGCCTCCAACACCTACGGCACGGCCCAATGCTCGTTCACCGTCACGGTCAGCGACAACGAACCGCCGAAAATCAGCTGCGTCGGCGATGTTGCGACCAACATCCCCTTCGGCCAGACCCAGGTGAACGTCGCGTTCGGCGCGCCGACCGCCAGCGACAACTGCGGTGCCGTCACCAACTACTGCTCCCCAGCTTCCGGCTCCGCCTTCGCACTCGGCACCAATACTGTTACCTGCACTGCCGTCGACGGCGCCAGCAATACCAACGTCTGTACCTTCCATGTCATCGTGCTCGGCTTGCCCAACCAGCCACCCGTCGCCCAGTGCAGCAACATCACCGTGAGTGCCGATGTCAACTGCCAGGCGAACGTTTCGCCACTTGAGGTGGATGCCGGTTCGTTCGACAATGACGGCACCATTACCAGCCGATCGCTGAATCCCGCCGGGCCCTACACCGAGGGCAGAAACGACGTCACCCTGACCGTCTTCGACGACCAAGGCGCCTCCAATACCTGCAACGCGCAGATCATCGTCGCCGACACCACCCCTCCCGCCATCGGACCGTGTAACGACATCGTTACCAACGTGCCAGCCGATGTCACCAACGCCGTTGTCAACTTCGACGCGCCCGCCACCAGCGACAATTGCAGCGTGGCCAGCGTCAGCAGCGTCCCGGCCAGTGGCTCGACCTTCTTTCTCGGCACCAATACGGTCGTATCCACCGTGACCGATACTTCGGGCAACACGAACGCGTGCACCTTCCGCGTCATCGTGCAGCAACCGGCTCCGTCGCCCGACGACCTGGCCGTCCTGAGCGTCAAGCCGCCCAAGAAAATCAGCCTCAGCACCAAGAAGCCCAGCCAGACCAAGCCCGTCAGAATAGCGATTCGGAACGTCGGATCCCAGACCGTAACCATCGATACCATCGGAGAACTCACGAACCTGGTCGCGTTGACCGTCCAATCGCTCGGCACCTGCCCCTCGCCCGTTCCGCAAATCGTCGTGCCGAAGACGAACTTCCCGCTCAAGCTCGCGCCGAAGAAGAGACTCACGGTCGTCTACAAGGTCACATTCGACTGCGTCAACGATCCCGCCCGCGGTGTCGGGCACGAAGACTTCCGCTATACGGTTACGCTCGACCACGCCGCGCTGGATGGCCGAGCCGACGCCAATCCCACCAACGACCATTGCCCGCGCGGCCCCAGCGGCAGCGACAAAGGTTGCGGAGCCAAAGATCCCGTGACCAAACAACTGGGAGCCGACGTCTTCACCGAGGTCGTCCAGAAGCCGTAGCGGTCCCGGAAACGCAAGCGAGTCGAGATCGTTCCGATCGAGCGGGTGATGCAGGTCCGCGCGGCCAGCGAATTGTGGTCGACAAATGGGGCGGCTTCGGAGAGAGTCGCCCCTGTGAGCGCAAGGAGGTGGAGAGGTGCTCCACGTTGTGCAGTGGCCGCGTTGGGATTGTGCTTGGCGCCCGCGGCGTTCGGCGCCGTCATCCTGGTGACCAATGATTACCCGACCATCCAGGCGGCGATCGACGCCGCCAGTCCCAACGACACGATCCAGGTGCAGCCGGGCATCTACCGGGAGTACCTGAACATCCTCAAACCGGTGCGGATCATCGGCTCCGGATCGGCAACTTGCTTCGTCCACCATACCAATGACCCGCTCGTTCTGGTCAACTCCCCGGGCGTCGTCGAGTTGGCGGGAATGGACATCAGCGGCGGTTCGTCCGTTACGGGTGACCTCTTTTCGGCGTCTCAGGTGATCGCTGGAATCCACTCGACGACGCAGGTCCAGCCACTGGGGCTCTGGCCGGGATATGTGGCGCATGGGATCGTCGCGTCCAACACGATCGTGGTCCTCAACGACGTGTCACTCAACACGATCGCCAATTATATGGTGACGGTCATCGACGGCACGCTGTACGCCACCAACATGGCACTCGATACCCGGGCCAGCCTCTATAGCGGGCAATGCGACCTCGGGTTGGCGTTGGACGGCTGCGTGGCCCGCATCTTCCACCTGACCCAGCAGAGCGGCCACATCGATCATACCATCAACATCGACACCGGCTATTACCCGTACCTGTCGAACGATGTCCAAGTGGACAGCTCGATGATCCGCGCGTCCCGATTGAGTTGGGGGGAGTGCATTCGGCTCTACAATGGGACCACCATCGTGATCACCAATTGCGACTTCTATCGCGTGCCCGGCGGTGACTCACCGATCGCCATGGGAAACCAGGCGGTCGGCGTCAACGGGTACTCCAACACCGTGACGATCTGCGGGAATCTGTTTGGCGGAATGCCGACCGGCCTCCGGGTCCATGGCACGGCCGACGACAGCAACCGCGTCAAAATCGAGCACAATGAATTCGTCAACTGCGACAGCAACGCCGTTCTGGTCGACGACATGCCGTACGAAGAAATCGATCTCGGCGGCGGCCCGTTCCAGTCGGCGGGCCAGAACTACTTTCACAATCCCGGCGCGTCCGATGTGGAATTGGAGCAGCCAAGCGGTCCGGCGCCGTTCACCGATATCCACGCCGCATCCAACTGCTGGACAACCGCCAACCCCGACGACAGCATCTGGGACAAGCTCGATTCACCATCCCTCGGCCGGGTCCTTTCCGATCCGGCATATTGTGAGGACATCCCTCTCTGCGCGTTGGATCCCGAGCTGGCCACCAACACCGTCGGCACCGCCCGCACGGTTACCGCCACTGTCGCCGTCAACGGTCTGCCCGCGGCCGGCGTGGCCGTGAGTTTCAGCGTCTCGGGTACCCAAGCCATCAGTCCCACGAACGTGGTCACCGATGGCGATGGCCAAGCCAGCTTCACCTACACGGGTAGCGACATCGGGACAGACACCGTTCTTGCCGTAGGCAACATCGGCGTGTACCGGTTCGGTCGCCAAGCCACCATGGTGTGGCTCGGCGTCGCCCCGGAAATCGCCTGCCCGGGGGACATCGTCACCAACACTGCCGGCGGCTGCACGCCCCTGGTCGACTGCACCGTGACCCGCAGTGGCACGCCCACGCCTGCCTTTAGGTGCAACATTGGCAACATCAGCAACGTCGACCTCTCCGCTCCGTATCCATTTCCGGCGGGCACCTGGACCGTGAATTGCCTCGCCTCCAACAATTACGGCACCGCCACGTGTTCGTTCAACGTCACCGTCAAGATCAGCCCGCCGCCGTGGATCGTGTGTCCCGGCGACATCGTGACCAATCTCCCCATCGGTCAGACCCAAGCCGACATTACCTTCGGGGCGCCCACAGCCGGCGCCTATTGCGACGGCACCGTTACTGCCAGTTGTGCGGCTTCGTCCGGCAGCACCTTCCCACTCGGCACGAACACCGTTACCTGTATGGCGATTGATTCTACTTCCAACACCAACACCTGCACCTTCAACGTGATCGTCCTCGGATCGCTGGCGACGCCACACGACCTGACCGTCCTGAGCGTCAAACCACCGAAGAGAATCCACCTCAGCACCACCAAGCCGAGCCAGACCAAGCCTGTCAAAGTCGTGCTCCAGAATCTTGGACCACAGGCCGAAACCATCGACACCATCGAAGAACTCAGGGGTTTGGTAACCTTGGCCGTCGAGTCCCTCGGCACCTGTGCGTCGCCCACTCCGCAAATCGTCGTGCCCAGAAGGGGCTTCCCACTCGTGCTTGCACCGAAGAAAAAACTCACCGTCGTCTACAACGTTACGTTCGACTGCGCCAGCGATCCCACCCGCGGCGCCGGGCACGCGGACTTCCGCTACACCGTCACGCTCAACCACGCCGCACTCGACGGCAACGCTGACACGCAAATGTCCAACGACGTCTGTCCGCGTCCGCCCAACCCGGCCATCCGTGACAAAGGTTGCGGGAGCAAGGACCCGGCGACCAAACACCTCGGAGCCGACGTCCTGACCGATGTTGTTGTGAAGCCGTAGCCATCCCCGAACCAAGATGGTAAGCTCGTCGACGTCATGGAGGTCGAACGCACCACCTTCCTCGTGCGCGTGCAGCCGCGCGCGAAACGGAACGCCGTCCAACCCGCGGCGGGCGGCGGCCTCAAAGTGTACGTCACCGCTCCACCCGAAGACGGCCGCGCCAACGAGGCGGTCGTCGAGGTGCTCGCCGAGTGGCTCGGGGTAAAGCGCCGACAGGTGGAGATCGTGAGCGGCGAGACCAACCGTAACAAGGTCGTGCGGGTCACGGGGGTGTCGTCCGCACAACTCGAAGCCGCCTTACATCAGCGGCGCTGAGAACAGGTCGGGCAGTTCGGGTCGCGGCGCACCTTGAGCACGCGGACATCGCCGTCGGCACCGCTCCACAACATGAGTCGACCTTTGAGGTTGCGACCGACGCCGGTCAGGTATTTCAAGGCCTCCATCGCTTCCATCACGCCGATGACGCCCGGGGTCGCGCCGAGCACGGGGAACACCTCTTTCGGTGGCGACTCGGGAAAGATGCAGCGCAGACACGGCGTTTCCGGCGACTGGACGAACGTGAGGCGGCCTTCCAATCCCCAGATGCTGCCGTGAACGAGCGGGATCTGCTTGCGTATCGCGCACTCGTTCAGCAGATAGCGCGTCGGGAAATTGTCCATGCAATCCACAATCACTTTCGCGTCGCCCACCAGCGCGTCGACGTTCGCCGCCTCGATTCTTTCCGTGACGGCCGTCACACGAATCGACGGGTTCAGGCGTTCGAGCGTGGCTTTCCCGGAGATGGCCTTGTTGGTGCCGATGCGCGAATCGTCGTGGAGGATCTGGCGGTTGAGGTTGACGAGTTCGGGCGCGTCGAAATCGCAAAGCTTGATGTGGCCCACGCCGGCGACTGCGAGGTAAATGGACGCAGGGGAACCGAGTCCGCCCGCGCCGGCGACAAAGACCGTGGAGTTTTTCAGTTTGACTTGGGCCGCCTCACCCCAGCCGTCAATCAGCATCTGGCGGCTGTAGCGTTTTCGGTCGTCGTCGGACAAATGCATCGAATCACCCCTCGCACAGCGAGGATTGGACAAACGGGCTGAAACAAACGCCGCGAATGTACTGAACGGCCGGCCAGGGAACAATACAAAACCGGGCTTTCCGATTCTCTCTCAACCAGCCTTCCTCTTATGAATCGTCACGGAATTGCCATCGGGATCGGACACGATGGCGAGGTGACAGACCGGTGTCTCCGTGGGGTCGACGACGAACTTGATGCCGTCCCGCCGGAGCCGGTTGATGGCCGCGTTGAAATCGTCGACCTCGAGCGCCGCGCAACCGCCGCCCGCCGACGGATTGAACCCCGGATACCCGAAGCCGATGCCGAGCGTGCCCGGCCCGATGTCATACTCGATCATGCCGGCCTTCTCGTTGCCGAACACGCGTGACGCCGTCAGACCCAAAGTGCCTTCGTAAAACCGGCGCGCCCGCTGGGAGTCGGTGACCGGATAGACCGTAAACGCGATTTCAATGACTCTCATATTCCTCCCCGTGCAGTACTGGTGGCGCGAGCCCTGGTCGCCCCTGGCCGCCTTTGGCGCCGCCGGAGGCGGGTAAACGTCTCTCTCGCGGCGGTTATCGAACCGGAACCGCCTTGCCGTTCTCATCGATGGCTACGTACACAATTTCCGCGCTCGTCACCCGAACCTCCTCGTGCGGCGGCGCGGAACGTTTGGCGTCTACCGTCACGCGCACGGTGACCGATTTGGTGCCCCGTTTGACCGTCTCGGTATAAAAGCTGACGAGGTCGCCGACGTACACCGGCGCGATGAACTTGACCTCGTGCATCGCAACGGTCACCAGCTTTCGGGAGGAATGCCGCCGGGCCTCGACGACTCCGGCAAGGTCCAGGTAATTCAGGATGACGCCGCCAAAGATCGTCCCGAACGCGTTGGTGTCCTTCGGCATCATCACGACGCGAATCGCCGGTTGCAGTTCACCTTGAGTCGGCATCGTAGTAATATGTCCGTTCAAAACGACGAAAGCGAGAATTTGATTTCGACATCGCCTTCGCCAGCCTGCTATGTTTCGCCGTCTCGATGGCTTATGATGACCGTTGACATGAAACACGCGAAGGCGCCGCTCGCCAAGTATGCCCGCGAGGCGAAGCATGGTCCTGTCGTCGTCACGACGAACGGCAGGCCCGTTGCCGCCGTGGTTTCGATCAAGAACGCCGATCTGGAAACAATTGCCCTAAGCACCGACCCCAAGTTTCTCGCCCTGATTGAACGCTCTCGGAGGCGTCAAGCCCGGCACGGTGGAATCTCCTCAACCGAAATACGCCGACGACTCGGCTCGAAATAGCCCGCAGGAATAGGTTTTCTCCAGCGTGACTGAGCAGGGGCAAATTCGACTTGGCAAAGGCGGTCACATCTCCCGGAGGCGGTCGCGGGCTTGACGTGCGCAGCTTTCCCGCAGGCTTTCACCAGCGTTGCGCCGGCGAATGGGAAATAGGGCGCTAGGATAGACGACATCGCGTGCTGCTTTGGCTCTTCTTCTTCAACCAGGAGATGCAGGTCCGCGGTTTCCGTTGAAGAGCCTTTTCAAGCAGCGGTCGCTCGAACTGCGTTGGCGACGGATCGTGGCTGGGCCAACGCGCCGGCTGGTCGCACGGCGGGCGGCGCGACCGGCGAGCCAGTCCTCCCACGAAATGGGACGGTCAATCGGTATCGAAGGGATTTTTGGTTTTGAGTTCACGGGCGATTTCGGCAACGAGCTTCTGGCACGCTTCAAAATTACAGTAGTTTGGCGAACGGGCAAGCCGTTTGACTTCGTTCCAGTTCACATCGACTTGGCCGGTCAGACCGACGGCGATGAGCGCGCGGGCGCAGGCGAGCGCTTCGGCATTGGGCTGCGGATAAACTGAAACCAGCACGCGTTCTACCAGCAAGTCCTCGGGTTTCATCAACAACACTTCGCCGTACGGCCCCTGCAACTTGCGGAACGAGGTGGTGGACTCCGTTTCGACCGGCCCGAGCAGATCGACGAACATGCCGGCAACTTCCCAACTGCGGGGACCGCCTTTGCCGCCGAGTTGCCCCATGACACCCTGGCGTAAACGCAAGGGGATAGGCCGTGCAGCATCCACGGGGCACAAATCGAGGTCGCCGGATGCATAGGCACCCTCAGTGTAGAACTCGATCGCCGAACCTCCGACCACAACCAGGTCGATACCGCGTTCACGAAAAAGGGCACAGCACAGCGACGCCAGTACCTGACTTTTTACCGTCGGATCGGTTTGAGCGCGAATCTCGGCGAGCGCACGGTCAATCTTGTCTTGATCCACGTCGCCCAGTATAGCCAAGCCGAACTGGGAATGCTACTTCCGCTTGGGATTGCCAGACGGGGTTGTCGCCAGGCTCGGAGATGAGAGATGTGCGTGCCCGACCGACGTTTCTTGCGCCTCTATGCGGCCAAACAAATCTGCCAGTCAGTCACCGCCGGCAGAACCAACCGAAGGATGCCCAGGACTGGAACCACTTTTGCACCGCGGCCGGCCTGGCCCGCGCGGCTTTGGCACAGGCTTTCTCCAACGTCGTACCCCGCTGTAGCGCTCGCAGGACTTCAAACTGTTCGCGCGTCAGCGGCTTGTAATAAACCGACAGGTTCATCCGATGCACGACGATGTAGAGCGGTTGCGGTTTCAAACGCCGGAAGGTGAGGCGCGCGGCCCGTTTGTGGCTCAGTTCAACGGCGTTGCTGGCTTCGGCACGCAACCCGTCGTCCCTTTTCTTGGCAGCGAGGAGCAGATCGTCCACGGGATAACTCACGTCCAACAACGTGAGGTACGGCTGCAACGCCAGCCGGACCTTGGATGGATCGCGTCCGAGCAGATCGTCCACATCGATGACCGGTTCGGCGGCTTCGTCGAACGCGACGATGTGCGCCCATTCCAGACGGGCCATGTCCAATGCCAGGACCGGATGCGGCACGGTCCATTTCGGCTCTTCGCGGAGGAATTTCTCGAGCCGGCGACCGAGATTGCGCAGCGAGAATGACACCGACGGATACCGGGCCAGGTAAGCGCGGGCCAGCCGGTCGAATCTTCGGTCCCCGAGCACGGCCCGCAGGCCGGGATAATCGTCGTAGAAACAGTCGAGAAGCCGAAACCAATATTGCCGGTTATAGATCTCGAGCCGTTCGAACGACGTGAGCCGGTCGTTGGGTTTGATGAATCTGTCGGCCGTCGCCCGCGACGCCGGCTGCATGCGTCCGCGCGGCGCCAGCGGACGCATGATGGCACCGGCCACCGCAGCCTGCACGTCACGCAGCCGCGGTGGCGTGCTCCGCGAGGAATCGGTTCGCCTTGAGAGCTTCATGGTGGACCTCGTCGAACGACGGGATGTGCGCGTCCCACTCCAGCAACGTGGCCGTCGGGCCGACGAGCCGGATGGCGTGCCCGTACAGTTTCCAGACCGGGTCGATGACCGGATGATCGTGCGTATCGAGAATGTATTTGCGGTATTTGGAGTGGCCGGCGATGTGGAACTGGGCGACCCGGTGGTGCGGGATGTTGTTGACGTAGTCGTACGGATTGAAGTTGTGGTTCATCGACGAGACGTAAATGTTGTTCACGTCGAGCAGAATGCCGCAGTCGGCTTTCTCGACGACCTCGGTGAGGAACTCCCACTCGGTCATCTCGGAAACGTGGAACTCGGCGTAACTGCTGACGTTCTCGACGGCGATGGGCACCTCGACGAAGTCGCGCACGGCGCGGATTTTCTCAGCAGTGATTCTTGCCGCCTCGTGCGTGTACGGCATGGGCAGCAGGTCGTGCGTGTAGGTGCCGTCGACGCTGCCCCAGCACAGGTGATCGGAGAGCCACGGCGTCTTCGTGCGTTTCACGAGATTCTTCAATCGCTTGAGATGCTCGCGGTTCAGCTTGTCAGCCGAACCGAAGTACATCGACACGCCGTGTTGGACGACGCGGTATTGTTCGAGGATCTGGTCGAGCACGTGCAACGGACGGCCACCGTCGACCATGAAGTTCTCGGAAATGATCTCGAACCAATCGACGACGGGTTTCTTGGAGAGGATGTGCTGGTAATGCGGCACGCGCAGGCCGATGCCGATGCCGTAATCGGTGAAGGCGTTGAACGGATTCGCGGGCATGGGGACGAGGTTTGGTGGTGGGAGCGGCCGGCCGCCGCTCCCACGTCACTCAAACGCTGAGTCGGCAGTTCTCAGGGCTTGTTCGTGTTACAGCCGCCCTTGCCCTTGCAGGAATTCTTGCCCTTGCAGCCGTTGTCGCTCGACTCGCAGCCGCCCTGACCTTTGCAGTCGTTCTTGCCTTTGCAGTCGTGCTTGCCCTTGACGCCTGAGTCGTCCATCTTGCCCCAACTCGACAGGCTGGTGCCCGTCGTGCTCGTCGTGGGTTGGCTGGCATACATCCGTGCCGCGGCGCCGGTCATCAAGCCGGCCATGGCGGCACCTGCGACCAATACTGTCGTCGTTCTCTTCACTGCGACTCCTCCTGGATGTTGGGTTTGTTTTTCGGGTCCCCGCTTCCGTCACGCCAGACAGAAACAGGCCCGGTCTCACGCTTGGCTTAGGATGCGCGTTCCGGCCCGCTCGTTTCAAACGGCAGGACGCAATGCGCCCCCAGCCCTGGATCCACGTGAACTCTCGCCACCAGGCACGAAGCTAATCCATTCAGCCCCCGAAAGCAAATCGGGTTGTAGCCGTCCCGCTCTGTCGGGGCGCATTCCCGGCACGGCGATTCACCCCGAAAGCTTTCGGGGCAGGGAGCGCCGTGGCTACATCCTCCCGTCTCGCGCCATTACCCCTTCTTCTGTCCGCGCAGTTTCGCAATGATTGCATCGAGCGAGAACACGCCGGGACCAAAGATCCAGACAATTGCTACCGCGAACATGAACAGGAACGGCGTGGCGGACAGAAATCCGTCGGGATTGGTGAAGATGTGCTGAACCTTGTCGAAATCCGCGGTCAGATAGGCCACGGTCAGGACAATGAGTAGAGGCACGGTCGCGATGCGCGAACCCAGCCCCAGCAGCAACAGCAGGCCACACGAACATTCCACACTCCCGGTCAGAGCCGCGTTGAATTTGGGCATCGGGATATGGAGGCTGGCGAAGAACCCGGCAACCTTGTCGAGATGCAAGAGTTTGCCTTTCCCCGTCAGGAAAAACTGCCAGCCCCAGTACAACCGGATCACCAGCAAAAACGGTGACTGCAGTTTCGAAACCAGTTTGACGTAGAGTCGGTACAGTTTGGTCATGGCGTTATCCTCGTCATTTCTCGGCGGTGAAAAGAATCTCGATATCGAAGTGTTTCTCACGATGCACGGATCGGGAGGCCCCCGCGTAATACAACGTGACGAACGCCTCAAACAAATCTCTCGTCGCCAAAATCCGCACCAGGAACCGCTGGGTCCGGTGCGGTACGTGTTGCGTCGGAGAGCCGGGCCGAACCGGGCCGGCCCCCACATCCGGCCAGGCCACCTGGGACAACCGATTCAGGGCGTCTTCCGTGGGATAAAACCGGATGTCCTTGAAACCAACCGCCTCGAGCCGGTCATGGATGTCAAACACATCCGTCTTCCACGGGTGCGCCGGCGAAACAGTGAGGTAACTGAAGGGTGAATTCCTCCGAATGACGTCCAGCATCCGGTTGGAGACCGGGTTGTTGGGGTTGGTTTCACACGGCAACGCGGAGATGAACGTGCCGCCCGGCTTCAGCAGCGAATACAGATCCGCGAACAAAACCCCCAGATCGCTGTAGACGTGCTCGAGCGTGTGGCTCGAATAAATCACGTCAAAACTCGACGGCTGAAATGTCCGGGTCAGTTCCTGGTGTGACACGACCGTGATCTCGTGGTATGGCGGGCTCTCCGGCCGCACAACATCCGTGCAAATCACCCGGGCCGTTTCGTTGGTTTGCTTGACCAACAACCCCTCGAAACCGTTGAGCGCGCCCAGACACAGCACTGCCACGCCGTTCTGCTTCAGCCGATTGCGAATGACCGACATTTTCGCCACGTGGCCCAAGCTCGACGGCACCGGAAACGATGCAATCGCTTGTTTGAATCCCGCCGAATGTCCCACCCACAGACTGTCGAGATCGATCTCGCCGATTTGAATGCGGCCTGCATCTGTTGTGGAGCTGCGAATCTCCCACCGAGACAGATCACCAAACTGCCGTCTCAATCTCTTGTTCGTGGAGGCGTCGGGGCCGTTCAGACATTGAAAGGTTTGCAGATACGACCAATCGGCAGGAGACGCAACCCGCCAGTGGTAGCCGAGACGGGAATACGCCCGGCCATTCAACTGCTCGGTCGCAGGAAGTTGCCCGGACAGGGTCGACGTTTTCTGGAGATTCGACGGCAGCCCGGCCGATGGCAGGCTCGACTGCGGAGTGTCGGTCGATTGATTGGATCTCATCTCGTCACGCCTACAGGACCCTGCCAGCCGGCTGGCGTTTTCTATACCGACGCGGGGTCGGGGAGTCAAGTGGCGACTGATCCGCTTTCAAACTGTGGTGGACGCTCCTCCAGTTGTTTGCGGGCAGAACGGCTGAAGGCGATGGCGTACGCAACCATGGAGTGTTCTCGAACGAATCAGACCTCGCCTCACGGCGGCGTCAGGTTCTTCACATCGCGCGGCTTAGAAGGGACGGGTTCGAAGAGATGTTAGATATTCAAGGTCGCCACCGGCTTGAATGGATAGGAAAACCCAATCTCAGCCAAGTCGATGCAAGGGATTTGTTCTCTCCCCGCTCTGCGCCACGCCCAGACTCGGTGTCTTCCGTCAAGCCACTGTTTCCCACAAATGATCGCCGGTGGAAGACTTTTCCCAACCATTTCCTCCGTGTACGCTCGATCTCGATAATCGGTCCAAACCGGGACGGCAGGAAATGCGCTTGCCGGCACATTTCGGATCTTGAACCGATGCCGTCGCAAACGATCCAAAAGCTCTTCGGTGCCCGAGCACCCGACCATTTCGGATAAGAATGTTTGCACGTCGTCGGGTAATTCGGAAAAGCGGCATTGACGAAGGCTCATCGGGCGGAAGCCACCAGCGACCACTTCTTCCCATCGAACGTTATCACCCCTTGCCGCTTCAAAAACTGCTGTGCGTTGCGGACCGCGTGTTTCCACCGCTTGCCAAAACGCTGGCCATTGATAACGAGTTCGACCGAGTCATCACACAAATCGGGCAAAACCTGCTGGATACGGGGGTGAAGTTCAGCCGTGGTCAAGGGTCCCTTGGACAAAACGTAAACGATGGCGTCCGAGTAAAGACTGTGCGCGGAGCGATTCCCCACCTGGGCTCGAAGGAACTGAACTCTGGCTTTCCGCAGCTTCTGATTGAACCTTTGCCGGAGTTCCGCTCTGGCCGAACGTTGGACGCGATCGAATTCGTCCACCAACTCATCGCCGACCTTGGAAATGTCATCCAGCAATTCCGGGCTTATCTGGCTACCGACGCGCCCATACGATTCAAGATCGGATCGGATTCTCCGAACCAATCCTGGCTCGCGCAGCCCAACACCGTACTCGTAGTTCATTTCCAGACCTGATGGTGTTAGGTTCGCCGAGGTAACAATCGCAAAGTCTTCATCTCGCAGGTACACCTTGGCGTGGAGTTTGGGCACGGCGATTATCTTTGAGTCATTTGCCACCTGAGCGAACAACCTCAGCGCAGGCATATCCAGCGATCCGTTCAGGACGCTATCGCTGCGAACATCTGTGAAGACGCGCAGACGGATGGGACGGCTGGACAAGGCGTCACATATCCATTTGGCCTCAGCCGTCTTTATGTATGGACTGGCAATCAGCAAATCGGATGAGACACCTTCGAGAAAAGACTCGAATGTCCGGCGCCAAGGGCTTGGAAACAATTCAATCACGAGTAAGCCCATTCCGCGTCGACGTTGCCGTACGTCTTCTTGCGAACCAGACCGAATGGGGGGCTCGTCGTATTAAAATCGACAGAAGCATCGGCGACCTGAGTACTCATCAAATCAAGCGCGTCGCCCAGATAGATCCTTCCAAGTTTCGTATGAAAGAACTCCATCGTGCTCATCGGGACGACAATACCCAGACAGGTTGTGAAGCTGAAGCCTTAAGCAATGCGGCGATCATTTTTTTGTTCGCCTCCGCGAACACGTCCTTGGCATGTCGCGCAGTGTAACGAACTGGAGAGGTTTCGACAATCCCGAACCGCGAGCGCGTTCACCAGCAGCCGCAACTTAGCACCGCCCTCAAGAACGGCGGGCTCTTGTCTCCTGATTGCGTGCCTCCTGTCTCCTGACTTCCCTGTCCGCCGTAGCCGCGCCGTCGTCAAGGGCCTCCGCCGAAGCTGCGGCGCTTTCGCGAAGGTGGAAGCGTCATGAGGCGTCGGCGAGTTGGAGCAGGCGGATGATTTGACCTCCTTTTTGCTCGCTGACTGCTGAGAGCCGACGGCTGATAGCTTTCCTCTTCCGATTCTTCTTGATTCAACACGCCGGCAGGTTTACAAACGCGTGCGTCACCCCGCGGGGCTTGATTCTACATGCCCCGATCGCGCCGCGTCTGCGCGAAGATGTACTCTCACGTCGGAGCGACAGTCAATTAACTGAGGCGAGTTGCCTTTGGAGGCGAGCAAACTTATCGGAACGGGAACTTGCGGCTCTGGTCAGTCTCCGCATTTTTCCGCGTCCAAGCGTCTAAACCGCTCGCACCTTAAACTGCGAATTTCAATCAAAAGGAAAGCTGCAAGTATGAAAATGCATTCAACTCTCAGGGGCTTGTCTATTTTGACATTCATGTCCTGCACGATCTTAGCGGGAAAGTGCTTGGGGACGCAGCCGTGGGGTACGGCACTGGGCTCATTCAATGGCGTGGCAAACTACTCGAACGGTAGCGGGACCTACGACAGTGGAATTCACAACTACATTGGGAGCGTGGATGTGGGCCTAGAGTGGCAATGTGTGGAGTATGTGCAGCGATATTACTACACACAATACGGATTGAACCTTCGTGGTTTGAGTGGCGGATTGAATGCTTGGCAGTTTTTTGGCAGCGCATCGATTATGCAATTAGCGGCCTACGCCAATGGCAGTACAACAGCACCGCAGGTCGGTGACATTCTCTGCTTCAATGAAACCGGTTCCGGACTTGGCCATGTCGCCATTATTCGAGCCGTTGACCAAGCGAATTTGCTAGTGCATGTAATTCAGCAGAACGTAAAGAACGGCGATTCGAGTCCTAACGGCTACGGAACGGATGTCGACTGGACGTTCAAATACAGCGTCAGCGGTGGAACCTACACAGTCGATGTTACCTTAGCAAATGTTGGAGGCTCGCGCCTCGGTCCCGACTTTTACTGTCAAGGCTGGTTGAGAAAACCATCCGGCGGACGCCTGTCGGCTCCGACGTTGATCGCTCCAGTCAATGGCGCGTCAGGAGTTTCCACAACGCCATCTTTCTCTTGGTCACAGGTTTCCGGGAATCAAGGCTATAGAATCATAGTTTCCACATCGGCCAGCGATCTGCCCACAGACCCGAAACAGGCTGGTGGCACTCCCAGCAATGGTTTTAACCAAACGGTTGTCCAAAACACGACCAGTTATACTTTGAGCGGCACACTTACTGCCGGCACGACCTACTACTGGGCAGTGCACGCGCTTGGGACAACCTTGGATCAAGCTGGTTACTGGTCGAGCGGGAATAGTTTCACCACTGCTCAACCCCCAACAGTCACGGTCACCTCACCAAACGGCGGCGAAAATTGGCAAGTTGGCAGTTCCCATAACATTACTGCCACTTCATCAGGGAGCATTACGAGTGTCGAAATTGATTATTCGATAAATGGCGGATCGACGTGGATTTACTTCACTGGTTATTCACCGCTCAATAACACGATTAATGTGCCTTGGACGATTCCCAATGCGCCTTCCACAACCTGTAGAGTGAGAGTGATAATTGGCTATAATGGGGGAACTGTGTCAGACGTAAGTGATGGGAATTTTGCCATCAGCTCGCCGACGGATACGACTCCGCCAACTGTATCAATCAGCACTCCGACCAGCGGACAGACGTTCACCGCGACGCCCATCACAATCAGTGGCACGGCCAGCGATTCCGGCAGTCCGAGCACCGGCGTGAGTCTGGTTCAAGTGCAAGTGAACGGAACCGGCGGCACGTGGCAAACAGCCAGCGGCACGACCAGTTGGAGTGCATCGGTGTCGCTGAGTTCAGGGGTCAACACGATCTATGTCCGCGGTCGGGATGGGGTGGGCAACTATTCCACCATTGCTTCGGTGAGCGTAACCTATAATCCACCAGACACGCAAGGGCCAGCGATTACAATCGTTTCGCCCGCCAATAACGCCACCGTGACCAGCGCCAGCCTGCCGGTGAGCGGCACGGCCAGCGACAGTGGGCGCGGCAATAACGGCGTTTCGTCCGTGACGGTGAACGGCGTCAGCGCCAACGGCGGCACGGCCAGCGGAGCCGGTACGGCCAATTGGAATGCAACGATCACACTCAGTCCCGGCGTGAACACAATTACCGTGGCCGCCAAGGACACGTTCAACAACTCCAGCCAGCAGCAGATCAGCGTGACCTACAGTCCCCCGGACATCACGCCGCCGACGGTTACAATTAGCAGTCCGGCCAGTGGCACAACCTACACGAGCGCGCAGACCGTGACGATTAACGCCGCGGCTTCCGACGATGTCGGGGTGACACGGGTTGACTTTTATGATGGGACGACACTGAAGAGTTCGGACACAAGTTCTCCCTACGGTTACTCGTGGGCTATCAGCAGCGACGACAACGGTAGCCACAACTGGACGGTGCGCGCCTATGACGCTGCTGGCAACTCCAAGACTTCGTCGGTTGTAACTTTGACCGTGAACATTTCAACAGCGGATACAACTCCTCCGGCTGTGGCGATCAACAGTCCAACCAGCGGGCAGAGCTTCACCACGTCGACGATCACAGTTAGTGGCACGGCGAGCGATCAGGGCAGCCCAAGCACGGGCGTAGCGTTGGTGGAACTACAGGTCAACAGCGCCGGCTGGCAGACCGCCAGTGGCACGACAAGTTGGAGCAGCCTGGTATCACTCGCCTCAGGTTCGAACCTGATTCAAGCTCGCAGCAAGGATGGGGCTGGCAATTATTCGTTTATTGCCGCGATTAGCGTAATCTATACGCCGCCGTCCGGCTCGTTGCAGGTAACGATCAGCCCATCTGACGCAGTACTCGCGGGGGCGCAATGGCAGGTCGACGGCGGGACCTGGCAAGACAGCGGCGCAACTGTCCCCGGCTTGGCTGTTGGCAGTCATCCAGTGGCATTCAAGACCGTGAGTGGGTGGAACACACCAGCCAGTCAAGTCGTGAGCATTTCCAACGGTTCGACTACGACGACCACGGGGACATACACGCTCTTAACGACCTCCGGTTCACTTCAAGTGATCATCAATCCGGCCAGCGCGGTCAATGCCGGGGCGCAATGGCAAGTGGATAGTGGCGCGTGGCAGGACAGCGGCATAGCGGTTTCCGATCTGAGCGCGGGCGACTACTCCGTGGCGTTCAAGCCGATTGGCGGTTACACGACACCAGGCAATCTCATGGTAAGCATCACTAACGGCTCAACCACTACGGCATCGGGCACCTACATTCCAACATCCACACCAACCATCACGAGTCCGACGCCGGGTTCGACTCTAACTTCATCGTCCGCGACGTTCCAGTGGAGCAATGGTGGTGGCGTGAGCGATTATTTCCTGTACGTCGGGAGAGCTTTCGGCACGAATGACATTTACGGTCAGGATCAAGGACTAAACCTTTCCGCGACGGTCGATGGTCTGCCGCAGGACGGAAACGTGCTTTACGTGCGGCTATGGTGGCAGATCTCGGGATTGTGGTATTTCGACGATTATACTTACGCGACCTTGCCCGCTTCACAAACCGGCTCCGTGCTGATCACCCAGTTGCAGGCCAAGCTGAACTTCGCGAAAGCAAACGCTGACAGTTGTAGTCTCAAGGGGATGCTCGATCTCGGCGCAAGCTTCAACCCGTCTGGCGAGACGATGACGCTCGATCTCGGCGACGCGCAAGTCTCGTTCACCCTGAATAGGAAAGGACGTGGCGTCGCGTATCAGGGAACCTGTCGACTGACCTACAAGAAGAAAACGGGCACATGGACGCTGACAGCCAAGTTGCGACGCGGCGATTGGCAGACTTTGTGGGCTGAGTACGGGCTGGTGGACACCGACGTGTCACCGCTTGGTGTTCCAGTAGAATTCCCGGTGGTTGTCGTCGTGGGCGACGACACCTTCACAGGCGAGAAATCTTTGCTGTACAAAGTCAAACCTGGCAAGTCAGGAATCGCTAGATTGATTCCTAGTCGGTAAACGTAAGCTGCCGGGCTCAGACGGCGATCAGGGCTTCGTCTTCCTGGGTAGCGCGGGCGACTTCTTCGACGGTGGTCATGCCGAGCTTGACCTTGTCCCAACCGTTGTCGCGAGTGCCTGCACATACGGTTGACGCGTCGGCAACTGCGCACAGATTTTGCCCTTAGCAAGCTAAGTTTGCGCTAGTAACACTATTCGGCAGATTTACGATTTAGAGCAAGCTTTCAGCGGTCAGCCGTCAGCACAAGTTGAGAACGGTCAGCACGGGAATTAAACAATGAATTTCGCGAAACAGTTCATCCGCATTCGCCGCATGGCGGTTGTCAGGCATCTCATCGGCTTGCTCGTCACGTTCGGGATAACGTGGGGTGTCTTTGCCAGCGCTCACTTGTTGCGGGGTAAAGGCCCGTTCGCATCCAACCTGGCATACAAGATTTTGTGCGTCCGCATGTGGTACTTCGACATCGCAGCCAACATTGCAGAGAAGCTCGGTGGCGCACATCCCGAATTCGCATTTGGCGTCGCTATGGCCATCCTCATGACGACAGTGAATTACTTGTGCTTCCTAGCGCTGTGGTGGTCTGTCAGGTTTTGGATTAAAGTCGGACGGAACCTTGGTGATGGTTAGCAATCAGCTTTCAGCGGTCAGCCTAGAAAATGATTCGGGGTAAACCGTCGGCGTGAGGCAATCGCAACATCCCGCGCTTGACACAAGCGCGGCTACAACACAGGAGCGGCAAGCGGGGCGCTTACCCTACAATTCTTGGATGATTCGCGTAGATTCGCGTTCACTCGCGGTTGAAGACATCCCTTCTTCCCTGCGGTTTGCATTGAATCAATCGCGCCGGCCCACTATACTGCTCGCATGAACGAGATCGTGTTCGACGTGACTCAAGAGGCCGACGGCGGTTTCGTGGCGCAATGCTTATCCGAGGATATTGTGACCCAGGCCGATCAATGGGATGAACTGCGCCACAACGTCAGGGAAGCCGTCGACGCCTATTTCTTCGATCGCGCCAAGCCGAACTCGATTCGTCTGCATCTCGTTCGCGACGAAGTTCTGGCCACGGAATGAAAGTCCCGCGTGATCTCAGCGGGGAAGAGTTGGTAAAGGTGCTCTGTCGGAATTGGGCTTACACGAAAATCCATCAAGAAGGCAGTCATGTCGTGTTGGAAACCGATACGCCCTCGCACCATCGCATTGCCGTACCGTCCCACAAAAGTTTGCGTGTGGGCACATTGAACGCAATTCTCAAGGCGGTCGCCAACCACAAGAATGTGAGCCGGGATCACCTATTGCGCTCGCTGTGATGGGGAAGCAGGTGGCGTCAGTCGTGACGAACCGGCCCGCGCTCCGAAAGCTTTCGGAGCGCGGCTACAACAAAAGCGGCACCCGGGCGCTTACCCTACAATTTCAAGCCGATTCGCGTTCATCCGCGTTCATTCGCGGTTTAGGCAATGGCCTTTCTCTCTCAACTTCCCTGCTTGACGGGGCGCACGGGGGGCGGTAAAAGTGGCGCGACCTGAATGACTTCGAGGCTTGGCCGGAAGGACTTCGGGCCGTGATTGCGGTCGGAGGAGGCGCGCACGAGAATCATTTTCACGTTGGGGACGGCGCTGGGAGGACGCGCCTGCGCCGCCGGAGCGGTTTCGTCGCCGCGGAGGCGCGGGGGAAGAAAACACAAGCGACCCCGAAAGTTTTCGGGGACAATTTAGATGTTTGGCAAGTTTTTAAACTATTTCTCGACCGATATCGGTATCGATTTGGGAACCGCGAACACGCTGGTCTACGTGCGTGATCGCGGTATTGTTTTGCGAGAGCCGAGCGTGGTGGCGATCCAGACGGGAACGAGCCACGTGTTGGCCGTGGGAGAAGAGGCGAAACGGATGTTGGGCCGCACGCCGGGCACCATCCAGGCCATTCGCCCGATGAAGGACGGTGTCATCGCCGATTTTGAAGTGACCGAGGCGATGTTGCGCTATTTCATCAGCAAGGTGCACAACCGCCGTTACGGCATCAAACCGCGCGTCATCGTCGCGGTGCCGAGCGGGATCACCGAGGTGGAAAAGCGGGCCGTCAAAGACAGCGCCACCCATGCGGGGGCGCGAGACGTTTATCTGATCGAAGAACCGATGGCGGCCGCCATCGGGGTGGGGTTGCCCGTGCAGGAACCGGCGGGCAATATGATTGTGGATATCGGCGGTGGCACGACGGAAGTGGCCCTGATCAGCCTGGCGGGCGTCGTGTTGAGCCGCAGCGTGCGTGTAGCAGGAGACGAACTGGATGAAGCCATCATCCAGTACATGAAGCGCGCTTACAATTTAATGATTGGCGAACGCATGGCGGAGGACATCAAGATCAAGATCGGTTCGGCCTACCCACTCGAACAGGAATTGACCATGGAAGTCAAAGGACGCGACCTGGTGGCGGGCCTGCCGAAGACCTTGACGATTACCTCCGAGGAAGTGCGCGAAGCGTTGCAGGAGCCGATCTCGACCATCGTCGAGAACGTCCGCGTGACGCTGGAGCGCTGTCCGCCCGAACTGGCAGCCGACCTTGTCGACCGCGGCGTGATGCTGGCGGGCGGCGGCGCGCTGATTCGGGGCATCGACAAGCTTCTCGCCGAGGAAACGGGGTTGCCCGTTCACATCGCCGACGATCCGCTCAGCGCGGTGGCGATGGGCACGGGCGTCGTGCTCCAGGAACTCGGCTACCTCGAGAAGCTCGCCAAGAATTCATCGTAAGTTCACCCCGAAGGATTTCGGGACGCGCCTCGCCTGCTCCACCCGCCGAAACATTGAATGTAGCCGCAGGCTTTAGCCTGCGCGCAGACTAAAGTCTGCGACTACAGTTCAGGAATTGTTTGAATCGAAAAAACTGGGTCATGATTGGATTGCTGGTGGTGGGCTGGATCGTGTTTCTCGGCCAACCAACGGCATTCTCAGGTAAACTGCGCATGGTGTTCGTTCAATTGGGCACGCCGTTCGTAAAGCTGGGGGACTATTTCCCCCTCGTCCACTCGCGCCGTCAACTGGCCCGGCAAAACGAGGAACTCCGCCGGGAGAATCAGGTGCTGCAACGGCAGGCCCAGGCGCTCGGCGAAGCCGGCCGCGAAAACCTGCGGCTCCACCAGTTGCTCGGGTTGAAGGAGCACACCGGGTTCCGCACGCTCAGCGCGCGCGTCATCGGCCGCGACGCGTCCAACTGGTGGAAAAGCATCCAGATCGACCGCGGCAGCAACGACGGGATCCGCGAGAACATGGCGGTGCTCAACGCCGACGGTCTCATCGGGAAGACGATCCGCGTCAGCCGTGGCGAAAGCCGCGTGCTCTTGCTCGTCGACCCCAACTGCAAGGTCAGTGCACTCCTGCAGGATTCGCGCGAACCCGGTGTGGCCTCGGGTGCCGAGGGCGCGTTCACGTTCTCCCCGCGCTGCGTGATGACCTATGTGAACCGCGACGCGAAGATCAAGCCGGGCGAATTCGTCGTCACGTCGGGCCTCGGCGGCGTGTTCCCGAAGGGGATCCCCGTCGGAACCGTCACGCGCGCCCAACTCAACAGGCAAACCGGCATGTATCAGGACGTCGAACTCAAACCCGCCGTGGATTTCCGGCGGTTGGAAGAAGTGTTGGTGATTCTGGGCCAGGAATGAAGGTGAATATCCAAACCTGTCATGCTGAGCCTGCCCCGAAAATTTTCGGGACGGGCGAAGGATCTCCCGCAAACGAGAGATGCTTCGCTTCGCTCAGCATGACAACCAAAGAAGAATGAGCACCCTCATCGCCATTACTGGAATCCTGGTCGCGGGGGCGTTGCAGGCCCGGCTGCCGACGTTCTGGTGGCTCGGCGGGATCCGGTTGGAATTCCTGCCCGCCTTGGTAGCCTACGCGACGCTGACGATACCCCGTCATCGGGCCGTCCTGTTCGCACTGGTGGCGGGCCTGACGCAGGACGCACTGTCGGCTGCACCGTTTGGGATTTCGGTGCTGGCTTACGGAACGGTCGCCCTGCTCATCACCGGGATGCGCGACGCCCTGGACCGTGATCTGCCCCTGGTGCAGATGGGTGCGGGCGCGTTGGCGTCGGCCGCCATGGCCCTGGCCGCCACCATTGCCGTCGGCGTCTCGATTGGCGCCGTTTTCAAGCTGGTCCTGGTGGCGTCATTGAGCGGTGCGATCACGGTTCTGCTGTTTTTTGCAGTGGATTACGTGCGAATGGTCTGGGGGCACGCATGATCATCAGCGCTCCATTCCGCGAGAACAATCCGCGCCTGCGGGCGATCGGGACCATCGTCGCCGTCGGGCTGTTCATCCTGTTGGCGGCGTTGTGGCGCGTCCAGGTGATGCACGGCGAGCATTACGACAACAAACAAGAGGCGCAATCGTTGCGCCGGATCCGCATCCCCGCCGCGCGTGGTGAAATCGTCGACCGCAACGGCGTCGTGCTTGCGAACAATCGCCCGAGCTACGACGTCGCCATCTACCTCGACCAACTCGGTCGGCTGTCCAAGAAAACGGACGTGGTCCGCGTCGCCCAGGCGAATCTGGGCGCGCTCAGCGCCGCGTTGGGCATGCCGTTGACGTTGGCCGACCGCGACGTGCGGATTCATTACCAGCGGCGGCGTCCGCTTCCGCTGCCGGTCTGGCGCGATCTGCGTCCGGAAACGGTCGCGGCGTTTGCCGAACGCGCCAGCATGCTGCCCGGGGCCGATCTAATCGTGATGCCGGTGCGTCAATATCCCCTCGGTTCGCTCGCGGCGCATGTGCTCGGCTACGTCGGCAAAGCCCAGCCGGACGACGATGAGGAGGCGTTGGAGAAATTCTATTATTATCAGCCCGACAGCATCGGGAAACAGGGGGTCGAGAAGGCCTGCGACGAGTATCTGCGGGGTTCGCCCGGCGGCCGCACCATTCGCGTCAACCCCGCGGGGCAGATCGCCGACGATCTCGGCGAGAAACAAGCCGAACTCGGCGGGCGGGTCACGCTGACCATCGACGCGCGCCTGCAGCGCATTGTGGAGGACGCCCTGGCGCGCGCGCCGATCGCTGCGGGCAAAGAGTTGCGCGGAGCGGCGGTGTTGCTCGACGCGCGCACGGGCGAGGTCCTGGCGATGGCGTCGCTGCCGAGTTTCGATCCCAACATCTTCAACCCCGGCACGCCCGTTGCCACGATCCAGGCCGTGCTGAACAATCCGTCGAGCCCGATGCTCAACCGGGCGATCGGCGCGCGCTACGCGCCCGGCTCGACGTTCAAAACCATCACCCTGCTCGCCGGGTTGGAATCGGGTGCCATCTCGCCCCAGGACACGGTCGTGTGTACGGGATCGATGCAGATTGGCAACTGGCGTCGCCCGTTCAATTGTTGGAATCACGAAGGCCACGGCCGCGTCGATGCCTACCTGGCGATCAAGGAATCGTGCGACGTGTGGTTTTACACCGAAGGCATGAAAACGGGCGTCGCGGCGATCGACAAGACGGCCGCCGAATTTGGTCTCGGTCAGCCCACGGGTTTCGACGTGGGACGCGAGCAGGTCGGGTTTGTGCCCAGCCCGGCGTGGAAACGGATGCAACGCGGGGAACGGTGGTGGGAGGGCGACACGGCGCAGTTGTCGATCGGGCAGAGCTATCTACTGATGACGCCGCTGCAGATGGCGTGTGTCGCGGCGACGTTCGCAAACGGCGGTACATGCCTGAAGCCGTACGTCGTGAAGCGAATCCAAACCGCTGACGGCCAGGTCGTGCACGAGGGCACGCCGGAGGCCCGTGGCCACTTGAGCGCGACGCCCGAGCAACTGGAAATCGTCCGGCGCGCGATGCTCGGTGCCGTGCAGGATGCGGACGGCACCGCGCACCACGCGGCCGTGAAAGGATTGCGCGTCGCGGGCAAGACCGGGACGGCGGAGTACGACACCGCGCAGGGCCGATTCAAACGCGCGTGGTTCATGGGGTTCGCGCCGTTCGACCAACCGCAGGTGGCGTTGTCGGTGTTGATCGAGGACGCCGACAGCGGTGGACACAACGCTGCGCCGGTGGCGGCCCGGGTGTTTGCCGGTGTGTTTGGGAAAGCCGCGGAAGGAACGACGGCAGCAGGAGCGGCATATGGAGACTAACGGAACGGAGTATTGGAGTGACGGAGCGATGGAGTGCTGCAACAGCAGCGGGACCTGGTGCAGAGACCCAGTACTCCAGTACTCCAGCACTCCAGCACTCCGCGAGCAGGCTCGCGGCTACAACGTGTGAACTACTACATCAAATTGCTGAAGCGGATGGATTGGGTGCTGTTTGGCGCCATGGTGGCGCTGGCGGTCGGCAGCGTGTTCTTCATCTACAGCGCCTCGTACCGGGGGCCGGGAGAACCGATGCCCAACTTCTACCGGATGCAAATGGTATGGTTCGGCGTCGGACTGCTCGTGTACCTGGCAACGGCGCTGGTGGATTATCGGCTGATCTGTCAGTGGGCGACCGTCTGGTATGCGATCGCGGTGGGGCTGTTGGCGCTGGTCCTGGTGTCGGGCACGAAGGTGTACGGGGCCCGACGGTGGCTGGGGCTGGGCAGCCTCGGGATCCAGCCGGCAGAAATTGCGAAGCTCGCCACGCTGATGGCGATTTCCTACTACCTGTTCCACCGCGCGCTGGAATCGCGGCGACGGCTGAGCACCGTGCTGCTGGCCCTGGGAATGACGGGGCTGCCGCTCGTATTGATCATGCTGGAACCGGACCTGGGATCGGCGATGGTGCTGTTGCCGATTTGTTTCGGATTGCTGCTGGTGGCGGGCGTGAGAATCAAACATCTGGCGCTGGTCACGGTACTGGGGCTCACGCTGGCACCGCTCGTGTGGTTGCATCTGAAGGACTACCAAAAGGATCGATTGACCGTGTTTCTGAATCCGAACCGCGACCCGCTCGGCGACGGATGGAACCTGAACCAATCGCTCATCGCCGTCGGCTCGGGTGGGCTGACAGGCAAAGGGTACTTGCAGGGTACGCAGAATTTGTTGGGTTACTTGCCGCGCACGGTGGCGCCGAACGATTTTCTCTTCAGCGTGATTGCCGAAGAGAAAGGGTACCTTGGCAGCCTCGCGGTGGTCGGGTTGTACGCCGTGATTTTGTTTTCCGGGCTACGGATCGCCGCGAATGCGCGCGACCGGTTGGGAATGCTGTTGGCCACGGGAGTCGTGGTCATGCTGTTTTTCCATGTCTTCATCAACGTGGGCATGACGATCGGCCTGATGCCGATCACCGGGTTGCCCCTTCCATTACTCAGCTATGGAGGCTCGTTCGTGCTGGCCAGCATGACGGCCCTCGGGCTGCTACAAAACGTCTGGATTCACAGGAGGATCTATTAAGTGGACGCGATCAAACAAATACTGAAAAAGGGCGAGGAACTGCTGACGGGCCGGCGCCGGAAGAAGTTCGCCAAAGAAATCATCGTCAACGCCGAGGCGCTGGAGAACCGCGTCGCGGTCCTCGAAGACGGCCAGCTCGAAGAATTCAGCATCGAGCGCACGACCGAAAAGCAGATCGTCGCCAGTGTGTTCAAGGGCCGCATCCGGAACCTCGAACCGGGGCTGAAAGCGGCGTTCGTCGACATCGGCTTCGAGAAGAACGCGTTCCTGCATTACTGGGACATCATTCCCGAGCAACTCGATCAGCGCGTCGATCTGCTCGAAACACCCGAGGGCGAACGCGCCAAACAGAAACCGAAGATCTCGCAGAAAGACATACCGCAGCTCTATCCGGCGGGGTCCGAAGTCATCGTGCAGGTCGTCAAGGGCCCCATCGGCACCAAGGGCCCGCGCGTCACCACCAACATCAGCATCCCGGGCCGCTACCTCGTGCTGATGCCATTCAATCCGCAGCGCGGCATCTCGCGCAAGATCGAGGACGACCGCGAGCGCCAGCGGCTCAAGAAAATCCTCCAACGGCTCCGCATCCCCGAGGGGATGGGCGTCATCGTGCGCACCGTGGGCGAGAACCAGAAGAAACGCTACTTCATTCGCGACCTCGAACTGCTGCTGCAAACGTGGAAACAGGTCGAGCAGAAGATCAAGACCCAGCCGGCGCCGTGCTGCGTGTTCCAGGAACCCGACCTCGTCGAACGCACCGTGCGGGATTTTCTCACCGAGGAAGTCGACCGCATCGTCGTCGACCACGAAGCCGCTTATGAACGCATCCGCAACATGATCGGCCAGATCAGCCGCCGGTCGCGGGGCAAGGTCCGGCTCTATACCGAGCCGACGCCGATCTTCAGCCGGTTCAACGTCGAAAAACAAATCGAGAACGCGTTTCGTCGCCAGGTCTGGCTGAAGTCCGGGGGCTACATCTGCATTGATGAAACCGAAGCGCTCGTGGCCATCGACATCAACACCGGCCGTCACAAATCGCAGAAGGACCTCGACACGACGATTCTGCAAACCAATCTCGAAGCGGCGGACGAAATCTGCCGCCAGCTTCGCCTGCGCAACATTGGCGGACTGATCGTCATCGACTTCATCGACATGCGCCACCGCAGCGACCAGCAAAAAGTCACGCAGCGCATGCGCGAGGGCGTCCGCCGCGACAAGGCCAAGACCCGGATCCTGAATATCTCGCAACTGGGTCTCATCGAAATGACCCGCCAACGCCACAGCGAAAGCATGGCCAGCGCCGTCTACGAGGATTGCCCGTACTGCAAGGGCAAAGGCATGGTCAAGAGCGCCCTGTCCATGTCGGTCGAGATCCAGCGCAAGATCGCCGAGATCCTCCGCAAATTGCGCGAGCAGGGCAAACACGAGACGCCGCAACTCCGCATCTTCGTTCACCCCGAGGTGCTCAGCCGCCTGCGCACCGAGGATGAAGCGTTGCTGATCGAACTGGAAAAGAAACTCAGCGGGAAACTCAGTTTCCGCGCCGATCCATCGTTCCACTTCGAACAGTTCAAGATTGCCGACGCCATCAGCGGCCAGGACTTGGCCTAAAGCCACGACGTCCCCAGCCACGGACCGACACGGATGAAGCGACGACGACGTCCCCCGGCAACGGCAACCGCCGACCCCGGCGGCCGTCGTCGCGTCCGTTGGTGTGCCCTCGTGCTTTCCTGTCTGGTCCCGTTGCGCGCGGTCGCCGCGCCCGCGTCCGACCAGCCGGGTTCCGACTCGGGTCCGCCGCGCGTCCTCACTCCCGACAACTCCTCGACGTTCGCATCGCTGTCCCGCTTCACGGAGTTGCTCGACGCGCTGCAAAAGTACTACATCCAGCCGTCCCGCATCCGCCCGGGACCGAACACCACGGTTGCGCTCCGCGCGTTTGTCCGCTCGGTCGATCCTGAGGCCGACCTGCTGTCGCCCGAGGAAGTCGCCTCCACCAACGCCGCTGCGGGTGCGGACGTGGGAATCGACTGCGCCATCGGCGACGACTACCCGGTCATCATCGCGCCGCGCGACGACAGCCCCGCCCAAGAAGCCGGCCTGCTCGCCGGCGAACAACTGATGGCCGTCGACGGCAAATCCATGCTTCACGCGCGCCGCGTCGAGGTACAGCAGCTTCTCCGCGGACCGGCGAATTCCCCGGTGACACTGCGCGTGCTCGACCCGACGACGCGCGCCACCCGCGACGTGCGCTTGCAGCGGGCGGCGCGCAAGACTCCTGCCGGCGTCGTGCTGAAGTTTCTCAGCGGGCGCATCGCGTACTGTCGCGTCCCCGAATTCACGCACGCCGCGGTCGAAGCCCTTCATACCGCGATGGCGCGGGCCAAAGAAGAGCGCGCACCGGGTGTGATTCTCGACCTGCGCGACAATGCCGGTGGCAAGTTCGAGGCCGCGCAGGTTGCCGCATCAATGTTCCTGCCGGCGGGCGCGCCGATCGTCGCTTTGGATTATGCCGACCCGAGCCAACGCACGAGTTTCGTGAGCGACCAGGGCGAGAAGTTCACGGCGCCGCTGGTGCTGCTCGTCAACGGCGGTACGGCCGCCGAAGCCGAGATGGTTGCCGCCGCCCTCCAGGACCACAAACGCGCGCAACTCATCGGCAGCAAGACCTTCGGGCGCGGCCTCCTCACCACGTCGGTCACCCTGAGCGACGGGTGCGTGCTGTCGGTGCCGACGGCGTACTACCGGCGCCCGTCGAATCAGATCATGCACGGCATCGGGGTAACGCCCGATATCGTTGTTGCGGTGCCGCGCGACACCGAGCGCTTGCTGGCCCACATCGGTTTCGCCACCTTCAACTGGAAGAACGACAAGAACGCCGTGCTCAAGACCGACCTGCCGCTGGCCAAGGCGTTGGCGGCGCTGGCCAGGTGAACGCAGTTGCGGTGTCGACACTTCATCTGCTAGCATGGCGGCCATGCCCGTGATGAATTGGCGGTGGCAACCCGGAGTCGCAATCTGCCTGGCGCTGTGTCTCGCCGTGGCCGGCCACGCCCAGGAAGCCGCCTTCAAGAAACTCAACGCGCAGGCGGCCGAGTTCTACCGGCAAGCCCAATACGCCGAGGCAGTCCGCCTGGCGCAGGACGCACTCAAGCTGGCCGAGAACGCCTTCGGCGAAACCGACCCGCAGGTCGCCACCGCCCTGAGCAATCTCGCGGAATACCAGCGGGCGCAGGGCAATTACACCGAGGCCGAGACCCTTCTCAAACGGGCGCTGGCCATCGACCAAAAAATGCTCGGCGACAATCACCCCGACGTGGCCGTCGACCTCAACAACCTCGCCCTGCTCCACGACACCATGGGGCGTCACGCCGACGCGGAGCAGTTGTACCGCCAAGCCCTCGCCATCGACGAGAAAGCGCTCGGTCCGAACCATCCCGGCGTCGCGACGGATTTGAACAACCTGGCCGAGGCCTGTCGCGCCCAGGGCAAGCTCGCGGAAGCCGAGCCGCTTTACAAACGCGCCCTGACGATTTGGGAGAAGGCGCCCGACCAAAACGCCCGGGCGATCGCGACCGTGCTCAGCAATCTGGGGGCGTTGTACGCCGCGCGAGACGAGCCGGCCAAGGCGGAGCCCCTGCTCGCGCGGGCGCTCACGATCTGGCAAAAACAGGTTCGCGCCGATCACCCGAGTCTCACGGCAACGTTGCGCGAGCTCGGCTCCGTGGAGATGTCGCTGGGCGCGTATGGGAAGGCAGAAACCCTCTATGCCCAACTGCTCTCGTCCACCGAAAAGAGCCGCGAGTCGCGCGACCAGCAGTTGTCCAAAGACCTCAGCAGTTTGGGAATGGCGCGGTACCTTGGAGGCAAATACGCGGCCGCCGAGTTGCCGATGGAGCAGGCGCTGGCGCTCGACGAGAAGATCTACGGGGAAAACAGCCTCACGGTCGCCGCCAGCCTCATGCATCTCGCCGAGGTCTACCGCGTCCAAGACAAGTACGCACAGGCGGAACCGCTCTACAAACGCGCGCTGCTCATCGACGAGACGACGCTCGGTCCCAAACACTCCGTGGTGGCAACCGATCTGCGAAACCTGGCGGCGTTGTACTCCCTTGAGGGCCGTCACGCCGACGCCGAACCGCTGCTCAAGCGGTTGCTCGCCATCCAAGAGGCCACGGTCGGCCCGAACAGTCCGCAGCTCGTTCCCATCCTCGACAGCTATGCCGCGACCCTACGGGCGCTGGGCCGGGCCGACGAAGCCAAGGCGATGGCGGCACGCGCCGGCGCCCTCCGCTCCCCACCCGCCAAGAAACTGTGAACAGCTAGAGGATTCGGCCGCAAAGAGGCACAAAGGCGCAGAAAGCTCCGCGCCTGACTCGTGCCTAGCCGCGCAACCACACCAATACAAGCCAAATAAGGTGTGGTTCGGCGTTTGACGAAGGTGAGAATTGAACCACAGAGGCACAGAGAACACCAACCTTGCGGAAGATTTGTTGTAGCCGCGAGCCCCTGCTCGCGGGAAGCCAGACATCATCGCAAACACAGCGAGCAGGCTCGCGGCTACAAGCGACAGTCTACGGCACCAAGCGGACCCGATAGAAGCCGGCCGGTGCGTTGGTGGCCCCGCCCAAATAGAGCGCGCTTACTTCAGTCTCACCTGTGCCCGGCACAACAATCGCCGGATTCAGATCAACAAAATCATTCGATAAGCTGCCGGTGAACCCGGTGGTCGTCTGCAACACGTACCGCTTCCCGCCCACAGCCGTCCATGTCAGGAACATGTCGTCGTCGTCGGGCCAGATTTCGGTGATCCGAAACACCGACGCGCTGTTGGTGGGGTCGGTGCCGGCGAGAAACTCCGCGAGGTTGCTTTGTCCGTCGCCATCAGCGTCCGAGTCGGCATCAGCATTGAGCGGGTCGAGACCGTAGGACTGCTCCCAACCATTCGGCATCCCATCGCCGTCGTCGTCGCGGGTCGGGTCGAGCACCGCACTGCCGTAGAGGAATGTCCCGCCGGTGCGAACGAACTGGGCGCAGTCGTTGGTCATGACGAACCGGTCGACTTGCAGCGTGCCGCCGTTGAGGATCAGTTTGCCGTTCCGCACCTCGAACACCGCATCGCCCGTCGCGTTGGTGACGACGATGCTGCCGCTGTCGAGTTGAACCAGGTTGTCGCAGGTTGTCGAGGCGAACCCAATGGTGAGATTTGCGGCAAGAACCATCCCACTGGAGACGACGAGTGAGTTGGCCGACCCTTGGTAGCCGACGGACAAGACATTGTTCTGCCAAGCGCCGCCGCTTGCAACACGGACGCTGTTGCTGTTGGAGTAAACACCTACGCGGCACATGTCGTTGATCACTTGGGCGCCATCCTTGATCTCCAAGCTGTTGCCACCACCCGAGCTGCCGATAACCAGCGCAGAGTTGCTCCAGATCGAACCGCTGCCCGTGACCAATGCAATATTCGAGTCTCCAGAGGACCCAATATAGCCATTGCTGTCGAATGCCTTGCCCCCATTGCTGATCACTAGGCTATGGCCAACCCCAGAACTGCCGACCCCTAGGCTGCTGGAGCAGCTCCAGACCGAGCCATCGCCGCTGACCAGCACTGAGTTGTTGCTACCGAAGTTACCACCAGGGGTCAAGTTTACGATGCCAACCTGGCAAACGACTTGGCCGCCATCCTTGACCACCAAACTATTGCCCGATCCGCCAAAATAACCGATGAACAAGACCCCGCCATTGCTCCAAACCGAGCCGGTGCCGTCGACCAATACGCTGTTGTTGTCAGCCGAACCCCAGCCAATATAGCTGTTTGCGCTCGATGGTACGTTCAAGACGCCCCCGTTGATCAGTTGAAGCTGGTCAAAGGCCGTGCCGTTGCCAACGTAATAGAAGTAGCCCGTCCAATTGCTGATTACGCCGCTGATGATGTTGGTTTGGAAATCGGCCGTGAATTGAGCGTTGGCGGGTCGGGAACCAAGAACGATCCCCGCGACAAATCCCAAGACGGAACAAGCGCGTTTCATTGGCTGCTCCGCAACTCTCTCCTGCCTCAAGGGGTGAAACAGCGCTTAACGCGAGGATGATAGCCGCGTAACCGCGCCGGTACAAGCCAAATAAAGGGCGGGTTTGGGGTTTGGCGAAAGCGAGAATCGAACCGCAAAGGCACAGACATCGCCGGGCCCGCCGAAGACATGTTGTAGCCGCGAGCGGGCTCGCGGCTACAATCCGGTGGTAATCCAAAGACGCACCCGTAGCTTCGGGTCCCACAAACGGGATTGGCGGTTTCTGACGGGGTCTGCTAACGTATGGACGTGAATCAGGCGAAACTGGCGGGGTTGCTTGACGACGTTCGCGCCGGCAAACGGTCGGTGAACACCGCGTTGCGGCAACTCAAATCATTGGCGATTCACGACCTGGATTTTGCGCGCGTAGACGGACATCGTGCCCTGCGAAAAGGGTTTCCCGAGGTCATTTATTGCGAGGGCAAGACGGCCGCGCAGGTCGTGAAGATTGCGCGAACGATCCTCCGCCACAACGAAAACCTGCTGGCCACGCGAGCATCGAAGGAAACGTCTCGTGCCCTGAAACGCGCGTTCCCGAAAGCCAAGTACCACGAGGCGGCACGAGCGGTGACGGTTATTCGCAAGCCGCTGCCGAAACGCATGGGCACCATCGCGGTGCTGTGCGCCGGGACAACCGACATCCCGGTTGCCGAGGAGGCCGTCGTCACGGCCGACATCATGGGCAACCGCGTGAAACGGTTTTACGACGTGGGCGTGGCTGGCCTTCACCGCCTGTTGGCGCTCAACGAAGAACTGCTCGACGCGAACGTGCTGATCGTCGTGGCCGGCATGGAAGGCGCCTTGCCGAGCGTGGTCGGCGGTCTCGTGGACAAACCCGTCATCGCCGTCCCCACCAGCGTCGGCTACGGCGCGAGCTTCGGCGGCATCGCCGCGCTGTTGGCCATGCTCAACTCCTGCGCCAGCGGCGTCACGGTCGTCAACATCAACAACGGCTTCGGCGCCGGCTACGCGGCGAGTTTGATCAACCAACTTTCAGCCACGGATTCACACAGATGAACACAGATTTGCCGTCGTCCGTGAAGATCCGAGCAAGTCTGTGGCCAAGATGAAACTTCTCTATCTCGACTGCTTCTCTGGTATCAGCGGCGACATGTTCCTCGGCGCGCTGCTGGATCTCGGCGTGTCGGAGGACAAACTGCGGGGAGAACTCACGAAACTCAAGCTCTCGGGCTTCACGATCTCGACGCGGCGGGTGGTGAAACAGAACGTTTCGGCGACGAAATTCGACGTGATTGAGGAACCGAGGCATTCGGCGGTCCGCGGAACCGGCGCTACGCGTTCCCATCGCGGATATACCGAAATCGTGGCGATGATCGAGGACAGCGGACTGTCGGACACCGTGAAACGGCGGGCGCTGAGCCTCTTCAAGCGCGTCGGCGAGGCGGAAGCCAAAATCCATGGGATTCCACTGGAGAAAGTCCATTTTCACGAGGTCGGCGCCGTCGATTCGATCGTCGACATCGTCGGCGCGTCCATCGCGGTCGACGCGCTGGGCGTAGATGAAATTCAGGCATCGCCGCCGCGGCTCGGGTCCGGGTTTGTCGACACGGCCCACGGACGGCTCCCCGTGCCGGTCCCGGCGACGTTGGAGTTGTTGCGAGGTATTCCGACCCAGGGCGGCAGCGACCCGGCCGAACTGGTGACGCCGACCGGGGCAGCGTTGTTGGCGGAGTTCTGCACGACATTCGGCCCGCTGCCGCCGATGAGCGTCGAAAAAATCGGTTATGGAGCCGGTTCCCGCGACCTGGAAAGGGCGCCCAACGTGTTGCGCGCGGTGGTGGGAGAAGCGAGCATCCGCCTTCGTCCCGCTGGGCGGGACTACGACGGACAAGAGAGTGAAGAGACCGATACGATCGGCGTCATCGAGACGAACATCGACGATATGAACCCCCAGTTGTTCGGCGATGTGCTGGAGCGGGTGCTGGCCGCGGGGGCACTCGATGCGTTCCTGACGCCGGTGCAGATGAAAAAGAACCGGCCCGGCACGCTCCTCACCGTGTTGTGTGAGCGCAACGACGTCGATCGCCTGGCGGAATTGTTGCTCACCCACACGACGAGTTTCGGGGTGCGCACGCACGAGGCGCAACGGCGGAAATTGTCACGCGAAATTGTCAAAGTCGTCACCAGGTTTGGCGAAATCGAAGTAAAGATCGGACGGCTCGGCGATCGGATCGTGTCCCGTACGCCCGAATACGAATCCTGCAAGCAGGCGGCGTCGAAGGCCGGCGTGTCGGTGAAAGAAGTGTACGAGGAAACGCTCCGCTGCCTGGCGTCTGTAGCCGAAGCGTAAGCTTCGGCCATCGCCAGGGCCGCGCCGCGTGAGCGTGCAACGGCGGGAAGCAAAACGGCGGTCACCGACCGCGGCTGCAGTGTAGTGGAGGAGACGTTATGATCGACAAGGAACTGCTGGAAATCCTGGCGTGCCCGCAATGCAAGGCCGACGTGAAACTCGAGGGCGACAACATCGTCTGCACGAACCCGCAGTGCGGCCTGCGGTATCCGATCCGCGACGGCATTCCTGTGATGCTGGTCGACGAAGCGGAGAAGCCGGCCCCCAAATGAGCCAACTCGATCCGAGTGGCACAGGCGTCCCTGCCTGTGGATCTCTGATTCCCAACACAGGCAGGGACGCCTGTGCCACCAGATAATTGCCGGTGAGCCAGCCCACCATTTCGGTCATCATCCCCGCGTGGAACGAGGAGAAACACCTCGGGCGCACCCTGGAGTCTTTGAAAGCGGCGGCCGCCGTGTACCAGCGCGAACGGAGTGCGACCGCCGAGTTGATTGTTGTGGACAACAACAGCACCGATCGCACGGCGGGGGTCGGCCGCGAACACGGCGCGGCCGTGGTGTTCGAGCCGGTGAACAACATCGGCAAGGCCCGCAACACCGGTGTGAAGGCGGCGCGGGGCAAGTACCTGGCGTTTTGCGACGCCGACAATCAGGTTACCGAGAATCTGTTGGTCCTCATCCACGACCATTTGGAAGATCCGAAGATCGCCGGCGGGGGAACGTGGATCGAGCCGGCACGGCGCAACCTGAAGATCAGCTTCTTCTATTTTGTTTGGGGCCTTTATATAACGTTCAGCCGCGTTGGCGTCGGCATGATGCACTGCCGCAAAACGGACTTCGAGTCCTTCGGCGGATTTGACGAGACGATCTACGCCGCCGAAGACGTGCAACTTGCCTACGACCTGCGCAAGCTCGGCAAACCGCGTGGACAAAAGTTCAACCTCATCCGGAACGGCTGGATTATCACCTCCACACGCAAAATCGATCAGACGCCATTGTTGGTAATGATCGGGAAGTTGCTGGGTTTCGCGTTCGGGTTGCAGAAGAAGATTCGCAACAAGCAGTACTGCGAGCACTGGTACGAGAAGGCGGCGCGCTAGGGTTTCTCAGCCGGCTCGCTCTTTTCGGGTTGCCCACGCACTTTCCTGACCACTTTGTCCGCCTGGACCTTCAGTTGGCGCTTCAACCGCCTGGCCCAGACGAAATCCACCGCCAGAATGCTCAGCCCGACAAAGATGAGGATCAAGCCGGGCCCCGGGACGCCCGGGATAGCGAGAATGACCCCCACGATCAACACGACCACGCCGCTGGTGATGCGGACGACGCGTTTGCCGTGATGGATCAACCAGTTCATCTGCTCAGCTCCACCTTAATCGGCACGACAGACTTTGACAAAGATTTTGTAAGGCGGTTCGATTCGGTGCGTCCGTGATTTGACAGCATCTCGTGCCCGGGCTAACATCCAGATGGTTGGCGAGAACTCTAACGAATTGGAGGAAGACATCATGGCGCACGAACTGCCGAAATTGCCTTACCCATACGACGCACTCGAACCGCACATCGACGCGCGGACGATGGAGATCCATTATACGAAGCACCACAACGCCTACGTGACAAACCTTAACGCGGCGCTGGACAAGCACGCCGATCTGCACCAGAAAAGCCTCGAAGACCTGTTGCGCGGCATCAAGAGCGTACCCGAGGACATTCGCGGCGCGGTGCGCAACAACGGCGGGGGCCATCACAACCACAGCCTGTTCTGGACCATCATGAAGAAGGGCGGCGGCGGCGAACCGAAGGGTGCATTGGCCGATGCGATCAAGGGCACGTTCGGCGATTTCGCGAAGTTCAAGGAAACGCTCACCAGCAACGGCATGACCCGGTTCGGCAGCGGCTGGTCGTGGCTCGTCGTGACCAAGGACAAGAAGCTCAAGGCTTTCTCGACGGCGAACCAGGACAGCCCGTTGATGGAAGGCGACGTGCCCATCTTGGGCGTGGACGTTTGGGAACACGCGTACTACCTGAAATACCAAAACAAGCGAAAGGATTACCTCGACGCGTGGTGGAACGTCGTCAATTGGGACGAGGTCGCCGCGCGGTTCGCGAAAGCGAAATAGCCGGACCGACTTTGGGGCGTTGGGGTGCTGAAGTACTGGAGTAACGACTTTGGCACCCTGTACCCCAGCACTCCATTACTCCATGCCTAATTAATCTTCTCCCACGCGTACTTGCCCTTGATGTTTTGCCGGAAAAACTTTCCGGGCGAAGGCGTGCGGCGGAATTCTTCGGCGACGGATTTCGGGATGGAGAAATAGCGGTAAACACCCGTCGCTTTGAATTCGATCTCGAGCGTCTCAGTCGCTTCCTCGTAACCGATGGACGCGATGTCGCTGGAAACGACGGGTTGACGGTCAATCGGCAAGGAAATCCACCCTCGCGGTCAATTCCGGCGTGAGAAACTTGTCGGGTTTTTCGACCTGCACCTTCACCTGCAGCGTTCCCTTTGACCGATTCGCTTCCGGCGCAATCTCGGCCACGTAGCCGGCGTATTTCTTGTTCGGGTATGCCTCGGGACTGACCTGGCAGCGCTGGTTCATGCGCACTTTCGGTGTGTCGGCTTCATTCAAGTCGATCTCGACCTGCAAGTCGTTCAAGTCCGCGAGCGAAACCAACGCGGTGCTCGGCCCGCGGGTGCCGCCGAAGCTCTGCGGCACGACCAACTCGTTCGGGTCCACCAGCTTCTCGAGGATGGTGCCGTCGATGGGCGCGCGAATCGTGCACCAACCCAGATAGGTCCGTGCCAGGGCGAGTTGTCCGCTGGCAATCTTCACCTCGGCAACGGCGGCGTCGCGCTCCCGCTGCGCATCGTCCAACGCGCGGGCACTGTCGACGTCGTTCTTGGAGAGTTCGATCTGGCGTTTGAGATTGATCTCGGCGTTGGTGAGGTTCGCTTGGGCCAATGCCAGCCGGCCTTCGCCTTCCATCACGCGGGCCCGGTACTCGTCGTCCTCCAACAACACCATCACCTCGCCCTTCTTCACGTCGTCACCTTTCTTCACGCCGATCCATTTCACCGTTCCTTGAAACCTCGGGCTGATCTCGATCCGCTCGTGCGGGACGACGTACCCGCTCACGGTGAGGACGGACTCGCCCGGCTTCGGCGGCGGAGCGGGAACGGACGCCATCGCCGCGGTGGCCGCCGAAGCGTGCGTCGCAATCGGCTGGCGGTCGGCGCTCCGCGTCAACACAAATACCGCCAGCCCGACGACCAGCACGCCGACGACCAGCACAATCACAACGACCGGGCCGGCGGTACCCCGGGCCTTCTTTTCCGGTGCAATCTGCAGTTTCGACAGCGAATTCTCCGTCGTCTCGCTCATTTCGTTCATCATCCTCACACGGCTCGCAACGCGTCAAGCACGGGTTTGCGTGCCGCCAGCCGCGCCGGCAGCAGGCCGCCGAGCACGCCCATCGCCACCGCAAAGATCATCCCTTTGGCCAACAATTCGGGCGTGATGCGGAATTCAAATGCGACCTCGGCAAACGTCGTCCAACTGAAGGTGCCGGTTGCTACACCGTTGAGGGGCAGGGAAAACAGACAGCCCAGCACGCCTCCCAGGGCGGCCAGCAGAATTGATTCGACCATGAACGACAGATAGATGTCCCGTCGGCGGTAGCCCAGGACCCGCAGTGTGCCGATCTCGCGGGTGCGGGACGCTATCGCCGCGTACATCGTGTTCATCGCCGAGAACGCCGCGCCGATGCTCATGATGACCGCCAGAAACTCTCCCAAGAACCGGATCGGCCGCGAGGTTTTCGTCTGCTCCTGATAATATTCCGTCTCCGGAATCACCCGCACCTGCAAGTTCGGGTCGTTTTCCAGCCGCGTCTTCAACGCGACCGCCGCCGCGGCGTTGACGGGGCGAATCAACGCCGACCCGTAAAAACTCCGCTTGAACACGTCGCGTGCCTCGTCGGCGTCCATCCAGATTTCCGATTCGTACGCGGTCTTGGCGGCTTCAAACATGCCGACGACGTGCCAGTCGGTGCGGCCCGAGTGGAACACCTGGCCGACGCGGCAATTGGCGAACCGCTCGGCGATCTTGCGGCTGACGATGCATTCGCGGCGGGACGGCTCGAACAGGCGGCCCTCGATGAGTTTGATTTGAGGGCGCAACGCGAGCCCCATCGATCCCAGGCCGCGCACCAGGACGTTGGCGGCTCCAGTGTGGTCGATGCGTTCGATATTGATCAGCAACACGATCTCGGGAGAAATCAGCGGCTCACCGTGTTCGTCGCGGGCGATTTCGTCGAGGTACTTGATGTGCCGCATGTCTTCGCGCCCAATCTGGCTGCTGGATTCGGCGGTCGACCCCTTGCGCAACACCAGAACGTTCCGCGCGTCGCCCGTGCTGACATACGTCGCCTTCAACCCGCGGTCGAGGGCCATGACCATGACGAACACGGCGACCACCAGCGCCACTCCGAGCACCGTTGCCAGCGTCATGCGCCAGCGTACGCGGAGGTTCCGCAGATTGTATTTGAGGGGAACCGCCATCAGAAAAACCCCTGGAGAACTGGAGTGTTGGAGCCATGGAGTAATGGAGCAACGGGGAACACGCCACCGTCCGGGTGTCGTTCCCAGCACTCCATCTTTCCATCACTCCCTGTGCCCATTCGGTTAATCCAACTCCTTCAGGCCGTCGACCACGGTGGCCTTGAGGCTGGTGTAGGCGGGCACCAAACAACTCACCACGCCCAGGAGCACTGCGATCATCATCCCGCTCGCCAGAATGTGCGGCGTCACCTCAAACGTGATGAGCATCCCCTGGCTGAACTTGTTCAGCGTGGCGCTCGACATCCGGCTGAAGATCGCCCAGGCCCCAAAACAGCCGATGGTGCCCCCGGCCATCGCCAGCCCGAATGATTCCGCCAGGATCAATCCGAAGATCTGCCGGCCATCGAAGCCGAGCGCCTTCAGCACCGCGATCTCGCGCGCCCGCTCGCGAATCGCCATGCTCATCGTGCTGGCGGTCACGAGAATCATCGTGAACACGATGACCGTGCTGATCGAGCCGATCAACATCTTGATGTTGCCAAACATCGACACGAACCCGAGCTGGAACGCCCGCTCCGTTTCTGTCTTGGTTTCGGCGTCCGTGTTGCGAAACGCGGTGTCGATGCGGTCGATCAACCCGGGAATGACGGCGGCGTTCTCCGCCTTGATCCAGAACATGCCGACCAGCCCGAGTTTGCCCATCAGTTCGTCGAAGTACTCGTGATGAAAGAACAGGTTCGTGTTGTCGATCCCGCCGTAGTACACGCCGCGGATCGTCAACTCGGGATCGCAGCCCCAAATCGTTCCCTGCAGCGTGATCTTGTCGCCGATCTTCCAGCCGAACCGCTTCATGGTGTCGATGCCGACCACGCACGCGGTCTTTTCCTTGATGAAATCGTCGAGTTGCTTCGGGTCGATCTGCGCTTCCGTGAAAATCTTGAACAGTTTGTCGGCGTCGCAGGCAAACTGCGGGAAGAAGTTCCGTTCGTCCTTGTAGATGCCGCCGAACCACGTGAACCGCATCACGTACTGGACGCCCGGCATCCGCTCGATGCGGGACAGGTATTTGTCCGGGAGCACGCTGGCCAGGGAGACCTTGTGCCGCACGGCCAGCCGCAAGGCCGCGTCCTCAGTCGTGACCGGCTGCGTCAGCTCCCGCAGCGCCGTTTGCAGCGTCGTGAACAGGAACAGCGACAACGCCACGCTCAGCACGGTCAGAGCGAGCCGGCGTTTGTTGCGAAGCGCATTGCGAAGGATGAAGCCGGGGATGGTCATGGCGCTCAGCTTTCAGCTATCAGCGGTCAGCTTTCAGCTTTCCAATCAGGGAAGAGAGCATCCGTTTAACCTCGGCGATCTCAGCGGACAGCCGATCGGCAATTTCAGGGCCTAAGAATCCCAGGTCACGAGCCAACGAAGCATGGTTCTCCAATTCGCTGGCTGAGCCCATGGCAATGTAAAGAAACCGGCCAAACTCCGTGTCGCCATCCCGGCAACAACCCTCGGCAATGTTCGCGCCGATGGAACTTGAAGCCCTGCGCATTTGGCTGGTGAGAGAATAGATCTCCTCCTTGGGAACAGCCGCTGTCGCGCGATAGACGTAAAGCGTGAGCCGGTGGCTCTTCTGCCACACTTTAAGTTCCTTGAAGTCTTGCATGCTTGGTGTCGTTGCTGACAGCTGAAAGCTGATTGCTGACAGCTATACTCCGTTGCCGTTCAGCAACTCCCCCTTCTCCAAATGCACCACCCGGCGCGCGTAAGCGGCGGCCTTCGGATCGTGCGTGACGATAATGACGGTCTTGCCCGCCTCCTCGTTCAGTCGCTTGAGCAATCCCAGCACGTCCGCGGCCGAGTGGGCATCTAGGTTGCCGGTCGGCTCGTCCGCGACCAGCAGCGTCGGATCGGTGACCAGGGCGCGGGCGATGGCGACGCGTTGTTCCTGGCCGCCCGACAACTGCCGCGGCAAATGTTTCATCCGGTCGGACAACCCGACCAGTTCCAGCGCTGCTTCGACGTGTGCCCGCCGTTCGTTCCCGCTCAGCGCGGTGAGCAACAGCGGCAGTTCCACGTTTTCGAATGCCGTCAGCACCGGAATCAGGTTGAACGTCTGGAAGACGAAACCGACGTGTGCGTTGCGCCAGTCGGCCAACTCGGTCTCGCTGAGTTCGGCGACGTTTGTGCCCTGCACCAAGCACAGGCCGCTGGTCGGGCGGTCAATGCCCGCGATGATGTGCAGCAACGTACTTTTCCCCGACCCGCTCGGCCCCATCAACGCCAGGGATTCGCCCGCGGCGATGTCGAGGCTCACGCGGTCGAGCGCCTTCACCTCGATCTCGCCGTGACCATACACTTTCGTCAGGTCACGAATCTGGACAATGGGTTCCGACATGGCGAACTGTCAGGGAGCGCTGCAACAATCCTAGTGACTTGCGACTCCGATGTACGGCGCCTGCCCCGGCACGGTCTCGACCGTCAGCTTCAGCCCGTACCGTTTCGAGATGAGCCACAAAGCCTGACGGCGGCTGATCCGTTCGGCGTGGAGCGTGACCGGCAACCAGCGCAGCGAAGCATCGGCCCGGGCGATGACGATGCTCGCCCCGAGAAACGCATCAGTCAACGGCAGGTACGCAATGCGGACGTCCGTGAGATGAACGTCCACCACGGTGTCCATCCACTGGTTCCAAGCGGCGTCTTTCGATCGCAGAAAGTCAGGCGGCACCGGCGCCGTCGCGCACCCGGCCACGAACGCCGCAACGAGCGCGGGGATCACCATCCCGAGCAACGTCCCCATCCAACGGGTAGGGCGCGGTGGCCCCACCGCGCCGCTGCGTCCCGCGAGAGTTGCAGAACGATTTTCGTTAGCAGAATCGAATGGTATTTCGGCCATGGGTTCCGAGGTCCGGTTGCCATGAGGCTAGTGCGGTTCGTTGAGCTGTTTTTTCAGCTCTTGCTCGCCGGCCGGCGTGAAGGCGCGGATCAGGCGATTGGTGATCGGCGCCCTCTTCTGCCTGTCGTCGAGGTTCTTGCCGCTGGCCTCGTTGGTTTTGGTGGCGATTCGTTTGCCCGTGAAATTGGTTTGGGGGACAACGTGCGTTTCGACCGTCGAGAACTCCAGGGATTCCAGATCCGCCACGCTCTTGGTATCGGTGTTCTGGAGCTTCAGATTCCCTTTCGACAACTCCGCGTTGGGCAGATCGAGCGTCGGCTGCGCGACCGTGTTCAACTGTGCATCGCCAAACTTGACCAATTTGTTGCCGACGTCAGCTTTCTTGCTCGGATCGATGGGCCTCAGGAGCTGGGCATCGACGCACGGCGACGAACACAAGACCAAGGCCACCGCGAGCAGTGAGAAGTTCAAGTGTTTCATGTCGGTTCCGCCAGTTGGTGCGGTAGCGGCACACTCAAGCGCCACTTCCAGAGTACCAAGACTGCGCTTGCTGACAAGGGCAAACACCAGTAAACTGTGCGTGGCAGATGACAGCATGAAGCAAATCACCCTGAAGGTTGAGCACGACGAGGAAACCGGCTGGCTGGTGGCAAGCTGGGATGCGCCAAATGGCGGCGGCGGCATCACCACCCAGGGTAAAGACCTGGGCGAGCTACAGGCCAACGTGCGCAACGCTGTGCGCTGTCACTTCAGTATGTCTTCCCGATCCTGCATCCAAGTCCGGGTAATCTGACCACCAGAAACACGACGCGAGGTCTGGAGAAATCGAAAATTCGCACGGGCGTCTTTGGGTGGCGTTGAATAGCTCACGCGGCAGATTTACGGAGAGACTGCTAGGGAGTCAAGCGCGGCGAGAACGGGAGCGCCGTCTTGAGCGCCAGTGTGACCGCCAATGCAGAGGGTTTTCTTTTCGCCGTTTTCGGCTCTTCAGTCGGGACGCACATCCCGATAAAAAACCCGGAAAACTTGAATCCCTTGTCTTCCGGGCCTGACTTTAATCGCGATTAAATAAGTCAGAACTCTCTTACGGCCTAACTGAACCATCGCTCTATTACGAGCTTGATGGCCATGAACAACTCGATGAGTGCGGTCACCAGTTGATAGATGATCACAATCATTCTATTGTCCTCCTGTTTATGCGTTACCGATTCAACGTTGTTGTTAACCGGCTTTGGAGGAGTCTTTACCCGCCCCAAATTGGACGAAAATAGAAAAGAACAATCACTACTTGAAAAGATACTAACACAAGGAGTCGTTCAAATCAAGACTGGTTTAGGCAGATACGGCCGCGGCGGAGTTTACTGAGACGATTGCGGATTACGCGCTCACCTTCACCGGCTCAATGTTACTCGCCTTGTCAACGGCTGGCGAATTGACTTCCCTCGACACCGGGTAGAACTCCATTTCGTTGGGCGGATACTTCTTCAGTAGCGGCAACAGCTTCTCAGTGAAACTGCATCTTGAAGATCGGACAGACTTCTGGCTCGATAGGTACTCCCGGTTGCGGAAGTCTCGTGATGACCGCATCCATCATCAGGAAGCCTTCGGTGATGTTGCGTGGCTTGTCGAATTGCCTCGCGGAGAAAACCCGCTCAACCATATCGGGTGTGATGTTGTACTCGTCCGTAGGGACAAGCAGGATGATCCGCGAATAGGGGCCTCCATTGAAAGTTTTTTCGTCCTTCTCACGAATAATGTTGTCAATGCTGTGGAAGAACTGTTCGTCGTTCCACCGCGCCATCACCCGCTCCCCCTCTGTCGTTCGTCGGCGTGCCTCTTGCGAAACGAACTCCCGCAACTCGAATGCGATTGTTGTGCCGTCCGTTGCGTCCGCGATAAAATCGGGCGGATCGGGCCGGAACGGTCGCACCTTGGAGAAATTCAATTCGCCGTTGGCTTTCAATGCCGTCAAGAAGTCGCGCATGACAAAGTGCTCCTCCTGACCTTGATCCCCACGCCAGTAAAATCTCGGGGCGTATTTTGGTTTGCTCGCCTGATATTCCATCTCCGCAAGCACCTTCTTCCAGTCTAAGGGTTCCATTGATAGAGAAGTGGCTGGCAAGGCGCTCGTCGCCTATTGGAGTGGCAATTTTTGGGGTCTTTCCGTTTGTCCGGGGCGACGGGATCGGGACACGATGCGCTGATATTTCGTTGCGCCTTCGGCAAGAAGTTGTAGGAGTTGCACGTACTTTCTAAACTGTGCTTGTCGTCTACGAATCCTGCGGTGCGCCGATACTGCGTTGACAGCCTTATCACATAAGCGCCACACGCCCCACGCTATCACCGTCGTCCCGAACCAGAAGACGATGTAACCAAAATGATTCATCGCAGGGAGCATACGCTCGACTCGCTCCGCGTCAAGCGACCCGTTCGCCGGGCCTCTGGCGCACGTCGGGAAGCGCGGGCGCGGGAAGTGACGGTCGGAGTAATTGGCTGGCAATTGGAATCCGAAAGTGCGAAACAACTGCAAGCTTACGCATTAGCTTCACATGACAGTTTTCACGCCAAGTCACCTTCGGGGGCCGTGACTTCCTTCCCATGTCCCCCATGCAATAGCGAAACCGTCGTGGTCGTATACAACGTGGTGAACTTGGAATTTCGTGTGATGGACTTCAGTAGGCGCTGGCATGTGTCTCCTTTCACATTCGGGCGTTACTATTCTGCGTACAAAGCCCGACGACAGGAGTATGGAACGCTTGGTGCCGCGATGCAAGCTTACAGCGTTAGCCTGACGCCCACCGCGGCGATCCTGAGCGGCATACGGCTGCTGTGGTTTGGGGAACGCTCCACCACACAGCGGGATGTCAGGGAAAAGGATGCTTTTTGTTGTGCTTTTTGTTGTGTTGACTTGTAGCACTATCGGTCTTACCGGGTGGGGGTCTCTCTTAGTTTAAGTCCTTGACTGGATCGTTCCTCCCACCCGCGCAGCCCACAGGAATGCTCTTTAGTGTGGCGTTAGCCGAATCCCGCGCGAGAAAAGGAGGGGTGGGGGTCGTTCTGCCCGTAAGTCCCTCAGGACGCCCCGCGCTGCGCCTGTGAGGCCCGCACCGGGGCCAACGTGCGGCGCAGAACAGCCGACGTGCGGCGATCCTCTCCAAAAAGCCTCAAAGTCTTGTCACCCGGCATTGTCACAAGGGGGGGGTTCGACCCTGAAAGCCTGTAAGATACTGCCTTGCAAGTTGGTGCGGACGAGAGGAGTTGAACCTCCACGACCTTGCGGTCACAGCCTCCTGAGGGCTGCGCGTCTGCCAATTCCGCCACGTCCGCGCATCCAATCGCGTCGGCAATATAGCGACTGCATCGAGGACTGGCAACGGCAAAGCGAACCGGCCTTGGACGCGGAGCACATTAGGACGCGGCGCAGCGCGTCCCTTCTATGAGGTTGGTCAAGCTATCCTTGTTCGTTTTTTGTCGACTCCTCTTTCTTCGCCGTGTGCGGCGGGACGACTGCGGGTCGGTCACGCCGACCACCACCTTCTATCCGTGTCCCGCTTCGTGCGGGATCACCGTCTGCTGCATGCGCACTGCGTGCATTCGCCCACCGCGGTTCAGGCCAACCCATCTACACAATCGGTACGTTGTCGCCCCGGGACGCGAACGGTCGCCTGAGCACCGCGAAATCTTTGTTGTTGGCATGGCCTCGATCGTTGGCCCCGTCGCTTACGCCGGTTTCAACACGGCTCCCGGCGGGACTTCTCCTTGTTCCAGATAGCGCCACAGCGCCACCAACAGCTTGCGCGCCACCGCCACGATTCCCACCCGCCGCTGTCGGGCGTTGCCCTGGCCGAAGCGCCGCCAGAACCAGTGGGTTAACTCGCTGGCGGGCTGCAACCGCAACCACGCCCACGCCAACTCGATCATCACCGCCCGCACCCGCGTATTGCCGGCTTTGCTGATGCCCTGATCGCGGGCCAGTGTGCCGCTGGCGTACGGGCAACCGGTCAGCCCGGCCAGCGCTCCCACTTGGCGCCGATTACGCAAGGCGCGCCACCCAAAGAACTCTTTGGCCAGCACCAGCGCGCTGACCGGCCCCACGCCCCGTAACCGGACCAACCGCGCCGCTTGCCGATCCGCCGCGCTGCGCGGCTGCGCCAATTGCTGTGCCTGCATCCGCTCCAGATCCTTCAACTGCTGTTCCACCAACCCCAGCCGCGCCTGCTCCCGTTCACACTCCGCCACCAGCGCCGCCGGTAACGCCCGACCCTGAGCGTCACGCACTTGCCCCAGCGACAACTTCGCCAGCGACTTCACCCGCACCCCGTGCAACACCAGCAAACTGCGCAGCCGATTCCGATGCGCCGTGCGCTCGCCCAACAACCGCTGCCGCTCCCGATGCGCCCGCCGCTCGTCCTCCTCGGCTTCACTGGGCACGCGCACCACCCGCCACAACGTCCGCTCCCCCTGGCGCTGATAACGCATCAACATCTGCACCAACTTCTGCGCGTCCAGCCGATCGGTCTTCACGTGCCGCTGGCGGCGATTGACCTCCACGCTGGCCGAGTCCACCACCCAGTTGACGATGCCTTGGGCGCGCAACCACCGATCAATCCAGAACCCGTCACGGCCCGCTTCGTAACAACTGTACACCACCGTCTCGGCCGGCAACTGCCACCGCCGTTTCGCCTCGGCCACGGCCTGCAAGAGCCCGGCGCGGTCCCCGGCCGGGACGTTGACCTCACGGATCTTCGCCGCGTTGCTCAGGGCGATCTTCCAAGTCTTGCTGCTCAGCTCTAAGCCGGAACTATGCAGTAGGAGCTCATTTTAACCATTGAACGTCGGACGGTTTTCGACTGCATGGCAGTTGGGAATGGGGCTCAGAATCTTCTCCCACAATCGTTGCCACCAAGCGCGTTCACGCGGCGGCACGG
>DATJBF010000050.1:0-15021 GCA_035515475.1 Verrucomicrobiia bacterium
CGTCCGTCCGCCTCCCCCCTCCTCCCCCCACCGAGGGGAGGCGGACGGACTCGACAACACCCACAACAACGACAAACCCAGCGGGCACAGGGGACATTTCTATCGAGTTCCAGAAGGGGACATATCTAAAGAGTTTTGACAGCGCACCTCGAGGCCGCGCTAGCTGAGCCGCATGGGCATCAGGACGTAGAGGAACGGCTCGTTAACCTTGAGGACACCGGGGCTTAACTCGTCGGTCAACTCCAAAAAGACCTCGTCCGCATCGAGGTTGCGCAGCGGATCCATCATGTACTGGGGATTGAAGGCAATTGTGATCTCCTTGCCCTTGTAATTGATGGAAAGGGTTTCTTTTGCCTCGCCGACCTCGGGTGTGGTGGCGGTGATGGTAAGGGTGTTCTTGGCAAAGTTGAGCTTCACCGATTGCGACTTCTCACTGGCCAAGATCGAAGCCCGGTGCAGCGCTGCCAGAAGCATTTCCCGCTCGAGCGTAATCCGCTCCTTCGTCTCCGTGGGAATCACCTGGCGGAAATTTGGGTATGTACCCTCGATCAGCTTCGAGGCCAGCGTTGTGTCCTCCAAATCGAACAGGATTTGATTCTCACCAATCGAGAGTTTTACCTCTCCTTTGTCGCTCAAGAGCCGTTCCAACTCCGCGACTGCTTTGGTGGGCACTATCAACTCGGCTTCACCGCCCTTGGGAACCTCAATCTCGTGTTCCGTAAGGGCCAAGCGTCGACCATCCGTTGCCACCGTTGTGAGTTTGTCCCCCTTGAGACCCATGAAAACGCCGTTTAACACGTAGCGCGTCTCGTCGCTGGAGACCGCGTAGGCGGTCTTCCGGAGCATTCCACGGAGCAAGGACTGCTCGAGCTTGAGTACCTTGGAACCCGTGACGCTTGGAAAACGCGGGAACTCTTCCTCTGGCAACCCCATAATCTTGTAAAACGACGTCCCACAGCGGATCGAAGCCGCATTACGCTCATCCACATCCACTTCAACGTCCGCGCATGCCACTTCCTTCAGGATAGAGAACAGTTTTCGAGCAGGCAGAGTCGTCGACCCCGCCTTCGAAACATCGGCACCGACTTTACAGCGCACGCCGACATCCAAGTCGGTTGTGGTAAGACTGAGACCTCCAGTGGCGGCTTGCACGAGTACATTCGACAGTATTGGCAATGTCGTGCGTGTACTCACAACGTTCTGGACACGCTGCAGGCCTTCAAGGATGACTTCCCTCGTAACTTTGAACTTAATAGCCATTACTTCACAGACTAGGAAGAAGAACCTATTAGAACAATATCGTTTCCGTTTGAGGTGTGAATATCGCAAACAACTTTTCTTGTCAAGGATACAGCAAGCAGTTACGAAAATTCATACTCTGTCTGGAATTCCTGTGTTTGAGGTTAATGGAAACTCCCATTGTGTGAGGGGACCGGTCATTCACACCTTTTCAGAACTGCCGCACATCTTGTCGGCAACTTATTGACACTGCAGTGATTGTTCGATGTAGGAAACCGTCTGACGCAGCCGTTGATCCCTGGCCACACGCGATTCGATGAGGCGGCAGGCGTGTAGGACTGTGCCGTGGTCGCGCCCGCCAAATGATTCGCCGATATCGGCAAGAGAGCGGCTGGTCAGCGTGCGGCTCAGGTACATCGCAACTTGCCTGGGAAAGGCGACGCTCTGCGGCCGACGGCGGCTGGTCATGTCCGCGAGGCGAATATCGAAGTGCTCGGCGACTTTCCGCTGGATCGCCTCGACCGTGATGGTGCGTTTTGCCTCCTCGTGCAACGCGTCGCGGAGCAGGGACTCCAAAACCTCACGGTTAATCTCTTTGCCAGTGAGAGATGCGTATGAGGCCACACGCACCAAGGCGCCTTCAAGACGGCGGATATTGGTGCGGATTTTTTCGGCAATGAATTCGATTACCTGCTCGGGAAGCTTTACGTCGATCAGCGAAGCCTTTTTCTTGAGAATGGCGATCCGGGTTTCCAATGCAGGCGGCTGGAGTTCGGTGACCAACCCCCACTCGAAGCGGGAGACGAGACGCGTTTCCAAATTGGCGATCTCGCCGGCGGGACGATCACTCGACAACATGATCTGTTTGTGGGCATCGAAGAGCGAGTTGAACGTATGAAAGAACTCCTCCTGCATGCGCTCCTTGCCGGCAAGGAATTGGACGTCATCAATGAGGAGAACGTCAACTTGGCGATATTTCTTGCGAAACTTGACCAGCGTGCTGTTTTGGATGGCTTGGATGAAGTCGTTGGTAAACTGCTCGCAGGTCAGGTAGCAAACCTTGCTGACCTTGCCCGAGGTCGAAACGGCGTGTCCAATGGCTTGCATCAGATGAGTTTTGCCCAGTCCCACCCCGCCGTACAGGAACAGAGGGTTGTAGGCTTTCGCAGGCGATTGGGCCACGGCTAGAGCCGCTGCGTGGGCGAAACTGCTGTTCGGGCCGACGACGAAGGACTCGAACGTGTAGCGCGGGTTCAGCTTCGCGTCCAGCGCAGGCTTGGTCGGTGGGCCTTTGGATATGCGAGCGGGCTTGTTCGGCTCGATCGGCTCCTTGCCCCCCTGCGCGACGGCAAAACGCACCTGCAGCGGGTGTTTGGCGACGTGATTGACCGCCTCGCGGATGACCGGCAGGAAATTGTCCTGCAGCCAGATCTGGTAGAATTCGTTCGCTACGCCAAGGACAAGCGTGCCGTCCTTGGTTTCAATGGGTTTGATGGGCGCAAACCACCGATTAAATAACTCGGGGTTAAGCATTCCCTGCAGGACCCTGCTTGCGTCTCTCCACAATTGGTCGTGGCCCGTCATCGTCGTTCCTCCGCCGATCCGACGTCCTGAGTTATTCACAGGGTGTTAACATCCCTGCCTGGTTCCACCCTGCCTGTTCCTATACGCCAGAGGCGGACTGAAGGAGAGAGTCTCACACGAATGCCGAGGGGACAAAAATCCTATACATCCCACACACGGCACTAACGCATCCCCCAACAACCGCAGAGATTACAGCACCAACTTCGGCATTTGCGCCGACATGCGGCTGCCCGTTCCCCTACAACATTCGTGACCAACTCGCGGGAGAGGTGAAGAAAAAATCCACACCGCTCGGACAACTGGTACAACAAATCAGCAAGACGTGGCTGCCCGTCCGAGCTATTAACAACTTATTCACGGCCCTCCCTTTACCCTCGCCTTTACCTTTGGCGCGCGCAGCATAGCGACAGCGATTTCGCTCTTCAAGAAAAAAGTGAACGCGACCAAAAGAAATTTTTCTTGTGACGTGGCGCAGAGAAAAAAAGCAAGGCTCGAAGTCCGTGACGACTTCGAGCCTTGTGGGATCGTTGCGCGTCTTACACGTCGTAATACATGTGGAATTCCCATGGATGTGGGCGCAGGCGGACCTGGTCCTGCTCCTTGCGCTTCATCTCCAGCCAGGTGTCGACGACATCCTGTGTGAAGACGTCGCCCTTCAACAGGAACTCGTGGTCTTCCTCCAAGAGGTCGCACGCCTCGGCCAAGCTGGCGGGGACTTGGGGTACTTTCTTCAATTCCTGCGGTGAAAGATCATACAGGTTCTTATCCATCGGCTCGCCGGGATCAATGCGATTCTCGATGCCGTCCAGACCCGCCATTAGTAAGGCCGAGAAAGCGACGTACGGATTCGCCGCGGGATCGGGTGGACGATACTCAATGCGTTTTGCCTTTGGGCTTGGCGAGTATGTCGGGAGCCGGATCGCGGCCGAACGGTTCCGGCTCGAGTAGGCCAGGTTTACCGGGGCTTCGAACCCGGGTGTTAACCGTTTGTAGCTGTTGACGGTGGGATTGCAGATGGCGCACAGCGCCTTGGCGTGCTTGAGAACGCCGCCAATGTAGTACAAAGCCAACTGGCTCAAGCCGGCGTATTCCTTACCCGCGAACAGGGGTTTGCCCTTCTTCCACAGGCTCTGATGGGTGTGCATCCCCGAGCCGTTGTCGCCGAAGAGCGGCTTGGGCATGAAGGTCGCGGTCTTATTGTGGCGCTTGGCGACGTTCTTGACGATGTACTTGTACAGCATCATGTTGTCGCCCATGTAAACGAGCGAGTTGAAGCGCAGGTCAATTTCTGCCTGGCCTGCGGTGCCGACTTCATGGTGCTCGCGTTCAACCTGCAGCCCGCATTCCTTCATGACCATGATCATTTCGTTGCGGATGTCCACCTGCGTGTCGGTGGGCGGCACCGGGAAGTAGCCTTCCTTGTGGCGAATCTTGTTGGCGAGGTTCGGGAACTCCTCCCGGCCACTATTCCAGATGCCTTCGTTCGAATCGATGTAATAGTAACCGCTGTGCGAGTTTTGGTCGTAGCGGACATCGTCGAAAATGAAGAATTCCGCCTCGGGTCCGAAGTACGCCGTATCAGCGATACCGGTTTGCTTCAAATAGGCCTCAGCCTTGCGGGCGATGTTGCGCGGGTCACGGCTGTAAGGCTCACGCGTGATCGTGTCGATCGCGTCGGCCACGATGCTCAACGTGGTGACCTGCGGAAAAGGATCGATGAAGGCGGTGACGGGATCGAGCATCAGCAGCATGTCGCTGGCCTCGATGGATTTCCAGCCGCGAATCGACGAGCCGTCGAACCCGACGCCTGTTTCAAAAGTTTCCTCTTCGAGCTCCGCCACGGGCAGGCAGAAGTGCTGCCAAGTGCCCAGAAAATCGCAAAACTTGATGTCGATCAACTGCACATTCTTGCTTTTACACAGCGCCAATACTTCTTTGGGTGTCATTTGTCCTCCCGACCAGACGGTGATGCGGGATCACCGTAGTGGCTGAATTTGATTAACCATTCGTGGTTGATACATCCGGAGAGGTTACACGGCCTGGTCGCCGTGCTCCTCGGTGCGGATACGCACGGCCTCGTCGATGGACAGAACGAAAATCTTGCCATCGCCGATCTTGCCCGTCTTGGCCGACTTGAGAATCGCGGTGACCGCGGCCTCCACGGAGCCATCGGGCAACACGATCTCCAGCTTCAGTTTGGGCAAAAAGTCCACGGTGTACTCACTGCCCCGGTAGATTTCGGTATGCCCTTTCTGGCGTCCGAAACCCTTGACCTCGGTGACCGTCAAACCTTCGACGCCCACACCGGCCAGCGCTTCCTTAACATCCTCGAGCTTGAATGGTTTGATGATCGCTTCAATCTTTTTCATCGGCTTCCTCCCGAGTGCGGCTGCGAATACTAGAGAACCGTGGTGGGGCTGTAAACAGAAAAAAGCGCCACAACAGGGTCCACACTCGCTGCGCTGGAAGTGTCGTATACTTGTGCGCGGTCGATCTAGCAGCCGATATGCCACGGCGTCACGCCCCATCGGCGACTCCACGCGTAAGGACCTGCGGAAGAAGCCATTAGCGTCAAGGCCCGCAACCGCAACTGCTCGAAGCGTGAGCACACCAGCTGCCGCGATTTGCTCACCTTGGCCAAAACGCGGAGCCCCACAGCTTGCGGTCTTGGTTTCTTGTTGATGGCGCTTTCCGTCGCGTGCTAACGTCGTTGCGTCATGGACGCACCGGGGCACGTGCCAGACTCCATCAATTGTCACGCCTGCGGCGCACTCCTTGACCTCGCGGGTCATGCAGGGTTTACCCACATCGAGTGTCGCTGCGGAGCGCTCTCCGTCGTGCCGCTGCAATTCGGGGATTTCCTGCTGCTGAGTCCCATCGGCAGCGGGGCTGTTGGGACGGTCTACAAGGCCATCGATTTGCTGCTGAACCGCTACCTCGCACTGAAGGTCCTGCCCAAGAAACTCTCGGCTGATCCCGAGGTCGTCAATAACTTCTCCCGTGAAGCCCGTGCCGCTGCCGTCAACCACCCCAACGTCGCGCTGGTGTACTCGTTCGGCGAGCACGACGGCCAGTACTACCTCGCCATGGAGTTGCTGGAACGAGGCAGCCTCGACGACCGCATCACCAAACTCGGGAAGTTGCCCGAGGCCGACGTCCTATCCATCGGCATACAGATCGCCTCTGCCCTCCGGGCGGCGGCACGACGCGGGCTGCTCCACCGCGACGTGAAGCCCGGAAACGTTCTCTTCAACGACGACGATGTTCCCAAAATCGTCGACTTTGGGCTGGCGCGCCACGGTCAGGGCGAAGGTGGCGAACAGCCCAAACCGGTCTGGGGTACGCCATACTACGTTGCCCCGGAAAAACTCCGCGACCTACCCGAGGATTTTCGCAGCGACATATACTCACTGGGGGCCACGCTGTTCCATGCACTGGCGGGCCGGCCGCCGTTCGACGCGGCCACCACGGGCGAAGTCGTCACCAAGCATGCCACACAGCCGGCATTTTCGCTGGGCACCTATGCCCCCGACGTGCACGAACGCACGACCCGTGTCATCAGCCGGATGCTCGCCAAAGATCCCGCCGAACGCCACCAATCCTACGACGAGCTCATTCAAGAGTTGACGGGAGCGCAGGCCCTACTCAAAGCGAAGCCACCGCGGAAGTGGTTCTAGCCCCGTGGGCGCTTGGGCGACAGGCCGCCCGGGCTTCCTATTCGATGATCGAGAGACTGCGAATGCGGGGGATCATCGCCTGCCACCGGCGACGAGAATTCGGTTGAAGACTTGTTTGACGCCCTTGACGGCTCGTGCCGCCGCTTCGGCGCGCCAAGCCGCCGCAAGATTCGGCGCCGTGCCGCGCAACGTGACCTTCCCCTCGTCGACTTCGACGATGATCCCCGCGGTCTCCGATGGGTCGTCGTTCAATCGGCGGCGGATTTCAAAGCCGACCTCTTCGTCGCTGACGGCATCAGCGGCTTCGATGCCTTCCCCCATGGCGCGCAAGGCGGGCTTGGGCTGGGCAGCCTCTGCTTTATTGGCGTTGGAGGAGACGCAGCCGGCGCAGCACCCGGCAACAATGACGAAGCATGCCCAAATAACGGGAACAGGATTCCGCATAACTCACCCTTTACAGACGACGACTTTACCACGGAGTCGGTCGGTCGGAGAAGTTTTTTCAGGGAATTCAGGATTGGTGCGCGGGACAGGACTTGAACCCCAACGTCTTGGCGCGAAGTTTTCGGCGCGTGATGCTGTCCACGGCGGTCTTCGCCAGTCTGAGGCCACTGTCGGCGGTCATCATCGACACGCTGGCGGGGCGCACAGGCGCGACCGTGGCGACTTGTGGGGCATTGCCAGCGTACCCCGCGGCGGGCGGTCGGATGCAGAGCCACAACGAAAAGAGGGGGCAGTGGATACCGCCTTTAACTTCGCCACAAGGGTGTCAGAATGCACTGTCCTTTCCCACTTAGTGAAAGTTTTCACTTGCAGACGGGAGGGGCGGCGACGTACAATACGCCCGCAGGCGCGTTCTTAATCCTAAACGCGGTCGGAGTAGCCGGCCCCCATGTCGTGGGCTGAATGGCTTGTAAGGCATACTCAGCAATGGTGCGGGCGAATAGGAAGGCGAGGATGACAGAAAGGGCGCTGCTTTCTAGCAGAGTCCAACGTGGTGATTCTAACCCTACCCAAAGCCACGAGCAAGCACTTGAAGAAGAGCACTGGAAATTTCTGCGGCGATTTTTCCCAATCACTGGAAAACGGATTTTGCGCGGCTGGCGGCGGATTCTGGCATGGAATCTTTTCTGCATTGTCCTGGTTTTCTACATCGCGGAAATTCTCCTGCGCACCGTCGGGCCATTTCGCGGCCTGCCTGTGAACGGCTACGTCGGCGGAAAACATTACACGTGGGGCCACGAGTACGCAACAAACCCCTTGGGATTCCGCGGGCCGGAAATCGCGGTGGCAAAACCGGCAAACGTTTTTCGCATCGTCGTGGTGGGCGATTCGCTGACGTGGGGCTCCGGCCTGGCGGAAAACGAACGCTACACCGAACGGCTCGAAGCGCGGCTGCGAAAAGAGACCGGACGTGCGGTCGAAGTGGTCAACCGTGGACGGGTGGGTATTCCCACAACGACGGAGCGCGACATCCTTTCGACGAACATGGATTTATGGAATCCGGACCTGGTGATTGTGGGGTTTTGCCTCAACGACCTGCAGCCGCGCGACCAGGATTATTGCCCGGAACGCGCGCGCTTCAGGAAACGCATGGCAATCCCGTTCAAGATTTGCCACGCAATCCGGCGCATCGGCTTGAGGTATGTGGGCGAAATCATCCGCGATGGAATCTTGGGCGCGGCCGAGCGCTTGCATTGGATTCCCTCGTGGCCGGACGCTCTCGACCGCGCGTACGCTGACGGGGCGCAAGAATGGAAGGATTTCAATTTGGCGCTCGCAGACATCGCGAAGATGTGCCGTGCGCGTGGCCTGCCCGCGCCCATCTTTGCCGTCCTGAATCAAGGCGCCTCTTTCAACAAGCCAACGGACTACGGCCATCCCGACGCCATGCTCAAAAGGTTCCTCTTTTGGTATCACAAGGCGGAAGGCGCGGCGCGTTCCGCGGGTTTCCGGACGGTAAATTTTGAAGATGAGCTTGCCTCGCAACTGACATCGGCGCCCATGGGCATCAATGCGCGCGACCTGCACCCGACCGCGGCCGTAAACAAAGTCTATGCGGAGAAGCTCGCCGGAATCGTCAGGGAAGTTCTGGAAGAGCAGTCAACATCAAGCAAAGGGGGGAGTGACCGGGTTGATCCTCGGGAGTCGCCGCTTGCTCCGCTCGAAGTAATCCGCTGCCATCAATAGCAATCCGTCGAACCGCCTCTCTGGCCCTCCCCAGGGAGGCGGGTTTGTTTAATCCGGCACAAGGTTGCTGGCGGCAATGGCCCGGCATCGTTACCAACCGTCTAGGCAACCGCCGCAGGGCACGCCTTGCCTCACCTTGAGCCGATAAAACCCCACCGCTGAAGCTGCGCGCCCCGCCTCTGCGCGATTGTCGGGCCGCACGAAGGGGCCTCGCTCGAACGCGAGGAGACGAAGGGCGCAACTCGCCCGTTGGACGCGGGCGTACACAGGCGCACTTGTTATGCGAATCCGTAATGCGTGACAGCCGCCGGACGCTGACAAATGCAGGGAATCACGACTTCATTGCGGATTCTGAAGATGGTGCGCGGGACAGGACTTGAACCTGCACGGCTTTCGCCATACGCCCCTCAAACGTACGTGTCTGCCAATTCCACCACCCGCGCGCCGCGTCTCGAACAGGCAACAAATTATATGGAAACCGCGCAACGAGCAAGCTAAGATTCGTTCGCCATGTCGGGCCATTCAAAGTGGGCGAAGGTCAAGCACTTCAAGGGTGCGGTCGACGCGAAGCGCGGCAAGCTCTTCTCCAAACTGGGCAAGGAAATGACCGTGGCCGCCAAACACGGCGGCGGTGACCCGGGGTTCAACCCGAGGTTGCGGACCATCCTGCTCAAGGCCAAGGCGGCCAACATGCCGGCCGACAACATCGAGCGCGCCATCAAGAAGGGGACCGGCGAATTGCCCGGTCAGACCTACGAGGAGGTCACGTACGAGGGCTATGCCGCGGGCGGCGTGGCGTTGTTGGTCGACGTACTCACCGACAGCAAGAATCGCACGGCGGCGGAAATCCGCACCATCTTCACCAAACACGGCGGCCACCTGGCCGGGGCCAACGCCGTGAAACACCTCTTCCACCGCAAAGGCCAGATCGCCATCGCTAGGGAACAAATTTCGGAAGACGACCTGACGACGCTTGTCCTCGAAGCCGGCGGGGAAGACATGGTGGTTCACCCCGACGGCTACGAAATCGTCACGGACCCGCACCAGTTCGAAGCGGTCCATAAGGCATTGGAAACGAAAGGCATCAAACCCCAGTCCGCTGAAGTGACGTTCCTGCCGCTCACACCGGTGCCGGTCGCCGACGAAAAGACGGCGCGCGCCGTCCTGTCCCTCGTCGACGCGCTCGAAGACAACGACGATGTCCAGAACGTCTACTCGAACTACGACATTCCCGACGAGATCATGGAAAAAGCCCAGGCAGCAGCCTAGCGACGAAAAATCCGAAACCCGAAATCCGAAGCACGAGGCGACTCAGAAATCCGGCGGTTGTTTTTTCGTGCTTTGAATCCGGTTCGGATTTCGATATTCGAATTTCGGATTTATGATCATTCTTGGCATCGACCCTAGCCTCCGCTCGACGGGCTTCGGGCTGATCGAAGCCAACGGCTCCCAACTCGCGCCGATTTGCCACGGTCGCATCCCGAATCCGCCGAAGTTGTTGCCTTCGCGTTGCCTCGTCCGCGTCGGCGACGCGATTGCCAACTTGATTCACGAGCACAAACCCGACGTGATGGCGGTCGAAGGACTGGTTTACGTCCAGAACACCAAGATCGCCCTGACGCTCGGCCAGGTCCGTGGCGTTGTCATCGCGGAGGCTGCGCGAAACGGCCTGGCGGTTTACGAGTACGCGCCCCGCAAGGTAAAACAAGCCGTCACCGGTCTGGGAGGGGCGGGCAAGACGCAGGTCGGTCACATGGTCAGGGCACTGCTCGGCTTGAAGGAAGTCCCCCATCCCGATGCTGCCGACGCCCTGGCGCTCGCCATCTGCCACTCGCAGTGTTGTCGTGGCGTGCCGATCAATCCGCCGAGACAAATTTAGTTCGTGTCATTCGTCTCCGATTCGTGTTAATTCGTGGCGTATGATCGCGTTCCTCCACGGCAAACTCGCGGAGGCCACGCCGACGCACGTCGTGGTGGATTGCGGCGGCGTCGGGTATTCGGTGTTCATTCCGTTGTCGAGCTACGACAAACTGCCGCCCAAGGGCGGTGACGTGAAACTGCTCACGCATCACCACGTCATCCCCCGCGAAGGCACGCAACAACTCTTCGGCTTCGCCACGGCCGAAGAACGCGACATGTTTCTCCTGCTGATCGGCGTCAGCGGCATCGGACCAAAACTCGCCGTCAATATTCTCAGCAGCGCGTCGATCTCGACCCTCCGCGGCGCCATCACCAGCGCGGACGCAAAAACCCTGTCCGCGTTACGCGGCATCGGCAAGAAGACCGCCGAGCGGCTTGTCGTGGAACTCAAAGACAAACTGGGCGCCGCCACGCCGTTCGAGACCAAGGGCCGCGCGGCCACGCCCGAGGAACAGAAACTCACCGATGCCGTCCTCGCCCTCGTCTCCTTGGGCTACAAGCAAATGGACGCGCACCAGGCCGTCTTGGCCGCCGCCGAGAAGGCCGGCCCAAAAGCTGGCGTTGAAGAATTGGTGCGGGTGGCGCTGCGGAGCGCGTAGGGCTTGTCGCGCGTTGTAGCCGCAGGCTTTAGCCTACGGTCACGTGCTTCACGCACCCTGAAGGGTGCGGCTACAAAGAATACTCAAACTGTAGGCGCAATTGAGAGTCTCACTCTCCCAGGATGGCGTTGTAGGTGTTCAGGTAGATGTTGAACGTTTTGAAGATCTGGAAAATCACGAAGACCGCCACCAACGCATAAGCGATGCGCGGCAACCAGGTAACGACCTGATCGAGACTGCGGCGCCAACGCTCCTCGTAGAACCGCGCCAGCCGATCCAGCATCTCGTCCAACCGGCCACTCTTCTCGCCCGTCGCCCAAAACTGGATGACGTGATCGGGAAACACGCCCGTCGACGCGAGCGCCTGGCTGACTTCCAGTTGGCTGCCGATTAGCGGCGCGGCGCGCTTGTAAGCGTCGGCGATCAACGGGCTGGGGATCGTGCGGCTGGCGGATTCGAGCGCCTCCACGACGCCGACGCCGGCGGCCAGCGTCAGCCGGATGGACGACACCCATTGGCTCAGCGCGTAATCGAATCGCAGCCGACCGAACACCGGCACGGCGAGCAGCAGCCGATCCAACGTCACGTTCAGTCTTGGCACAGTGAACGACCAGCGGACCAATCGCATGATGAGCCAGCCGAGTAGCACCAGCCCTCCGAGTGGACCGACCGTGTCCCGGAGGTAATCGAGGGTCGTGTACGGTTTCCCGCCCGCCGCGCCGAGAAACAACGCCGGGACGTGAATGATGAACACGGCTGCCGTCAACATCAGGGCCGGATACAGGGAGCCCGCGATGAGATTGCTGCGCGCGGCGGCCCGGGTCTCGTAGTACCGGCTCAACGACAACAGTCCGACGTCCAGTGTCCCGCTGCGCTCGGTCATGCCGATGGTGTGCACGTCCAGCGGCGCGAACCGTTTACCGCACCGCTCCATCGCTTCGGACAACGGGGTGCCCTGATCGACAACGGCGGACAATTCGGCGACGGAACGCCGCATCGACCGGGGCGCCGAACTCCGCGTCGAGGTCAGCGCGCTCTGAATGGGCAGGCCCGCCTGGATGAGCGTGCCCAACTGATAGTAAAACATCGCCAGATTCTTCGACGAGAATCGCATGCTGTTCGTACCGTATCACGCGGCAGCCTTTTCGTCTTGCCTCTTTCGGGCGCGTTTCGCATCTTGACGACATGGCGGAGCGGTTCGTCACCGAAACCATCCACGACAAGACGCTGGACGTGTCGTTGCGGCCGAGCGTGTTTGCCGATTTCGCCGGCCAGCGCAAGGTCAAGGAACGACTCGAGCTTGCCGTCGAAGCCGCGCGGCAACGCAAGGAATCGCTCGATCACATCCTGCTGAGCGGTCCGCCGGGCCTCGGCAAGACCACGCTGGCGTACATCCTCGCCAGGGCGATGGGCGTCAACGTCGTCGCCACCAGCGGGCCGGTCATCGAGAAGGCGGGCGATCTCGCCGGCCTGCTCACCAAGCTCGACGCGGGCGACGTGCTGTTCATCGACGAGATCCACCGGCTCCAAAAAACGGTGGAAGAATATCTGTACCCCGCGATGGAGGATTTCCGGCTCGACATCGTCATCGACCAGGGGCCGAACGCACGCAGTGTGCGGTTGAATCTGCCCCGGTTCACGTTGATTGGCGCGACGACGCGCAGCGGGTTGCTGACGTCGCCGTTGCGGTCGCGGTTCGGGCTGACCGAGCGGCTGGATTACTATACCGCCGAGGAACTGGCGACGATTGTGTCGCGGTCCGCCCGCATCCTGAACGTCGACGTCGAATCGGACGGCGCCGCGGAAATTGCCGGGCGTTCGCGCGGCACGCCCCGCATCGCCAACAATCTGTTGAAACGGGTCCGCGATTACGCCCAGGTCAAGGTCAAAGCGAAACGGATCACCGCCGACATCGCCGACAAGGCGCTGGCGATGCTGGAGATCGACGAGCACGGTCTCGACGAGATGGACAAGCGCATCCTGGAAACGCTCGTGCACAAATTCGGCGGGCGAGCGGTCGGCATCAGCTCGCTGGCCGTGGCCGTCGGTGAAGAACCCGACACGATCGAGGAGGTTTATGAGCCGTTTCTGATTATGGAGGGCTACTTGAAGCGTACCCCTCAAGGCCGGGTGCCGACGGAATTGACGTACAAGAAGCTGGGCGTGAAGGCGGAGAAAAAGCAGAACGAATTGTTTTGACGGGTTTTCGCCGGCGCTGTCATTCTGAGCGAAGCGAAGAATCTCGCGCACAACGAGAGACCCTTCACCACGCTCAGGGTGACAAACCATACGAACCATGCCGAAGCGCGCTGACATCCACAAAATCCTGATCATTGGCAGCGGGCCGATCGTCATCGGCCAGGCGTGCGAGTTCGATTATTCCGGCACCCAGGCCTGCAAAGCCTTGCGCGAGGAAGGGTACAAAGTCGTGCTGGTGAACTCCAATCCCGCCACGATCATGACCGATCCCGAGTTCGCTGACGCCACGTACATCGAGCCGATCACGCCAGAGGTGGTCGAGAAGATCGTCGAACGGGAGAAACCCGACGCCTTGTTGCCGACCCTCGGCGGCCAGACGGGCCTCAACACGGCGATGGAATTGTGGCGCCGCGGCGTGCTGCAGAAACACGGCATTGAGATGATCGGCGCCAAGGCGGCTGCCATCGAGAAGGGCGAGGACCGTCTCAAGTTCAAAGAGTGCATGCAAAAGATCGGGCTCGATGTTCCCCAGAGCGGCGTCGCACACAATCTCAACGAGGCCCGCGACGTGGAACAGAAGATCGGCCGGTTCCCGGTGATCATCCGGCCCGCATTCACGCTCGGTGGCACCGGCGGCGGCATCGCCTACAACCGCGAGGAATTCGATCCCCTTGCGCAACACGGCCTCGAAGCGTCGCCGGTCAAGGAGATTCTCATCGAGGAATCGTTGATCGGCTGGAAGGAATTCGAGACCGAAGTGATGCGCGACAAGAACGACAACTGCGTCATCGTCTGCTCGATCGAGAATTTCGATCCGATGGGCATCCACACCGGCGACTCCATCACCGTCGCGCCGATCCAGACGTTGACCGACAAGGAATGGCAGATGATGCGCGACGCCAGTTTCGCCTGCATCCGCGAGATCGGCGTCGAGACCGGCGGCTCGAACATCCAATTTGCCGTCAATCCCGAGAACGGTCGGATGTGCATCATCGAGATGAACCCGCGCGTCAGCCGGTCGAGCGCGCTGGCGTCGAAAGCCACGGGTTTTCCGATTGCCAAGATCGCCGCCAAACTCGCCATCGGATACACGCTCGACGAAATTCCCAACGACATCACCAAAAGCACGCCGGCCAGCTTCGAGCCGACGCTGGATTACGTCGTCGTCAAGATCCCCCGGTTCGCGTTCGAGAAATTCCCGCAGGCTGACGCGACGTTGACCACGCAGATGAAAAGCGTCGGCGAAGTCATGGCCATCGGGCGCACGTTCAAGGAAAGCCTGCAGAAAGCGCTGCGCGGCCTGGAAATCGGCGTGAGCGGCCTGTACGGCGGACGCTGGGGCGGCGGACGCGAGATTCGGCCCCGCGACGAAATCGAGCGCAAACTCATCACGCCGTGCGCCGAGCGCATTTTCTACATCCGTCACGCGCTTCGCGCCGGGTTCACGCTGGAAGAAATCCACCGCTTCACCCACATCGACCCCTGGTTCCTCCACAACATCAAAGAAATCGTCGACATGGAGGAGGAATTGGTAAAGGCCGGCAAGCTGGAGGCGCTGGTGTGACGATGGATTTGACATAATATCCTAAATGATATACCATGAAGCTGGCCCT
>DATJBF010000051.1:0-55441 GCA_035515475.1 Verrucomicrobiia bacterium
TGACGGTCAATTCACGATTTCCACGGTGGACTGCCTTGCCGCGTGCGGCACAGGGCCGGTGATGATGATCAACGATGAGTTGTACGAGAATCTCACGCCCGAGAAGGCCGAGGCGGCCGTCGAGCGGATCCGGACGACGGCCCGACTCGACGCGCAGCCGTTACCGCCAGTGCAGCCGGCGCATCCGTTGGAGAAACGTGTGTTGCTGGCGAACGCGAGCAAGCCGGGCTACACGGGATCGATTGCCGATTACATCCGCGAAGGCGGCTACAAGGCATTGCGCAAGGCGCTCGGCATGAAGCCCGAGGAAATTGTCGCCGAGGTCAGGGATAGCCAGCTTCGCGGACGCGGCGGCGCGGGGTTCCCTTGCGGCATGAAGTGGGGATTTCTCGACAGAAAATCGGGCAAGCCGATTTATCTCGTCTGCAATGCCGACGAATCCGAGCCGGGCACGTTCAAGGATCGCCAGCTCATCCATTACGACCCGCACCAACTCATCGAAGGCATCCTCATCTCCTGTTACGCCGTCGGCGCCCACGTGGCGTACATCTACATCCGCGGCGAGATGCCGCTCGGGGCCAGGATCCTGTCGAAAGCCATCGAGGAAGCGCGCGCCAGAAAATTTCTCGGCAAAAGCATTCTCGGCAAGAAGTTCAACTGCGAGATTTACATCCATCGCGGCGCCGGTGCGTACATTTGCGGCGAGGAAACGGGCCTGCTCGAATCGCTGGAAGGCAAACGGGCCTACCCGCGCATCAAACCGCCATTCCCGGCGGTCGTGGGTTTATTCGGTTGCCCGACGGTGGTCAACAACGTCGAGACGCTCGCCAACGTACCGCACATCATCAATCACGGCGCGGCGTGGTACAAGGCGATGGGCGTGCCCGGCTCGACCGGCACGCGGCTCGTGTGCGTGAGTGGCCCGGTGAACCGGCCGGGCTACTACGAATTTGAGATGGGCAAGCTGACGCTGCGCCAGCTCATCTACGACCTGTGCGGCGGCTTGAAGGACGGTCGCACGCTCAAGGGCGTGATCCCCGGCGGCAGTTCGATGCCGGTGCTCAAGGCCGACCAGATTGACGTGCCGCTCGATTTCGAGTCGTTACGCAAGGCGGGCACGATGGCCGGCTCGGGCGGCATCATCGTGCTCGATGATTCGGTCGACATCGTCGAGGCGACGCTCAACGTCGCGCAGTTCTACGCCCACGAAAGTTGTGGCCAGTGCACCCCGTGCCGCGAGGGCACGTTGTGGATGGAGAAGATGCTGCACCGGATGCGGGCCGGGCACGGCCGGGCCGAGGACGTGGACCTGCTCTGGGACGTGGCCGACAACATCGACGGCAAGACGATCTGTCCGCTGGGCGAAGCCGCTGCTTGGCCCGTAAAGGCGTTTGTGACGAAGTACCGGGGAGAATTTGAACAGGCAGTCAAAGGCAATGGAGCCACAGATGGACACCGATGAAACACTGATGGGAATCCGTGAACATCCGTGTTCATCCGTGGCAGAAGAGAAGCCGAAATGCCCGAACCGCTCATCAAACTGACGATTGACGGCCAGCCGGTGGAGGCGCGGCGCGGCACGAACATTATCGAGGCCGCGAAGTGCGTCGGCATCGAGGTGCCGCATTATTGTTATCACCCGAAGCTGCCCGTGGTGGGCAACTGCCGGATGTGCCTCGTGGACGTCGGTATGCCCAAGGTCGGTGTGGACAAGAGACCCGTGCTCGATCCCGACGGCAAACCGGTGATCGTGTTCGGCCCGAAGCTGTCCATTGGCTGCAATACCGCCGTGGCCGAGGGCATGGTCGTGCAGACGCGGTCGCCGAAGGTCGTCAAGGCCCGCGAAGGCGTGATGGAGTTCCTGTTGATCAATCATCCGCTCGATTGCCCCATCTGCGATCAGGCGGGCGAGTGCCGCCTGCAGGAATTCTCGGAGGACTACGGCAAGGGACAGAGCCGGTTCGTCGAGGAGAAAGTCCACAAGCCGAAACGCACCCCGCTCGGCCCGAAGATCGTGCTCGACGACGAACGCTGCATCCTGTGTTCGCGGTGCGTGCGGTTCATGAAAGACGTTGCCGGCCAGGATTGCCTCGGGTTCGTGAACCGCGGCAGTCATTCGACGCTGGCCTGTTATCCCGGACAGGAACCGAACACGAATTACGATCTGAACATCGTGGACATCTGTCCCGTGGGCGCGTTGACCTCGACTGATTTCCGGTTCAAGCAGCGCGTCTGGTTTTTGAAGGCGACCAAGAGCGTGTGTCCGAACTGCGCGACCGGCTGCAACACCGAGCTCTGGTCGCGCGAAGGCGTGGTTTATCGCCAGACGCCGCGCGACAACGACGCGGTCAACCAGTGCTGGATGTGCGATTTCGGCCGGCTCCACTACAAGTTCATCAACGACCCGCAACGCCTCAGGTCGCCGAGCGTGAAGTCCAGCGTGCTGGGCGAACGGTTCCAGCTCACCTGGGTCGAGGCGACGCGGCAGGTGGCGGAACGCCTCGCCGCGGTGAACGACATCGCGGCCGTCGCATCGGCGCGGGCGACGACGGAAGAATTGTTTCTGTTCAACAAGCTCGTGCGCGAGGTCCTTCATGCGGACCCGGTGGACTGCGTGCCGCATGCCGGTGCCGGCGACGCGTTCCTGCTCAACGCCGACCGCAACCCGAACACGGCCGGGGCGAAATTGGTTGGCTTGATTGGCAGCGCATCACAGGCAGGGACGCCTGTGCCACCGTCGGTTTCGGACATCGGTGTGCGGATTCCCGCCATCGCCGAGGGGATCGCGAGTGGCAAGATCCGCGGGCTGATCGTGCTCGGGGAAAACGTAGCGAACCATGGGATTGGCGAGGAGGTTCTGGCGAAGTTGGAGTTACTGGTGGTGATCGACGCGCTGCCGAACAAGGTGACTGACCTGGCGCATTACGTTTTGCCCGGGGCGACGTTTGCCGAGAAGCGCGGCACGTTCATCAACGCCCAGGGCCGCCTCCAACGGCTCAACCCGGCGATTCCGTCGCCCGGCGTGGCCCGGCCCGAATGGCAAACGCTCGTGGCGCTGCTGAACGAGCTCGGCGCCGGCGCTGGTTACCTGACTCTGGAGGATGTATTCGCCGACATGGCGCGCACGCTCGCGCCGCTGGCCGGATTGAATTTGTCCAAGATCGGCGATTTGGGAGTGGACGTGAGCCGCAGACTGACACAGACGAGGGCGGATTCATCCGTGGAAACCCGTCCCGCGCGTGCGGGATCCGTGGCAACTCAATCATGATCGAACTGCTCATCGACCTCATCAAGATCGCCGCCGTGCTGGGGGTGATGCTGACCATCGTGGCGTACACGGTGTTGGTGGAACGGTGGGTCTGCGCCTGGATGCAGGACCGCCTCGGCCCGAACCGGGTCGGGCCGTTCGGGTTGCTGCAGCCGCTGGCCGATTTCGGGAAGCTGGTGTTGAAGGAGGACATCCTGCCGCATCACGTTCACAAGATTTACTACACGCTGGCACCGGCCATCACGCTGATGCCGGCGTTGATTGTGATGGCGGTGGTGCCGTGGGGCAGCCAGTTGCCGATCGCGGGCCGGATGATCGACTGCGTGATTGCGAACCTGGACGTGGGCATACTGTTCATCTTCGCCATCACCTCGCTCAGCGTGTATGGCATCGTGCTGGCGGGATGGTCGAGCAATTCGAAGTATCCGTTCCTCGGCGGCGTGCGCTCCAGTGCCCAGATGATCTCGTACGAAGTCTGTCTCGGATTGAGCGTGGTGCCCGTGTTCATGCAGGTGGGGACGTTGAACCTGATGAAGGTGGTCGAGTATCAGACGCAGCACACCTGGCTGGTGGTGTGCCAGCCCCTGTCGTTTTTCATTTTTGTCGTGAGCGCGTTTGCCGAGACGAACCGATTGCCGTTCGATTTTCCCGAGGCGGAGCAGGAACTCGTGGCCGGTTACAACACCGAGTACAGCTCGATGAAGTTCGGGATGTTTTTCATGGGCGAATACGCGGCGATGTTCGTGCAGGCGGCGCTGATGACGACGCTGTTTTGCGGGGGCTGGTCGTTGCCGTTCGCGCCGATGAACGCGCCCGCCCACACGCTGGCGATCGGACTGGCGCAGATCGCGGTCTTTCTGGCAAAAGTGATGGTGTTCCTGTTCGTCTACATCTGGGTGCGCTGGACGATTCCACGGTTTCGCTACGATCAACTGATGGCGCTCGGCTGGAAGGTGTTCATTCCGCTGACGCTTGCCAACATTGTGTTTTCGGGCGTGGTGCTGGCGATACTGGAGAACTGGTGAGTGCAAGTTAAACGGCCAAGATTGACGCTGTGGGAGCGGACGTATCTGCCGCAGATCCTCAAGGGACTGTGGCTGACGCTGAAGCATATCCCGCAGCGGAAGTTCACGCGTCGGTATCCCGAGGAAAAACCGCCGTTGTACGGCGATTATCGGGGCGCGCCGGTGCTGGTGCGCGACCCCGAGGGCCGCGTCAAATGCGTGGCGTGCCAGCTGTGTGAGTTCGTGTGTCCGCCGAAGGCGATCCGCATCACGCCGGGGTTTCGCCCCGAGGAACGGTTCGACGCGAACGTCGAGAAAGAGCCGGAAGACTTTGTGATCGACATGTTGCGCTGTATTTACTGCGGGTATTGCGAGGAGGTGTGTCCCGAGGAGGCGATTTTCCTGCAAAAGGATTTTGCGTTGGCGGGCTACAGCCGGGAGGAACTGCAGTTCCATAAGGAGAAACTGCTCGAACTCGGCGGCGTCCGCGAGGATTCGATCTGGAAGTGGAAATACAAGGGGGCGCCGCCGCCCGAGGCGCCGGCGGCACCGAAGAGGGAGGGGGCCGGGGTGTAGGGCGTCATTTCCAGCGGAGCGAGGAATCTCTCGCACGTGCGCGAGACCCTTCGCCTGGCTCAGGGTGACACAGTAAGGAGATGAACGGTCACGACATATTGTTCTGGGCGTTTAGCATCGCGATGCTGCTGTGTGGCGTCGGCGTGATTGCCAGCCGCAACCCGGTCACCAGCGCGATGTTCCTGGTGGTGCTGTTTTTCTTCATGGCCGGGTTGTTCGTGTTGTTGGAAGCATTTTTCCTGGCGGCGATTCAGGTGCTGGTCTATGCGGGCGCGGTGATGGTGTTGTTCCTGTTCGTCATCATGTTGCTCGACATCAAGGCGTCGGAACGACGGAAGTTCCGCTGGTTGGCGGTGCTGGGCGGCGTGATCGTCGCGGCCGCGCTGGTGGGGGAGTTTCGCTTCGTTCTCCGCCAACCGGTCCGGGTGATCGCCGCAGGCACCACCGAATTCCATGGGGGACTCAAGGACGTGGTCGCGCCGCTGTTTGCCGATTACATGTTGCCGTTCGAAATCATCGCCCTGTTGCTGCTCGTGGCCATGATCGGCGTGGTGCTGCTGTCGAAGCGGGAGACGAAGTGAGAAATAAACCCGAACCACAGAGGCACAGAGAACACCGAGCCATGTCCGTTCTGCGACCTCTGTGTCTCGGTGGTTTCAGCAAGTCATGATTACACTCAATCACTATCTCTGGGTGAGCGGGCTGCTGTTCGCGCTGGGCATTGCCGGCGTGATCGTGCGGCGCAATGCGTTGGTGATTTACATGGCGATCGAGATGAACCTCAACGCCGCCAACCTCGCGCTGGTGGCGTTCTCGAAATACAACAAGATCGTCGACGGCCAGGTGTTCGTGTTTTTCATCATCGCCATTGCGGCGGCGGAAGTGGCGGTCGGATTGGCGATCATCGTGGCATTGTTCCGCCGGAAACAAACCGTGAGCGTGGATGAATTGACGACGATGCGGTTATGAATCTGCTGGCTTTTACCATGACGGGTTTCTCGATGACGGAGGACCACCCGATCTGTTCGGTCTGGCTGACGTTGTTCGCGCCGTTGGTGGCTGCGGTGCTCATCACGCTCTTCACCCAACGATCGAAGGGCCTGAGCGCGCTGCTGTCCATCGGTGCGGTCCTGCTCGGGTTCGTCCTCTCGCTGCGGTTGTTCCTCGCGCTGGCGTTTCACGGCCAGCAGCATGTCCCGCATACGATCCCCTGGCTGACCGTCGGGAACATGCGCGTCGAGTTTGGGATGACGACCGATGCGTTGGCGATGCTCATGTTGCTGGTGGTCACGGGCGTTGGCTCGGCGATTCACATCTATTCGCTCGGGTACATGAAGGGCGACCCCGGGTTCTCGCGCTATTTCGCCTGCATGTCGTTATTCACCTTTTCGATGCTCGGGATCGTGATTGCCAACAATTTCATCCAGATGTTCATCTTCTGGGAACTGGTCGGCCTGAGCAGTTACCTGCTTATTGGTTTTTGGTTCGAGAAACCCAGCGCGGCGGAGGCGGGCAAGAAAGCGTTCCTGGTCACCCGCATCGGCGACTTTGGGATGATGTTGGGGATCCTGTTGCTCTGGTCGTATGCCGGCACGTTCAACTTCCGAGATTTGCAGGTGCGGTTGCCGGCGTTGACGGCCGCCAGCGGCACGGTCACGCCGGCGACGTTGGCGCTCATCGGCGCGTTGATCTTCTGCGGGGCGATCGGCAAGAGCGCGCAATTCCCGTTGCACGTGTGGTTGCCCGACGCGATGGAGGGCCCGACGCCGGTAAGCGCGCTGATTCATGCGGCGACGATGGTGGCGGCGGGCGTGTACATGTTGTGCCGGGTGTTCTTTCTCATCGCGCCGAGCGGGGTGGCGTTGACGCTCATCGCGTGGATCGGCGGGATCACCGCCTTGATGGCGGCGATCATTGCCATCGCGCAGAACGACATCAAACGCATCCTGGCGTATTCAACGCTCTCGCAACTCGGTTACATGGTGATGGCGGTCGGGTTGGGCGGGCCCACGCCGGCGATGTTTCACCTGACCATGCACGCGTTTTTCAAGGCGCTGCTGTTCCTGGCCGCGGGAAGCGTGATCATTGGACTGCATCACGAACAGGACATCTGGAAAATGGGCGGACTGTGGAAGAAAATGCCGATCACGTTCTGGACGTTTCTGATTGCGGCGCTGGCGTTGGCGGGAGTGCCGCCGCTCAGCGGTTTCTACAGCAAGGACGAAATCCTGGTGTTGGCATTCGACCGCAACCGCTGGTTGTTCGGCATGGGTGTGGGCGCGGCCGTGCTGACCGCGTTTTACATCGGGCGCGAGGTGTTCGTGGTGTTCTGCGGCAAGCCGCGCGATCGACACGCCTACGACCATGCCCACGAATCGCCGCTGGTGATGACGCTCCCGTTGATTTTCCTGGGGATTTTGTCCGTGATCGGCGGCTGGGGCAGCCGGGTGCCGGAGTTTTTATCGCCGTCGCATTTGGCCGAGCATCACGCGCCGGTGTTGAGCCTGGGATTGATTGCGGCGCCGGCCGTGGGATTTGCGCTGGCCTGGATTCTCTACTGGAAGCCCGAGCCGAGCGATGCCCCGGTCGAGTCGGCGCTGGGCACCGTCTACGTCTGGATTCAAAACAAGTTTTACTTCGACGAGCTTTACCTTTGGATCGTGAAATACGTGCAGGGCACGATTGCAGCCGTGTGTGACTGGTTCGACCGCTGGATTCTGCAGCGCCTGTGCATTGGGGGCCTGTCGCAGGGCACGGGCTTGCTCGGCCGCACCGTCCGTCTGCTCCAAACCGGCAGCATCTCCGGCTACGCCTTCCTGTTCGCTCTCGGCGTGACGGTGATCATTTACTACGTGGTGGTGAGGTGAAGACAGCTAGCCACAGATTGACGCGGATGCACGGGGATCAGAGACGGCCGGTTCGAAAGAAAGTGGGTGCGCCATCGGCGGCGGGCCACGAGCCGGCGTTTCGTGAGGTAATTGGCCTGATTCAATCGGCTCGCGCGCGGGCGCTGCAAACCGTCAACACCGAGTTGATTGATCTCTACTGGCGAGTCGGCGAGTACATCAGCCGCAAGGTCGAAACGGCGGTTTGGGGCAAAGCCGTGGTTCAGCAACTGGCCGATTATCTGGAGCGCACCGAGCCAGAACTCCGGGGATTTTCCGCTCCCAACTTGTGGCGGATGAAGCAGTTTTACGATACCTACCGCACCCAACCAAAACTCTCAGCACTGCTGAGAGAATTGCCTTGGACGCACAACTTGCTCGTTTTGGGTAAGTGCAAGCGTCCCGAAGAACGCGAATTCTATCTGCGCCTGACCGCGCGCGAGAAGTGGTCCAGCCGCGAACTCGAACGTCAACTGGCCGGCGCGTTGTTTGAGCGGACGGTCCTCGCGCCGCCAAAAGTGTCACCACTGGTGAGACAAGTACACCCCGCAGCCGAAACTGTCTTCAAGGACACCTACCTTTTGGATTTCCTCAACCTGCCGGACGTCCATTCCGAAGCCGATCTGCAGCGCGCGTTGGTGGCCAATCTGAAAAAGTTCCTCTTGGAACTGGGGCGGGATTTCTGTTTCGTGGGCGAACAATATCAATTGCCGGTGGGCGGGCAGGACTTCTACCTGGACCTGCTCTTGTATCATCGCGGACTGCAATGCCTCGTAGATTTCGAACTCAAGATCGACGATTTCAAACCAGAATACCTCGGCAAACTGGAGTTTTATCTGGAAGCTCTCGACCGAGACGTGAAGAAGCCGCATGAACGTCCCTCCATCGGTGTGCTCTTGTGCGCTTCCAAAGACAACGAAGTCGTCGAGTACGCGCTGAGCCGGTCGGTCTCCCCGGCGCTCATTGCCGAATATCAGACTCACCTGCCGGCGAAGAAACTTCTCCAACAGAAGTTGCATGAGTTTTATGAACTGGCGCAGTCGAACTCCGCCAAGAAGCCCGATAGGACGGAGAAAGGGCAGCGATGAAAGGTTTCCGAGTGACGGTGAACATTTACAGCGTGGTGGTGAAATGAGAACGAACATCGACAAATCCCCGGATATCCGCCTCGCTGGCCTGAGCATTTGGATTCATGGCTGGCAGTTTCCAGAGGCCGCGGACTACTGGGATGGAAATTGGCTCCGTGTAACTGCGCGATGCGAGGGAAGCGGCGCCTGCGTTGAGGCGAGCGGCGCGTTTATCCAACTTCCGGAGCTGAAGTCTTTCGCGAGTGAGCTTGCCCGACTAAACGAAGAACTGAAAGGCGAGGCGACTCTCAAGTGCATAGAGCCAACAATATCCATACATGTCGAGGCTAACACACTTGGGCACGTCACGGTTACCGTAGATCTCACGCCGGATCATCTGATGCAAAAGCACAGTTGTATCTTTGAAATAGACCAGAGTTATCTCAGCGATTCGCTTGAGGGATGTCGGAGGGTCCTTAAGGAGTTTCCGATGCGAGAGAATCCCAGCGAGAACACCAAGAGGGGTGTGCGCAAGAAGGAATGATGGATTGGCTCCTCACCATCGCAGTTCTGCTGCCGATCGCGGCGGCATTTCTGGCGTTTCTGTTTCCGGCGCGGAAGCCGGGGGCGATTCGCGCGCTGGCGATTTTTGCCACGGGCGTGTCGTTGCTGATGATTCTGACGTTGTTCGCCCACTTTAATCGGAGCGCAGCCGGCTATCAGTTTGTGTACGGGATCGAGTGGCTGCCGACGCTGGGCATATCGCTCAAGTTCGGCGTGGACGGCATTTCGATGACGTTATTGTTGCTGGTCGGGTTCGTGTCGTTTGCGGGGACGTTGATCAGCCACGAGATTCACGACCGGCAGAAGGAGTACTACATTCTGTTCCTCGCGTTGACGACCGGCATCAGCGGAACGTTCGCCACGATGGATCTGTTTTTCTTTTACTTCTTCTACGAACTGGCGGTGATCCCGATGTATCTACTGATCGGCATGTGGGGATCGTTGCCGCCGGGCAAGCACGGACGCACCAAAGAATACGCGACGATGAAGTTGACGTTGTATCTGACGGCGGGCGCGGTGCTGGCGTTGCTCGGATTGCTGATGATCTACTACGCGACCGGCACGATGGACATCGAGAAGCTGCAACGGAACGTCTGGGTGGCCTCAAGCACGCAGATGCGGGCCTTCCCGTGTTTGTTGTTCGGGTTCGGGTTCCTCGCGTCGATGTGGCCGTTCCACACGTGGTCGCCACTCGGGTACGCGGCGGCGCCGACGGCGGCGTCGATGATGCACGCGGGCGTGCTGAAGAAGCTCGGTGCGTACGGCATCATCCGGCTGGCATTGCCGCTGTTGCCGGAGGGCGCCCGGCACTGGGCCGACCTGATTGCGATTCTGGCGTGCTTCAACATCTTGTACGCGGGCTGGTCGGCCCTGAAGCAACGCGACTGGAAATTCGTGATCGGCTATTCGTCGGTCAGCCACATGGGCTACGTGCTGCTGGGGATCGCGACGTTGAACGTGATCGGCGTGAGTGGCGCGGTGTTGTTGATGTTCGCCCACGGCGTGATGGCCGCGCTGACGTTCGCGTTGATCGGCTGGTTCTATCATCAGACCCACAACCGGTTCGTGCCCGAGTTGAGCGGGCTGGCGCGGAAGATCCCGTTCATCGGCACGTGCATGGTGATGGCGGTGATGGCGTCGAGCGGGCTGCCCGGGTTTGCGAATTTTGTGAGCGAAGTGATGGTGTTTATCGGCGCATGGAAGCAGGGGTCGACCGTGTTCCGGATCGCGACGATCTGCGCGGTCTGGGGCATCGTGGTGACGGCGACGTATTTGCTGTGGGCGGTGCGGACGAGCTTCTTCGGGCCGTTCGATGAAAAGTGGTCGATGCTGAAGGATGCGGTCAGGCTCAAGCACAAGTTTCCGTACGCGCTGTTGCTGGCGGTGTTGTTGGTCGTGGGGTTCTGGCCGCGGTTGCTGACGGATATTATTCAGAGGAGCGTGGAGACCAACATTGTCGCGGCGGTGGGCCATCCCGGCATGGCGGGGAATCGCGGCAAGGATGTCGCTCCCGCGTTCGATGGCGAGCCGCGCGTGGCAAGTGCGACCACAGCCGTGGCCGGTCGCCGGGTGCCGTTCTTCGGGGGCGGACGATGAGCCTGTACGGGATTCATCTGGAGTGTTTGCTGGTTTCGTGGGGCATCATCATTCTGCTCGTGGACGCGTTCAAACCGATCCGGAACGCGCGGATGATCGGATACATGACGGCGGGGTTTGTGGCGGTGGCGTTCTTGTACAGCTTCGCGGTGCAGCCCATCGGCGGCACGTTTTTCCATGGAATGGTTCGGCTCGACGCTTTCGCGTTGTTCTTCCAGCGGCTCTTCTTGCTGGCGCTGACAATGGTGCTGGTGATGGCTGCGGAGTTCGCGGAGCGGATCGAGTCCGGCGTGGCGGAGTTTTACGCGCTGCTGTTGTTTTGCGCGGCGGGCATGCTGATCCTCGCGTCGGTGAACGATTTCATCCTGTTGTTCGTCGCGCTGGAGTTGGTGACGATCACGTTTTACGTGTTGGCGAGCTATCTGCGGCGAGAGGTGCCGTCGTTGGAAGCGGGCACGAAATATCTCATCCTCGGCGCGCTGTCGAGCGGGTTCACCCTGTACGGGATTGCCTTCGTGTTCGGGACGATGGGAACGACGAACTTCGATACGCTCAGCTCTCGGCTTTCGGCTTTCAGCCCCGACCTCGGAGTCGGGGCGGGCTCTCATCCGACGGCGGCGTTCACCCTTGGGGTGCTGTTGATTTTGACGGGGCTGGGGTTCAAGGTCGCGAGCGTGCCGTTCCAGATTTGGGTGCCGGACGTGTATCAGGGCGCGCCGACGCCGGTGACGGCGTTTCTGGCGGTGGGCAGCAAGGCGGCGGGTTTCGCGCTGTTGTTGCGGGTGCTGTTCGCCGGCCTGTTGCCGGTGCGGGAGACGTGGATGATGCTCGTTCTCGTCTTGGCGGCGGCCACATTGTTGTACGGCAATCTGGGCGCGATTCCGCAGCGCAACATCAAGCGGCTGCTGGGGTACTCGTCCATCGGTCACGCGGGCTACATGTTGATGGGGATTGCGACGATGAACGCTCTCGGCGTGGGGGCGGTGCTGTTTTATCTTGGCCAATACGCGTTCACGGTCCTGTGTGCGTTCCTGGCCATCGTCGCGATTACGAACGCGACCGGCAGCGACGAGATTCCGAGCTTTTCGGGGGTGGGCAGACGGTCGCCGATTCTCGGCCTGGCGCTGTTTTTGGCGATGATGTCGCTGGCGGGCGTGCCGCCGCTGAGCGGGTTCTTCGGAAAATTTCAATTGTTCGCGGCGGTCATCGACCGGGCGCGGACGGATTGGCATTACTACGTATTGGCGGGCATCGGGGCGGCGGCGGTGGTGATTTCGTTGTTCTTCTATCTCGGCGTGGGCCGCGCAATTTATTTGCAGGAGCCCGAGGATCCGGGTCGGGCGGGGCCGATTGCGGTGAGCAAGCCGTTGCGCGCGGCGCTGTACGTGTGCATGGCGGCGATGGTCGGGCTGGGAATCTTCCAGCGGCCGCTGGTCGACGCGGCGATTAAGGCTGCAAACGTGTTCTCTTTCCGCTAGATTCAACACCATGCATCCCAAGGTTAATCGCATCAATGTTGTCTTCCTGTACACGCAGGATTTGCCCAAGTTGCGGCATTTCTACGAGCAGGCGTTCGACCTGGGCAAACCCGTCATCGACGCGAAATGGTGGGTCGAGTACGAAGTCGGCGACGGCTCGCACCTCGCGCTGCATCAAACAGACGCACTCCGCTTTGAAGGCGCCGACCGCAAGAGTAACACGGTCAAGTTCAGCGTCGATGTCACCGACATCGGACACTATGTCGAGAAATTGACCGGCCTCGGGGCGACGTTTCTCTACGGGCCGCGCCAAGAGTACGGTTTTTCCCTTGCCGAGTTCGAAGACCCGGAAGGCTACCGCGTGCGCCTGTATGAAAAGGTGAAGAAAACATGAACGTTGAAAGTCGAGGTGTTTATGGCAACACGCATCGAAAAAGATTCGCTGGGTCCGCTGGAAGTTCCCGCGGACGCCTACTACGGCGTGCAGACGCAGCGCGCCGTGACCAATTTCCCAATCAGCGGCTGGCCGCTGCCGCCGCGGCTCATCCACGCCATGGGCCAGATCAAACGCGCGGCGGCGAAAACAAACCTGGAACTTGGCTTGATCGACAAGAAAGTCGCTGACGCCATCGTCAAGGCCGCAACCGAAGTGGTCGAGGGCAAGCTCGACGCGCAGTTTCCGGTGGACATTTTCCAGACTGGCTCCGGCACGTCGACCAACATGAACGCCAACGAGGTGATTGCCAGTCGCGCCAACGAGATTCTCGGCGGCAAACGCGGCAACAAATCGCCGGTTCATCCCAACGACCACGTCAATCTGTGCCAGTCCAGCAACGACGTGTTCCCGACGGCGATCCACATCAGCGTCATCGGCGCGGTTCGCGAGGAACTGTTGCCCGCATTGGACCACCTGCACAAGATGCTGGCCAAGAAGGCCGATGAGTTCGACGACGTGATCAAGATCGGGCGGACGCATTTGCAGGATGCCACGCCCATTCGGTTGGGGCAGGAGTTTTCCGGTTACGCCACGCAGGTCAAATACGCTGAGGGCCGAGCCGAGCTGGCCATCGAGACGCTCGATGCGTTGCCGCTCGGCGGCACAGCCGTCGGCACCGGCCTAAACGCGCATCCCGAGTTCGCCCAGCGAACAATCGACAAACTCTCCCGAGAATTGGGTGTTCCGCTACACGAAGAGAAAAACCATTTTGAGGCCGCCGCGGCGCGGGACGCGTGCGTCGAGGCCAGCGGTCAATTGAAGACCGTCGCGGTCAGCCTGGCAAAGATTGCCAACGACATCCGGTTGCTCGGCAGCGGACCGCGTTGTGGGATTGGCGAGTTAAAGATTCCCGCGGTCCAACCGGGCAGCTCGATCATGCCGGGCAAAGTCAATCCGGTCATCGCCGAAAGCCTGATTCAGGTTTGTTTGTGGGTGATCGGTGCGGATTTGACGGTCACGCTGGGCGGCTTGCAGAGTTTCTTTGAGTTGAACGTCGGGATGCCATTGATCGGCGCGCAGATGCTGGAGAGCGTTCACCTGCTGGCCGCTGCGGCCCGCAACTTTGCCGACAAATGCGTTGCCGGCATCGACGCCGACCGGGAGCGATGCGGGTCGCTGGTGGAGAAGAGCCTGGCGATGTGCACGCCGTTGGCACCCGTCATCGGCTACGACAAAGCCGCCGAAATCGCCAAGAAAGCCTACAAGGACGGCAAGACCGTGCGCGAAGTCGCCCGCGAAATCTCCGGCCTCAGCGAAAAGCAACTCGACGAAATCTTCAACCTCCACGCCCTGACCGAGCCGGGAATTCGCGGGAAGGGCGGGGAGTAGAGCTGATCGATCAATCACAGAAGGCTATCGAAGCATGTTCAAGAAACTGGAGATCAATGAAGAGCGCGATCTGGGACACTTGGTCGTGCATGATCCGGAATCGATCGAGAGCCGAGTCTGCGAGACGCCGCCATCGTATGCGGCAAACCGGCGCATAACCGGTGGGTGATTCCCGCTTGTGATTCCGCGACACTCTTTGTAGTTTGGCTTCGATCATGGTGACGCGTCGTCAGATTCGGGCGTATGCGGCTGAGATCGGGCGGCAGTTTCGTCCGCGACGGATCATCTTGTTCGGTTCCTACGCTTACGGCAAACCCACACGCGACTCCGACGTGGATTTGCTGGTCATCATGCCGCACAAAGGCCATGGCGCCGACAAAGCCACGGAGATTCGCTTGAGAGTTCGCGCTCCATTCCCGATGGATCTGCTGGTGCGCACCCCGCAAAAAATTCGTCAGCGCTTGGCGTGGGGCGACTGTTTCATTCAAGAGGTTCTGGAGAAAGGCAAAATTCTCTATGAAGCCCGTCGTTCTTGAATGGATTGAAAAGGCGGAAGGGGATTTTCGTTCGGCAAGACGCGAGCTGCGCGTTCGCGACCATCCCAACTACGATCTGATTTGTTTCCTCAGCCAGCAGTGCGCCGAAAAGTATCTCAAGGGATTGTTGACGGAAGCGGGGATTGAATTCTCCAAGATTTACGATCTTGAAGAGTTGCTTGATTCGCTCTTGCCAGTCGCGCCTCATTTGGAAAGGTTTCGCGCCAGCTTGGCCTCGCTGACCGACCACGCTGTCGATTTTCGGTATCCCGGCGAGTCAGCCACAAGGGAAGTGGCTCGGACTGCATTCGCCAATTGTCAATCTGTGAGGAGAGCAATCAGAAAGATTCTCGGCGTGGATGAACCGCCGTCCGCACAACTCCGTTTGCGTGTGTCGGAGAAACGAGCCCGGTACAGAACAAAAGCCCGCAAGAGGTAGCCACGGATTCATATGAATGATTCGCGTGAATTCGCGTCCATTCGCGGTAACCTGCCGGTGTGACCGCCGAACCTCCAATCGGAGAACTTGATCAAGCTGATTGGGACGGTGGCTTCAAGAAAGTCGCAACACGCGGTGGATCCCCGACGGAATTTCATCGCGTCGGTGCGTGACGTAGATCACGGTCGTGTGCCGGAGTAATCCTTCAACCGTACGGATGATCCGCGCGCGGTGGGCGGCATCCAATCCCTGGCACGGTTCATCGAGCACCAGCAACTTGGGTGACTTCACCAACGCTCGCGCCAGCAAGGTCATCCGCTGCCAGCCGGCCGACAACGATCCGAATGACTGGTTGGCCCGCGAGGCCAATCCGAACCGGGCGAGCAACCGACGCGCGGCAGCACGTTGACGGGATGAGGGCCGACGGAAGCAGCCATAGGTGTCGGCAAAGCCGGACGCGACCGCGTCGAGGCACGTCTCCGATTCCGGGAAGTGCAGGTGCAACTCCGGCGAGACCGAGCCGATGCGACGTTTCAACGCCCAGACGCTCTCGCCATCGCCGCGCCGATGGCCGAAGACGCGCACGTCGTTGGCGTAGGCTTGTGGGTTGTCGCCGATGATCAGGCTCAGCAACGTGCTTTTGCCGGAGCCGTTCGGCCCCAGCAACGCCCAGCTTTCGCCGCGGCGGATGGTCCAGTTGATGTTCTCGACAATCACGCGTTTGCCGTAGCGCACCGTGACGCCGGTCAGCCGGACGAGTTCTTCCGCGTCGCTGCGTTTCCTGTCGACTGATAATCGTCGAGCGCTTTTTCGACCAGTGGCCCGGAACAGTTCGCGGGCCCGGTGCGGCACGAACCGGCCTTGCCCGACCACCCGGCAGTGGTCGACCCGCAGCAGATGAGTAATGCCGCGCGGCAATTCGTCGGGATGCGTCGCGATCAACAACAGGTGTACCGTACCCCGCCGAACCAATTTCTCCAGGATCGCCTTCACGTGACGCCGGAAGCTTTCGTCGAGCGCGGCAAATGGATCGTCGAGGATCAACAGCCGGGGTTGGCGCAACAGTGCCCGGGCCAGCAGCAGCTTGCGCATCTCCCCGTTCGACAGCGAGGGCAACGGCTGGTCCAACAGCGACGCGATCCCCAGCAGGTTCACCACGTGCCGTCGACGAGCGGCAAATGCGCGGGCCGCCGCTCGGGAGCGCGCGACGATTTCAAACGGATTGCGCTCCTCGACGCTGTCCTGCGACAGGAACTGATGGACCGGCGGCGCCTCTTCCTCTTCGAGGCTGAACCAGCGCGCGGCGGCCGGGGCATCGCCCGCCAGGGCCTTTTGCTGTTCGAACGACACGTGGATGACGCCGCCATCCGGCGCGCGCAGTTCACCGCAGACGACCGGCACCGCACCGGTCAATGCGCTGGCGAACAGGGTTTTGCCGGAACCGTTCGGCCCGATCAGCGCCCAGTGTTCACCTGGCCGAATCGCCCAATTGGTGCACCGAAACAACAAGCGACCGCCCACCAGCAAGCTGGCGCCGGCGAGTTCGACGATTGGTTTCGCGGTCGTTGCCGCCATCGCCCGGTATCATGCCACAACGCGCGCCGTCTTTCTCTCCTTCTCGACGGTGCGGCCCCGCTTCGCTCCGGGCGAAACCTGTGGTAGTGTCCGGCTGATGGCAACCGAAGCACCCACACAAGCCGGCCCGCGGTTGGGGTCGGAAAAGCTGATCAAGCTGACCCAGGCGGCCGGGCGGAAAGTCCACCAACTGATGCAGCGCGACGGCGTGGCGGACGGCGCGTTGCGCGTGCGAATTGTCGGCGGCGGCTGCGCTGGATTGGAGTACAAGATGGATTTCGAGAAGAATCCGCCGACGCCGAAGGACATTCTCATCGACTCGGCCGGGGTGCGCGTGTTGGTGGACGTGAAGAGCGCGTTGTACGTGAGTGGATCGGAGATTGATTTCAAGGAAGCGATGATCGGCGGTGGGTTCAAGATTCACAATCCAAACGCGACGGCGACGTGTTCGTGTGGGGAAAGCTTCAGCGTGTAGCCGCAGGTTACCCCGCCTCAGGCGGCGCCAAAGGCGACCAGGGCTTTGGCTTGCGTTGGCGCAGCCGCAAGCCGAGTCGGACGAGACGCCGCAGTTGTGTGCGGCAACGGCGGGGCTAGAAGGGATCGTCGCCGTGTGGTTCTCTTCGCTCCACGTGGTCGCGGCAGGCGTTGGTGGCGCCGATCAGGAAGATTCCGTAGGCAATCAGGTAAATCGCCCAGAGATTGAGGTCATGAAGGCGCATGGCCGAGTAGGCGGTGACGATGATGGCGGCGGGCGTGACGGCGTGGATGGCGATGTTGAGCAGTTGGTGCAGGTGCAACGGCGAAGGCATCGAGCGTTCCATGAACGACGCAACGAACGAGAACAGGTATGCCTGCAACAAGGTGCTGAGGAGCGCCAACAGGATGAGCGCGCCGAGTGCGAACGGCATCCCCACCCAGAGAAACGTCCGAATCAGTTTGCGGAAGTACTCGCCGTTGACCGTGCCGTCGGGGAACCCGTGCAAGGTGTGGCGTTGGCTTTGGACAACGGCATCGGGCGCGTTGGTGGCCTTAAACCAGACGACAAAGCTGTCGGCGGTGAACAGGATTCCCTGCAGCGCTTTTGGGTCGGGCCCGGTCACTTTGCCCGTGGTGTCGAGGATGAACAGGAAATCGCCGTCGCTGGCATAGAACGGCTGGGCCGCCGTGGTTGTGATCTTGCCATCGTGGATGGAGAACGGCGGGAAATGTTGGTCGGCCCATCGGGCAAAGTTGTCGCTGAGCTCGAGCATCCACGGGACGAAACTGGCCAGCAGAATGACCGAGAGCACCGAGACCAGCTTGAGCAGGTGTTTCAGGGAAGTCGACACGGCCAGATCGCGAATTTGCCGGTAACTCTTGAAACTGGAACACAACGCGACGATGGTGCGCAGGAAGTTCATGGGCATTTCTTCGCCACGTCCTACGTGGCGGGCCTCGTTCGGAATGACTGCCGGCCGTTCACGTCCGCGCCAGCGCGCGCCGCGGCTTGACGGTCTTGCCGAGTTGGTCTTGCGTCTCCTTCTGCAATTTCTTGAGCTTACCTGCAAAGCTGGCGCGCGTGGCGGCGTCCATGCGGTCGACGAACAGAACGCCGTTCAGGTGATCGACCTCGTGTTGTACGACGCAGGCCAGCAAGCCGGTGCAATCGAAGACGAGTTCCTTGCCGTCGAGGTTCTGAGCGCGCACGGTGATCGTGGCGGCCCGGGGAACTTCGGCGTTGACCTCGGGAATGCTCAGGCACCCTTCCGGGCTGGCCTGTTCTCCCCGGGCATTGCTGAGTTGCGGGTTGACCAGCACCAGCGGCATGAACGTCGCGACGTTCTGCGGCTGGCCGTCGATCAAAAGTTCCGACGGACGGTCGCTGCCGAGAACGTCGATCACCGCGAGCATTTGGGCACGGCCGATTTGTTGGGCGGCGAGCCCGAGGCCGTTGGCGGCGTGCATGGTTTCGATCATTGAGGCGGCCAATTGGCGCAACTCCGCCGTGACCTGCTTGATTCGTGAACCTTTTTCCCGCAGGACCGGATGACCGTACTTGACGATTTCCAGAGTCACGCGGCTAGTATACCCACGGAGCAGGTGAGCGTCAAAGTGGAAGGCGTGGATTTTATTGGCGTCGACGGCGGGGCTTGCCCTGTGATTCTGTCATGTGCTAGAAAGCCGGGCGAGGAGGTGTGGATGCCGCTGGAGGCGTATCTGGTCAGGCTCGTCGAATTGATTGTGGCGCCCTTCCGCGATTTCGGTGCGGTGTGGTTGGGCTTGGTGCCGCTGTACGTGTCGCTGGTGCTTGGCGAATTGTACAAAAGCAAAGTGTCGTTCGGCCACGCGGTGGCCAACGGGTTCGTCATGCTGTGGGCGGGCGTGAACTGGATGATGCACCTGTTGAACCTGGGGTTCTTCGCCTATCTTGGCAGCGCGAAGGATCGCACGGCGCTGGCGTGGATCGTGGCGATGAGTGCCGTGGGTCTCGGCATCTTCGCCATCGTGCTGGGGTTGCGGAAAAAGGATCGCACCTTGTGCCAGGTGCTCGGGCATACGCGGTTTTCGGGTTATTTCCTGATCCTGCTCCATCCGATGCAGGTCGGCTTGGTGAGATGGAACTGGCCCTCCGTGGCGGCGGTGCTGATCTTCGCGCTGCCGGCGTGGCTGGTCATTTATTTGGCCGGTCGCCTCCTGCGGGCATTTATCAAATGAGCGCGATCAATCTTCCCTACACGCGCGGTTGTTTCGTGTGTGGTACACAGAACGGCCACGGACTCCATCTTCGGTTCCGCCGGGAGGGCGACGAGGTGCGGGCCGATTTTACGCCGCAGCCGCAGCACGCCGGCTTTCGGGGGATCGTCCACGGCGGCATTCTCGCCACCGTGCTGGACGAGGCGATGTTCTGGGCCGCGGCCTCGACCACGAAACGGTTTTGTCTCGCGGCCGAACTCAACGTCCGGTTCGTCAGCAAAGTCACTGTCGGCCAGAAGCTCACGGTGGTCGCGCGCCTGCGGGTCGACCGCGGCCGGGTGTGGGAATCGTCCGCCGAGTTGCGGGATGCGCAGGGGAACGTGTGCGTCCATGCCACGTGCAAGCAGATGCCCATGAAGCCGGAGGCGATGAAGGATGCCGCCGCTGATTTCCTGCCCGATCCCGCCACGGCCGAGGGTTTGAAATTATTCTCCGGCCTCGGGCTGTGATTGCCGGAAACCGCTGTTAGGCCGTCGGTAGGGCTGCGCTCCGGCGCGGCCGTGGACACGCAGGAGTCACGCCAGAGGCGTGATAAACGTGTCCTTGCCGACCACCCCAGCCGACGGGTTTGACGGGTCGGTGGCGTGGTCGTAGAATGCGCTCGTGGGGAGAGGCGTTGATGTTGAGCGATAGAGAAAGACCGCCGGTCGACCTTGAAGAGCAGCAGAAGTTGCTGCGCTGGGTGCGGGCGACGATTGAGGCCGCGGTTCGTGGCGAATCGCCGGAGGAAGTTTCCGACACGGAATTGACGGGGCGGCTGCGTGCGCCGCACGGCGTGTTTGTGACGCTGAAGAAGCAGGGTGAACTGCGCGGGTGCATCGGCAAAATGGATTTTGAGCGACCGTTGTGGACGAACGCGCTGGAGGCAGCCGTTGCCTCGGCCCTGGAGGACCCGCGGTTCCCGCCCGTCGACCCGCGCGAGCTCTCGGAGATCGCGATTGAGATTTCTATTTTGAATCCGCCCGAGGATTTGCCGCGGCCCGAGTTGTTCGACCCGCTCCGGGAGGGAATCATCGTGCAGAAGGGCTGGCGACACGCGCTGTTGCTGCCGAAGGTCGCACAGGAACAGGGGTGGGACGCGCGGAGAACGCTGGAGACGGTTTGTTGGAAGGCGGGGCTGCCGGCGGACGCGTGGCGCGATCCGGCGGCGCGATTGCAGGTGTTCACCGCGTTCGATTTCGGGGAAGAGCGGACGGAATAGTGGGGCGGGGAGTGGTGAGGCACCGGGTGGGCAGGGGCCCCGGCAATCGATCAGCCCAGTAGCTTCTGGAACTGTTGCGCGTCGTCGGCCATGGCCATGTTGTTGAACAGGCAGTAGGTTGGCGTTCGGCCCTCACAGGTTGCCCGTAGACGACTCAGTTCCTCCCTGGTATGGTGATGGCGCGGCCCGCTGGCGCCGTGCAACCGAAAATACCGGATCTTCCCGACGGGGATGGGCGCGGTCTGGAGCGGATCGAGCACGGGGATCAGATCCAATTCCTGGCACAGCGACGCGACCTGCTCCGGGTCCCAATCGCCGCGTGGCTCCCACCCCATGTAGAACTTGCCCCGCTTGGCCCGTTCGAAAAACCGCCGGAGGTTCGCGACGTTCTGATTTGTCGGACGGAAACTCGGGGGACACTGAAACAGCACCAGCCGGGCCTGGAGCGCCTTTGCGACCGCAAACGTTTCATCCCAGGCCCAGCGGACCGTCGGGTTGAAGCCGAAATGGCCGCAGTACTCGCGGTCGCGCGGATCGAGGCGCGTGCGTTTGTAGGTTGGGCTGGTGGCGCGGTGCGTGATGACCTGCCAGGCTTTCATGGCAAACTCGAAGTCGGGCGGGGCCAGGGCCCGCCACCGCGCCGCGGTCTCGGCTTTCGGCAGTTGATAGAAGCTGGAATTGATTTCGATGCAGGAGAAGAGGCGGTAGTATTTTTCTTGCGCCGTTGCGAAGCCACAGCAGCCAACCCTCACCTGGGGACGCTTGGTAGGCACGGGGACCGATGATAGCAGAAATGTTCGGACTTGCAAACCTCCCCCGACGGAGCAATCATAAGAGAGAAAGAAGCGGGAAATAATGAGTATCGAACGTGCAAAAGGGAAAGCGGATGAGGTGGTCATTTCATCCAGCGACATTTTGTTTGAATGTCCGTCCTGCGGCAAGAGCCTTGTCGTGGACGGGAGCGCGGAAGGCCTGATCGTCGATTGTCCGCAGTGCCAAAGCAATGTCATCGTCCCGCCCAAGCAGACCAAGACGGTGTTGGCGCCGCCCCCGCAAACGACCCGGGCCCGGGTGTCGAAGGAAGAACCCAAATCGGCCGTCGTGGCGGCGGCGAAGCTCGACGGCGGGGAACACGCGGGGCAAAAGCGTCTGGCGGTATTGGCGGACCAACTCAAAGAGCTCCAAACGCAGCGCACCGAGGTTGCCAATCGCATCGCCTCGCGATTGAACGAGGTCAACCGCGATCTCGTGCTGATGGCGCGTCTGGAGACGTCCCAACAGCAGATTCTCAAGGAATGGAGCCAGCTCGCGGAGAAGATCTCGGCCGCGAAGCCGGGGCAGGCGACCGACGCTGGCTATTCGAAACCGGCCGTGTTGGGATCGGGCGTGAACGTCGCCGGCCCCACGCAGGTGTCGTTCCGCGAGTGACCGTCAATTCGCGGCCGACGAGAGTATCGGCTCGCGTGGTGGAAGCGCCGAGGTCGCGGGCGTCAGGTCCTTGATGAGCACCTTCGAGTTGCGGCCGCTGTGCTCGTACTTTTCGCGCCGGGCGGCCGGCAGGTCTTCCACTGTGCCCTCCGTGTAACCGAGTTTCTGCTGGAAGAACGTGAACGCCTGCGTGGAGAGGCAGAAGATTTTTCCGCACCCTTGCTCCCGGGCGAGGTTCTCGACAAACAACGCCAACGTGGTGCCGATACCGCGGTGTTCGTGCCCGGGGCTGATGGCCAGGCTTGCCAATTCGGCCTTCTTCTGGTCCGGGTAGGGATGAAGGGCGACCACGCCGACAATGTTGTTGTCGATCTCGAACACGTAGTAGTCCTGGATGTGTTTCTCGATGCTGCTGCGCGTGCGCTTGACGAGTTGGTCGCCCTGGATGGACGGGTTGATCAGCGCCACGATGTGACGGATGTCCCGGCGCGCCGCTTTGCGGACGGCCTGATATTCGTCCGAATAAATCAACGTGCCGATGCCCTCGTTGGAGAACACCTCGGCGAGCAATCCTTCGCCGACCTGGCCATTGATGATATGGACCCGGGGGACGCCGCCCTGACAGGCGCGCAGTGCGTGCTGCGCCTTCGAGACCATGGCGGGGAGAATCTTGGCGCTGGCGTTCTTCACCACGGTTTCGAGCTCTTTCACGGCCATCTGGTTGACCAGTTTGCCGTCGATTTCCAAGGCGTTGATCGTGCCGAGGAACATCAGTTTCACCGCGCCGAGCGCCCGCGCCACTTCGACCGCCACGGCGTCGGAGTTCAAGCGGTAGGTGTGTCCGGCGCCGTCGCACCCGAGCGGAGGAATGACGGGTATGATCCCTTCGTCGAGCAGCGTGCGCAGCATTTCGACGTCGACCTGGTGCACCCGGCCCGTGTGTTGATAATCGACGCCTTTGAGAATGCCGAGCGGCACGGCTTCGATTGCGTTGGTTTGCGCCGCCCGGATATCGTTCAGTTTCAGGCCGGCGAGGATCTCGTGGGTGACATTTGTGGCCGCGGTGATGGCGATACCGAGCGTCGCCGCATCGGTCACGCCGGTGCCATCGTGATTGGAGATCGATTCGTGCAGTCGCTCCGAGAGCAGCTTGATCTGGTGTCCCGCGCCGTGGACCAAGACGATGTGGATGTTCAGGCTGCGCAGCACCGCGATGTCCAGGAGCAGGTTGCCAAAGTTGTCGTCGGCCACCACCGCTCCATCGGTCGCGATGATGAATACCCGGTCCCGGAATTGCGGGACGTACTGCAAAATGCCACGAAGATCGGTCGGCTTCATATGCGTCAGCGCCACTCTACGCCACCGCCTGCCGCTTTTTCAACAGAGGATTTGTCGGGGCCATGGCACGTGCGGGAACTGAACCGGCCGGTTGGGCTTGAGGGGAGGTCCCGGTAGAGGCGCTTGGGTTTTCTATCGGGCGGCTACCGGAGTGGGAATTTTGTTGACGCTGCGGGGTGGTTGTGGCACAAGTCAGCACCGACGGGCGGTCGCAGGTAACGAACTTTCCGTTCGGAGGAGGAGACATGAACAAGGCGCAGTTGGTTGACGTAGTACAAAAAGAGTTGGGCAAGGATTGCAGCAAGGCCGCGGCGGAGAGAGCGTTGGACGCGGTGCTGCGCTCGATCCGCAAGGGCGTGCAGACGGGCGGCAACGTGCAGATTGTCGGCTTCGGCACGTTTCGCGTGAGCAAGCGTCCGGCGCGGATGGGACGCAACCCCAAGACCGGCGAGCAGATTCAGATCAAGGCGTCCAAGACCGTGCGCTTCAGCGCGGGTCAGGGTCTCAAAGAGAGCCTGTAACATCCTCTCGTTCTTCGATCCGGGGGCGATCCTGCGGGGGGGGTCGCCCCGTGTCTTTTGTGGGGTGAGCCTCGTTGCTTACTGGCCCTTGGCTTCGGCAGCCCAGATGATTGGCCTACAATTCCGCCGATTCCGTGAATTCCGGCACGCGCACGTTGGCCTTGGGGCGCAGACCGCGCAGCGTTTCGGCGAAAGTCATCGCGGGAGTTTCATCGCCGTGAATCACGAAGATGCCGCGCAGCGGGCCGGTGACCTGTTCGGCCCAAGCGCGTAGCTCGTTCTTATCGGCGTGGCCGGAGAAGGCGTCGATGGTCTCGACCGTCGCGCGCACCTTGTAGGGTTCCCCGAAAATGTTGACCTCTTTGTGGCCCGTTGCCAGATGCGAACCGAGTGTGTGTGGCGCGCACCAGCCGACGATGAGGATGGTGTTGCGGTCGTCCTCGATATTGTTCTTGATGTGATGGCGGACGCGGCCGGCCTCGGCCATGCCGGAGGCGCTGATGATGACGCAGGGCTTTTTGAAATCGTTGAGCGCCTTCGATTCCTCGACGCTCTGGATGTAGGTAATGTTGAGCGAGCTGAACGGATTGTCGCGGTTCATCATCACGTCGTAGAAGTTCTTGTTGAAACATTCCGGGTGGCGCCGGAACACTTCGGTCGCCTGGAGTGACAGGGGGCTATCCACGTACACCGGCAACGTCGGGATGCGTCGGCTCTGCATGATCTGGTAGGCGGTGTAGAGCAATTGCTGGGTGCGGCCGACGGCGAAGGCGGGGATAATAATCTTGCCGTTGCGTTCCACCGCCCGATTGATGATGGCGCAAACCCGATCGTTCACGTCGGTCAGTGGTTCGTGTTCCCGATTGCCGTAGGTGCTTTCGACGAGCAGATAGTCGGCGTCGCGCGGATGATCGGGATTGCGGAGAAGATCATTGTGGCCGCGACCCAGGTCGCCGCTGAACGCCAGCCGCACGGTGCGCCTCCCTTCCGCGATGTCGATTACGATCATCGCCGAGCCGAGCATGTGACCGGCGTCGAGCCAGGTGGCGGTCACGCCGTCGATGATCGCGTTGGGCCGATTGTAGGATTCAACGGGGCGAAACTGTCCGAGGACGGCTTGGGCGTCGGCCTGCGTGTACAACGGTTTGGCGGGCGGCAGGCCTTTCTTGGCGTGTTTCTTGGTGACGAACGCCGCGTCCTGCTCCTGGATGTGGGCGCTGTCCATCAGCATCACGCGGCACAGATCGGCGGTGGCGTCGGTGCAAAAGATGGGACCGCGGAACCCGCTTTTGCCGAGCACGGGGATGACGCCGCTGTGGTCGATGTGGGCGTGACTGAGCAGCAGGACGTCGACTTGGGAACTGTCGAACGGCAGATGGCTGTTGCGTTCCAGCCACTCGGCCCGATGGCCCTGATACATGCCGCATTCGATGAGGATTCTCTTCCCGTTGGCTTCCAGCAGATACTTGGAACCGGTGACGGTACGCGTCGCGCCGAAGAACGTGAGTTTCATGATGATCGCGCTACCTTAGCGGGGGAAGACAAGCCTACGCGATAAAAAAACGCCGGCTCCAACTGCCGGTCTGCCGCCCTGGCCCCTCGGCCTCTCCTTGCGTCGGGCATGACCGCCGAGCGGATAGCCCGCAACACCGGATCGGCGCTCGCCGAGCGCCGCCACGATCCCGATTCCCCGCACTCGTGCGAAACAGCCTGCACGGCAACGAAATCAATTAACACTCGGTGTCAACCCGCGAATTCACGCGAATGCTTTACCGTGTCATGCTGAGCTTGTCGAAGCATCCCAGTCGTTTCGGTGACACACCTGCTGGCTGCTGGCTGACCGCTGACAGCTGACGGCGGATGGCTTTCTTGAGCGTTCGATGTTCAAAGTTCAGCGTTCACTGTTCGACGTTCAGGCGTCCTGCGCCCTTCCTTCTGGATGCTGGCTTCTGAATTCTGTCTCTTCCCATCTTGACCCTCCTTCCGTTCGGCGCTAGAAAATGCTCCCAGGCTAGTATCGGAGGTAGGCGTCCCGCCAAACCCGTCTGTTGGCATCGCCAAGAATGAGGCTATGTGCGAATCAAGGAGCACCTTGTGAATTGTGAGACGCGGCCCTGACGAAATTCGAGAACCGGCTACCGGTCGACAAGGAACTGGCGCGACTGATCAACGAAGGGGAACGTCATTTACAGAAACAAGGGATGTGACCCCATTTCCCCTGCTACTGCCATGAACATGAGCTCTCAAAAGATGATCGTTTGGAGCGGTGCTGCCACGGCCTTGGTAGGTTTTGTCCTTTTACTTTTTGGGATTGCCGGTTATGTCGCTACGAGACTGGGCGTCCAAAGTATCTGGCTTCCTCTTTGGCTATCCGTGTTTGAAGTGATCCGTCCCGTGAGCTTTTTTCTGCTGCCCGCCGGGTTCTTGCTGTCTTGCCTGACGCTCAGGTCCGAACTTAATGGCCGGTATCGTATCCTGTTAGCCTTGCTCGATGTCGCTGTCCCCCTTTTGCTGTTTGGCGCAGCTGTCGGCATCGAGCAGTGGTTGGTTGGCGAAGGGAAGCGGCGTTCCATTAGCTCACGGGCTGACGGCGTTCCTGTTGGCGCGCAAGCTCGCGAGGCTGGTGGGACGGTCTATTTGCCCGATCTATCTCTAGAGACGCTTGAAGGTAAACAAGTCAAAATTCAAGATCTGATTCGAGGCGGAAAGGTTGCAGTGCTTGTATTTTGGGCCAGCTACGATTCATCCTGGTGTCGAAACGTAAGAACTGTGAATGCTAACTTCGAGGCACATAAGTCGGAAGGGCTAGTTGCCGTTGGGATCAACGAACAAGAACCAAAAGATGGAGTTCAGAAGTTTATCCAAAAGGAGGGAATAGCGTTTCCCGTAGTGTTAGATATAAACGGCGAATACCTTCAATCTCTACATCTCCACGGTTCCATAGAGAAGGTACTTGTGGTTGATGCGAGTGGGCGAGTGATCGAGAACCTATCGAGATGCCAAGAAGTTCAAGATCGCCTGGCAGACATTGTACAGCGGCAATTGAGAGATCAGCAGTGAATTAGACGCTCCGGTGCCTCATCTATCCATTATTCATTTGGATCAACGATGCTGTGACAGGGGCCAGCTACAACAACGTGAATGAGTTGACGAGTCAACCAGGGGGCGGGCAACTGCGGTTCCGGGGCACGGTGAACGAGCCCGTGTCGAGCCTGACCATTGGCGGAGAGCGGACCGTGTGATGACAGCTGTACATCGCAACCAAGACCAACGGGCGCGACAAAAAAAGTGCGGCCCGGGCTACGGCAGGCCGAGCATCTTTTTCCCGGCGGTCGAAATACGGGCGAGATTCCACGGCGGGTCGAGGACGATGTCGACGTTCGCTTCGCCGACGCCCTGAAGTTCGAGCAACTTGCGTTGCACCTGCGCGGAGATTTGACCGGCCAGCGGGCAGCCCGGCGACGTGAGAGTTAGTTTCACGTCGACGCGCGTGTCGGTGGTGCCGGCCACGGGTTGGAGGTGCAAATCGTAGACCAGCCCAAGGTCCACGATATTGCACGGCAGTTCGGGATCGTAGCATTCTTTGAGCTTGGCGAAGACTTCCTGGTCGGTGACGGCCATGAGCGTTCTCCTTGGGCTATGGCTTCTCGATTTGGCGCAGTATCGTCTCGGCGCACCGCAGGAACGCCTGGGCCGGTTCACTGTTCGGATCGGCGACGACGATCGGCAGTCCTTTGTCGCCACAAATCCGGATGTCGGCGTACAGCGGGATCTCCCCGAGGAACGGGACTTCCAGTCGTTCCGCCTCCTGCTTGCCGCCGCCGTGACCGAACACGTCGTCGTGTTGGCCGCAATGCGGGCAGACGTAGTAGCTCATGTTCTCGATGATGCCGAGGATGCGCACGTTGACCTTTTCGAACATCGCGATGCCGCGCCGGGCCACCTCCAGCGCCACGTCCTGCGGCGTCGTCACAATCACGCCGCCATCGAGCGCGATGGTTTGCGCCAGCGAAAGCTGCGCGTCGCCGGTGCCGGGCGGCAGATCCACCACCAGCAGATCCAATTCGCCCCAATTGACCGCGAGACTGAACTGCTGGATGGCTTTCATGATCATCGGTCCGCGCCAAATCACGGGTGAACTGTTGTCCAACAGCAGGGCCATGCTCATCAGTTTCAGTCCGAAATTCTCGACGGGATCGAGTTTGTCGTCGGTAATCGTCGGCCGCCGGACCGCGCCCATCATCTTGGGCACGCTCGGCCCGTAAACGTCGGCATCCATCACGCCGATTTTCTGGCCGAGCTTGGTGAGCGCGCACGCGAGGTTTACCGCCACGGTCGATTTGCCGACGCCGCCTTTGCCGCTGCCCACGGCGATGATGTGTTTCACACCGGGGATTTCCGGCCGCGCGGGCGCAGCGCCGCCGGCCCCGGCCATCGGCATCTGATCCTGCGGCGGCTGTTGCGCGGTCATCTCCACGGTCACGCGTCCGATGCCGTCGCACGCTTTGACGGCGGACTCGACGTCCAGCTGGATTTGGCGCGGGACCGCCGGATCGCGGGTCATGACATGGAGTGCGATGTGGACGTCGTTGTGGTGGCCGATGTCGATGGACTTGACGATGCCGAAGCTGACGATGTCGCGGCTGAAGCCGGGGAACTTTACGCTCTTGAGGACTTCGCGCACCCGCTCCTCGGTCAAGGGATGCTCGACTCGGCCAGCCATGGCGCCTCAATTCACCGCGGCGGGTGTTTGGCCTTCACGGGGGACGAGTGGCTTCGGCCGGAGAAGATCGGCGAGACTCGTGCGGGCGAACACTTCGTTGACGCGGTTCTGTGCTTCGCCGAACACGGCGCACAAGGTGCAATTGCTCATGCGGTCCGTGGACACCACGCATTCGGGCTCGTCGGTCACACACTTCTGCAGGGCAAAGACCGCTTCCACGCACTGAAAGACCTGTAACAGCGTGATTTCCTGGGGTGGTTTTGCGAGGCTGAATCCGCCGTGGGCGCCGCGGATCGATCGCACGAAGCCCGCCTTCGCCAGCGATTGAAATATCTTGGCCAGGAAGCTTTTCGGAACGCCTTCGGCGTCGCTGATCTCGTCGATCATGACGGTCCGCTCCCCTGGCTGGCGGGCGAGGTACAACAGCCCGATAATCGCATATTCGCCTGCTCGTGTGACTTGCATGGTTGAATCGGAGCGGAGCGGTCTTCTTTCTGCGGCCAATATAGGGAGCGGTTCCACAAATGTCAACGCCTGTGGTCCCAAAATTCTTGCGGAAAGACGCCGGATCGTCTGCTACACTTAAGACGGGAGGCAAGAATGGCAACGGCACCGGCGAAACTCTCGGAGGCGGAAACCGCGCGACGGCTGGCGGCGTTGAGAGGTTGGCGGCGCGAGGGCGATGCGATCGCCAAGGAATTCGTGCTGGCGGGATTCACAGAGGCGGCGCAATTCATCGCCAAGATCGCTCCCGCCGCCGACGCGATGGATCATCATCCGGACGTGCAGCTGTACCGGTACAAACGGGTGAAGATCATTCTCACCACACACAGCGCAGGCGGCATCACGCAAAACGATTTCGATCTCGCCGCAAGAATCGACGGCTTGGCTGCTTGAACAACGGGGATTCTTCGCTCTGCTCAAAATGACCGACTTGGGAAATCCGCGACCGAGGATCGTGATCTGCAAGCAGGCGCGGACCCTCGTCGTGTACGATGGCGACGAAGAAGTGATGCGAGGGCCGGTGGTGCTCGGCAAGAACTCGGCGGACAAGCAGCGCGAGGGGGACCTGGCCACGCCCGAGGGTAGCTTCTACGTTTGCTGCAAGAATCCCGAAAGCCAGTATCACCGGTTTCTTGGTTTGAGCTACCCGAATCTGGAAGACGCCGCGCGCGGGCTGCGCGACCAACTGATCACGCGGGCCGAATACGAGCAGATTCGCGAGGCGACTGCCCGGCGCGATTGTCCACCGTGGAAGACCGCGTTGGGCGGCGAGGTCGGCTTGCACGGACCGGGTCCGAATACGACCTGGACGCACGGCTGCATTGCCATGAGCATCGAGCAAATTGAGCGACTCTACGATTTGCTCGAGGTCGGAGATGAGGTGACGATTCTGCCGTGAAGACCATGGGCGCAGTCCTCAAATCGAGGTGTCATTCTGATCTTGCCCGGAAAGCTTTCGGGGCGGGCGAAGAATCTCTCGCTTTGACGATTACCGTACATACTGCCGGGAGACCCTTCGCTCCGCTCAGGGTGACAAACTGCAGATGACCCAGCGCTTCCTCGTTTATCCGATCCTGTTCCTCGTCGTAATGCAGTTGGTGCCGTTTCTACATCGCGACGGACGTTGGTTCGCAGCCCAAATTGCGCAGTTGTCCGTCACCCTGCTGGCCTGCCTGGGGGCGCTTTGTTTCAGCGACCAGTTTGTTTGGGTCGTCATCGCCTGGGCTCTGTTCGGAGCCTTCGTCGTCACGCCGAGGCTGTTGTCGCGTCTGGCCATGCGTCAGCAAGCCATGGGCAGGTGGGTGCTCGCGGCCCGACTCTGGCGCGCGTCGGGGCGGCTGACGTTTGGTCATCTGGGGCGATTGCACCGGGTGTACGGTGCGGCCTTGGAGCGACTTGGCGCCGGACAGCGGTATGAAGCGGAAACATTGCTCGCCCGGTGCGCCAGCGGTCCGATGCCGGGTGCGATCTGCGGGATGGTGCGCGTGTGGGAGTTGACGCTGCTGCACGGTTGTCGGGACTGGGAGCGTACTGCGGCGTTCTACGAAAGCGTCGAGGACTGGGGCACGCTATCGGCCGCGATGCGCGCCCGGTTGCTGGCCGCGCGGGCGTTTGCCGAAATCGGGCAGATCGAGCGTGCGTTGCGCAGCCTGCAACTGGTCGCGCTCTCGCCGCGCACCGTTGGCGCAATGGAACAGCAACTCTGGGCGGCGCGCGTGTCCGTTGCCGCGTTGGCCGGCGATGCTCGTGGCTTGGAAGAACTCTTGCGGCGCCGGGCGTCCGGGCGACAATCGCGCCAGCACCAGCGGTTCGCCGCTTACTGGCGTGGACGGTGTGCCTTGGTGCGCGGCGATCGCCCGGAAGCGGTGCGATGGCTCACGCGCGCACGGGAATTGACGCTTCCGTCGGACCGGTTGTGGGGCGACGCGATCGCCGAGCGACTGAAGCTGGCGGAAACCGTTGGAACGACGTTCGTCTCGGGCACGGAAGACGTGGGATTGACGTGGGGAGCGGCAGTTTCGGCGCCGGTTTGCGCGGCGCAGAGTCCGCGTTATGCGCACGGGTGGGAAGTGCTCGAGTTGGCCGAGCAGCAGGCGGCGGGCTGGCATGCGCTGATGCACTTTGGACGGCCCGCACCGCTGACGTTGGCGGTGTTGGTCATCCTGACGCTGGTCTATCTGGTGGACGCGTTGTGGTTTACCCCTCACTGGCATACGCCGCTGTGGTTGTGGGCGGGCAACACGACGGATACATTGCATCATGGGGAGTGGTGGCGCGTGACGACCACGTTGTTCCTGCATGCCAACCTGTTGCATCTGGCGATGAACGGCATCGCGTTGTGGATGTTTGGGTCGGCGGTGGAGAAGACGATGGGGTGGTGGCGGTTTCTGGTGCTGTTCCTCGTGGCCGGCTCGCTGGGCAATCTGCTGAGTGCCTTCAACGTCCGCTACGAAGTGGCGGTGGGCGCCAGTGGGGGAATTTTCGGATTGGTCGGCGCGTTTGTCGTGGCGGTGTATCGATTGGATGGGCCGATGTACGGGGCCATGCGCCGCCGGCTGTTGCTGCTGCTGGGCCTGATGGTGGCGGCGGATTTTTCGATTGGCTGGCTCGAACCGCAGATTGACAACGTCGCTCACGTCGGCGGGTTCGTGGCGGGGATTATCATCGCCGCGGTGTTGTACCGGCGGCGCAAACGAGTGGCCTCATAGGAAGAAGCGTTGCGGGGCGGCAACGAATCCGGTATGTTCGCGGCCGGGACGCGCGAGTGGCGGAATTGGCAGACGCGCAGGACTTAGGATTCTAACAAGCCTTGTCTCGCAAGTGGCGTCGCGCCACGACAATGCGCTGACGCTGCGCGAGTTGCATATCGGGGCGAGTCCCATCGCTTCCCATGCTCTCCCGTCAAATCCCCTGCCGAGTTACTGCAAAAGTTACGACAGGCCGCGACGCTCCGCCCGGTACGGCAGGGGGAGATCATGGGGGATACTGAATCCTGTACTCGTCGCTGTTCGTTTGCGCGAAAAACAAAAAGGAGTTTAGACGATGACTCACCGGCAAAAGAAACCCGGCAGACCAAGAGCAGAAGATCAGAAACCCATGCTGACTGCACAAATTGTCAAAGCCTACGGCGAGACAGGCAGCTTGGAGAAAACTGCAGCCCGGTGCGGGATTGCGCCGAACACCGTGAGGGCAATTCTGATGCGTAACCCGGAGGATTTCGCCGCTGCAAAAAAGGCTTTGGCGACGCGGATGTTCGCCGTGGCTGGTGACGCCGTGGACATTTCAGGCGAGCGCATCGGTGAATGTTCTTCGCCGCAAGCGGCAGTCGTCGCGGGAATCTTTGCGCAGCGGGGAACGGAATTGCTGGAAGACCACCCTGAGAGGCTCTCGATCAACGTCGCGGTACTCCAGTCTTCCCTTGCCGATCTCGAAACCCTGCTCAAACAGCGTGACGAGATACTAGCCGCTACCGGTGGTGGTGAGAAACCACAAAAGTCGGTCGCGGAACGCGGGAGTCGGGCAGCGGACAGGCAGCAGGAATAATATAGCTTGCTTCGTCAGACGTGAAAGGCAAGACTTGGGTAACGCGAGACACCTACGGCAGGAGAACGCTATGAGAAGACTGTTAGGGTTACTCGTGGTGCTGCGCGGAGTTCGAGCTATTGGCCAAGTACCCGCTGGCCATTTTGTTTACACATTGGCTGACTTGCCCCTAAGGACTTGCTCACACGCAAGGGCCACGTCTTGGGGCAGGTTCTGAAGCTTCTGGAGCAGATTGCTGAAACGACTATCACTTAACCAACAAACGGAGGGACGCATGAATAACAACAAGTTGGCTTGGATGATCGCGGCGAGTGCTTTTTGCCTTTGCGTTACGTCATACGCAATGACCGAGGCGTGGCATGTTTCCCTTAATACCAGTGGCGATTTTGACCCCACCCAAGGCTGGCAGGTAATTCCTGACGGCTCTGGCGGTGTCGCTTGTGCGTATACAGTGACCATTACGAACATGTCTTTTACCGTTATCCAGTGGTTCAACGCAAAGGGGGGACAAATCTACCAGACAGTAAAGCCTGACACATGGATGGTCTACATCTTTGACAAGAATCATCTTGTTTACGGTGCCGACGATTGGGTTAACGGGACGACGCCAGACACTAGTTGTGTAGTCGTGGATAAGCGCGGAACCGAAACACCCATAGCCAACTTCCACGGATCGTTTCCCTACCCTCAGCCGGTTCAAGGCGACAAAAAGGGTTTTTTCTTCGTCCGATATACGGGCACAGGGGCTGACGCCGAGTTAGTCCGGTTCCTTTACAAATAAACAGGCGCGTCTTGTGAGGGGATGCGAGCCGATCAACTCGCGTCGGGGAGCTTGTCTTACGTCCGCCGAGTCTTTACAATGCAATCCATGCGCCTGCTACCGTCAGGGGTTGGCAGCGTTTTGAGCGCAATTTGCAGGGCGCGGCAGAGTACAGCCGTCTTTGTGCCGCTAGCGGTGGCCTTACTCCCGGTTCTCGTAACGGGCTGCGCGACCAGTCAAGACAGCCCCGGATTCTGGCAGCGTTTCGGCCAAGCTCTCGCTGCCTCTGACAACAGTGTTCCGGTATCGCCTGCACCGACACCAGTTTATGTTCCACCAGTACCCGCTTCAGGCGACCCCTCAGACATCATCGCTGGAATAGGACAGACAATCCTCCAGCAGAACCCGCCAATGACGAGGACTGCACCCGCGAAAATTGAGAGAGTAGCAGTGCTCAAGGTCATGGACATTGAGTCGAAAGCAATCATACAGCGAGCGAATGGCGAGATGTACCTGATTGAGTATGGAGTTGGCGCGCTCTCTCTCTGGCGTTACGAGGGTAAGGTGGTGCTAGTTTATTCTCCGGGTCTTTTTCTCGGCGTCGGCTCGTCTATCGTTTTGCCAGAGGTTGAAGAGAAGGCGCGGATTTGGAACGCAGAACGATTGCAGTAGTTGTGGTGATAGTAAACCCGACTTGACCAGGCGCGTTCATTCGGGGCGCAAGTACGCGAACTTGTGCCGGGGACGGTAGCTTACTCTGCTGTCCCCGCGCGCCGTCATGGAGTAAGACATGGCGAGACAACAACCGCAACGGCAGGCACACAAGGCGGACACAAACAAACCTGAGTGGGTCAAACGTATAGACGAGGCAATTCTGAAAGCATCGTTTCCTGCCACTCACCTCAAGAAAGCAAAGATTGTCGAATTCCCATTTGCTGGCAGCTACCCAAAAGGCTTTCCGTCAATAATGCAAGACCCTTACCGTCACGGCGCGCACGTGGGACACCAACTCTGTCTGATGCGCGAGCTTGGAGATAAGAGAATCGCCACAGCCGATTCGACGCTCCAGCAAAGACGTCAAATCTCCGAGTGGATGTTCAAGGCTATTCAACAGCACGTGCTCCCCGAAATCGTCCGCGCTTGCATCTGCCCGCTTGTAGTGGCGAAGCTGTTTTTCGGCGGCTTCGCGGCAGGACTCAAGAGGGGCACGTTCGGGCCAACGGGCCAGATCAGCGAGGACATCAGTATCTACCTTGCATTGTCCAACGACTGGGAACAGTTGATGAAATGCCAACTTAGTACGCGTCAGGCAAGCGTTTGGCTGTCCGAACGTTTGGGAAAAACCATCGGCCCTAAGCGGGTCGAAAAAATCTTCGAGCGTTTCGGGATAAAGTTGCGTCCACGCGGGCGTCCACGGAAGTAAAATTCCCCCACCAATCCTGTCTAGCTGTCGGAATTAAGCCCGCCGCCACTTGTGCTTTATTTAGTGGCGTGAAAAATACGATTCATCTCAGAGCGCAGGGCGGCGAAGTTTTTTTGCCCGCTTCTGCCAAGTCTCAAACTCAAACGCTGCGGGGCCGACCATGACGGCGGGCGAGAGGCTACTTCTTGAACGGCGGCGACGGCGGCTGCCCGCGTGGAAACTGGCGGCGCTGGCCGACCTTGACCCGACGACCTACAGCAAGATTGAGCGCGGCGAGCGCGACGCTACACCGGACCAGCGGCTACGGCTGGCGCGGGCGCTGGGCGTTGAGCCTGAGCAAATCTTCCAGCGGGTGACCCCGTGAGCTTGGACATTGCGGAGGCGAAACGGCGATTGCCGTTGCCCGATCTGTTGACGCGGCTTGGGCTGGGCGACCACGCGAAGAAATCGGCCTGCTGCCCGTGGCCGCAGAATCACAAGCACGGCGACCGGACGCCGAGCTTCGGCATCTTCCGGCGTGGCGACGGGTGGGGTTGGAAGTGCTTTGTGTGCGGCAGCGGCGACGAAATCACGTTCTTAGAAAAGCACGAAGGGCTTTCCAACGCTGACGCGATTCGCCGCTACTGCGAGCTTGCCGGGGTGAATGGCAACGGCGGGCGCGATACCGGACGCCCGCCCGTGGCAGCAAGCGCCAGTGCAAGAAGCAAGAAGCCAATGGAATCCCAAGCAAATGCGACCCCTTCTTGCTTCTTGCCGAAGTCCGACGTGGCTTTTGCTGAGGGCGTAGCGAAGCGGCTGGCCGTGCGCGTCGAGACAATCCAAGCCCTGATTGCCGAGCAAGCGTTGGGATTTGAGAAGGCGCGGGGCGCAATCGCCTTTGCGTGTCAGAACGTGGACGGCAGCATTGCGGCGTTGCACCTGCGCGGGAAGCGACCGGACGGGCAACGCTGGTTTGCGTGGACGCCTGAAGGTTGCACGGCGGGGCCGTGGCGGTTGCCCGCTATCAAATGGGCGACGAAGGGCGTGATCGTGGCGGAAGGCGAAACCGACGCGATTGCGGCGCTGGACACGGGAATTGAGCAGGAGGGCTTCGCGGTGATTGCCAAGACGGGCGCGGGAATTTTCCCCGACGATGCGCTGGATTTGCTTCGCGGCAAGACGGTTTTTGTGATCCCCGACAGCGATAAGGCTGGGCGCGAAGGGGCGGACAAGACGGCGGCGAAGCTGGCGGCAGTTTGCGAGGTTCACGTTGTCACGTTGCCCGATATGCCCACCCACGGAAACGGCGAACCCCGAAAGGATTTGCGCGATTGGCTGGGGCTGGGCAGCGGCAAGGCGGAATTGTTGGCATTGCTGGACGGGGCGCGACGGCCTTCGGTGGAAGTGTTGACCGAGCCGACGAAGCCGGTGATCTACGGGTTGCCGAAGCGATTCTGTTACGATTTGGGCGGCTGGATTGGCGACTACTTCCAGACGTTTGAGCCGCGAACCGAGCCGAGCTATGCCTTCCACTTGGCAGGGGCGCTGGCAGCAATGGACACGATTCTAGGGCGGCGGGTGTTCTGGCAATTCGGGAACACCTGCCTTTACCCCCAAGACTACTACCTTTGCGCGGGCCGCGTGGCGGCTGCGCGGAAATCCACGGCGCTGAGTTGTGCGGCGCGGGTGATCCGTTGCCTTGAAACGGAAGCCACACCTTACCGCATGGCGGAAGGCTTTTCGTTTGAGGCGCTCCCGGATGAGTTTCAAGAGTGGCCGTTGCGGTTGTTACTACTGGACGAGTTTTCAAGCCTGCTGGTGTTGGCTGCGAAAGAATACGGCAGCGGAATCTCGCAAGCCCTCAATTCCATGTGGCAAGGCGCGGACAGAATCAAGTTGCGTTTCCGTGGACGCAACGGCGGCAAGGCGGTGACGATAGACACGCCCACGCTGACGATATTGGGGGCAACGACGTTGGAGTTGCTGCAAGCGAACCTGCGCGCGGGCGATCACGGCGGTTTCACGTCTCGGCTGCTGACGTTTTACGCGGAAGGCGACAGCAAGGATTTGCCCGAACCGCTGCCAATTGAGCAACACGAAGTCGAGGCGCTGGCCAACAAGCTGAAGCAGTTGACAGAGTCGGCGAGCGGTCAAGCCCGTTGGACGCCCGACGGGGCTACGATGTGGGCGGAATGGTATTGCCAGCAGAAGCGCGAAGCAGCGGCGAATCCCAGCGGTTTCGCGTCACGCAAAGGCGATCACGTCCGCAAGGTTGCGCTGAAGCTCCAGTTGTCACGCGATGGCAGCTTGGAAGTGACGGACTGGGCGCTGGCTCGCGCCATTGCGATTGCAGACAAGGCGGAACATTCATGGCGCAAGGTATTCGGTGGTGGCCCGCTGACGGGTGGGTTCATCGCGGCGAAGGCTGCCGAGCTTCTGGCCTATGTTCAAGCCCACGCTTGCCCCGACGGGATTCCATACTGGCAAGCGAGTCGCGCCTTGAAGCTGGACAAGGCGACGTTTGACAAGGCCCTGCAAACACTCCGCGTGTGGGAACAAGTTCACGTCGAGGAGCGGGCCACCAATGGACGGCCCGCGCAGTTGCTATGGCCGAAGAAGCCCGTGGGGCAACAAGGCAAAAGGCAAGAAGCATGAGAATTCCCGAAGAAATCAGCCCCCTTTTTGCTTTTTGCATCTTGCACGGCGAGGTAGCAAGGTGATCGACGCGACTACCACAACGCCCGCAGGGCGTTACTTGGACGTGAAGGGAGCAGCGGGGTACCTCTCCATGACCGAGAAGGCAGTTTATTGGGCGGTGGCGCGGCGGATGATTCCGTTTCGACGGCTGGGGCGAAAGCTGGTATTTGATACGGCGGAGTTGGACGCTTATATGCATGCGCTCGAAGGCGTGGACGTGACCGAGGCCGTGGGGCGGCGTCTGCACAACGGGACAATGAGCGATTTGACGAATTAAGGGCTTGACGTGACTATTATCTGTGATAATATCTGGGGCAAGATGAACTGGACGGCCAAGAAAATCTGCGAACTTCGCAAGACGGCGGACATGACGCAGACGCAAATGGCTAGTTGGCTTGGAGTAACTCAGGTTCATGTTGCCCATCTCGAAAGTGGTTTTCGTCCACCGGGGCCGCAGACGATGCGATTGCTTCAGGTGTTGGCCGAGCGTGTGAAGGCAGGGCAATTCAAAGCCGTCCAGCCGAAACGAAAGCGAGGCAAGGCATGAAGCATATCTATAAGCGCGACAAGAGTTGGTATTTCCAATTCACGGTGAAGGGCAAACGGTATCAGGGCGCGATTGGCGAAGTGAGCAAGGCCGTAGCGCGCGAGGTGGCCGAAAAGAAGCGCGTCGAGGCGTTGGAAGGGAAGTTGATCGAGCGGCCTATCAAATCGCCGCTGCTGGGCCGTCACGATGCCGAGAAAGACCAGTTTTCAGACGCGGCGGGTGAATACATGGCGTTCTACTGCCAGAACCACAAGGCGAGTTCAACGCAGCGATGGCGTTCGGCTCTATTACATCTGTGCGGGGCGTTCGGCAGCAAACGGCTGGACGAAATCAGTCCGTTCGCAGTCGAGTCCTACAAGTCGCAGCGGAAGGAAGCTGGCGCTGCCGACGCAACGGTGAATCGTGAATTGGCCTGCTTGAGAAATCTCTACAATATGGGCCTGAAATGGGGCTGGGTAACGGATAACCCGGTCGGGGCGGGCAAGGTGAAGAAATTCCGCGAGAACAACCGGCGCGAGCGGTGGCTTACGTTGGAAGAAGAAGCCGCATTGCTAGACCACTGCGATCAGCGGTTGAAAACCTTTGTGCTGGCAGCGGTGGACACTGGCTTTCGGGCTGGCGAGTTGCAGTCGTTGCGCTGGACTGACGTGGACTTTCAGCGGGGCAACGTCGCGGTTGCCAGCGGTTACACCAAGAACGGCGACCCGCGCACGAATCCCATGACCAAACGGCTTGAGCAAGCCCTGCGAGACTGGAAGCAGGGACATTCTAACGGCGACGGCTTGGTGTTCGGTGAGTATCGCTACCGCGAGCCGTTCGAGCGGGCGCGTAACGCGGCGGGGCTGGGCAAGGACGTGGTGTTTCACTCACTGCGGCACACCTACATTTCGCGGCTGGTCATGGCTGGCGTGGACATTCGGACTGTGCAAGAGTTGGCAGGCCACAAGACGATCATGATGACCATGCGTTACACGCACTTGGCACCGTCACAGAAGCGGCGAGCCGTGAACGTGCTGGATGATGAAATCGCCGCCGGAGTTACTGCAAAAGTTACGACAGTGGATTTTGCACGGGCTGGACAACTGGTTGCAAGTGCTTCACTATGAGAACGTGCGCGAGTGGCGGAATTGGCAGACGCGCAGGACTTAGGATCCTGTGGGGCAACCCGTGGAGGTTCGACTCCTCTCTCGCGCACCAGCCTTCGCCCGGAATGCCTTCGGGGCTACGGCTGGCACGCCAGATTTTGACTCTTGCAGTTCGGGTCTGATTTGCTATCGTGAGTGTGTCCATCCACGGATGCGAGCGTAGCTCAGTCTGGTAGAGCGTCACGTTGCCAACGTGAATGTCGAGGGTTCAAATCCCTTCGCTCGCTCCAACTTTTTTCTCCCCGGTCACGCGTGGCGTCTAAGGTTTGACGGCGAACACTTGATACTCGAACGGGCCATATTCCGGGAAGGTGGCCAGGAGCGTTGCCCCCGGCGGGAGATATTCGGGGTTGGGGATCGGCGTCGGTTGCGTTCGTCCCAGATAAAGGTTGCAGCGAAGCAGGAGTCCTGGCCGGTCGATCGTTTCCAGATACGGGCGAACGACGGTGTTGGAGAACCCCCCATGCTGATACGTCGATGGATCAATTTTGCCGTAAAAGAGGAAGTAGACGTAAAAGAACGGTTTGAGGTCGCGGTTCAACCAGGCGTAGTTCGGCCCGCCGATGGTGGCCGACACGTAGAGAACCTGATTGCTGTCGAGGTGGTCGAAGCAATACCGGATCGCCTCGGTAATGCCCGTCCCGAATCGGGTTTGGGAGCGCGCTTGGTACGGTCCGAAATAATCCGCGATGTACGCCCTGGCTTCCCCCAGTCCAGCCAGAATGGTCAGGGCCAGCAGGATTCGGCCCACGCGTTTGGCGCGCCACCATGCCCGGGCGCCGATCACGGCCAGTAGTACCCAGAAGATCACGGCATACAGCGAGCGGGTGCTCTGCATTCGATCGATGGTCACCACGGCCGAGATCGGCGACGCCAGCAAACCGGCCAACACCACCCGATAGCGCGGCTGCGACCGCCAGTACCGGATCGCGACGTAGATCCCGGTGAGAATGAGCGGTGCGAGGCACCAGTATAATTCTCCGCCATGGCCGGTGTGGTGGCCCAGTTCGTGGTCTCCCGAAACGAAGAGAAACGGGATGCTGAAATAATCGAGATACTGGTTTGCTTCAGTAATGACCACGTCTTTGAGGGAAACCGATTTGCTGTGGAAGATGTTCAACGCGTCAAACCGGGCCATTGGAGCCTGGCGAAACCGCAGTGTGCCGATCAACACGGGCGCCGAAACGATCAACGCCGATACCAACATCACCGCGACCACCCGCCACCGGCGGACCAGGGGACGCCACAGAACCAGGCCGCTGCCGATCAACCAGAGCGCGACAACCGCGTAGATGCTCTGGTGCGTGTACAAGGTGAACGCCCAGGCAACGCCGGCTGACAGGGCCAGCCCATTTGACCGGCGACGCAGAGCGAAGTCGGACAAGACGAGTCCGGCGAGCATGCCGCACAAGCCGGCGAAGTGTCCCGTCGCCGCCGCCGTGCGACCCGACGGGAACAGCCAGGGGGTAACCGCGAGGACGAAGGCTCCACCGAGTGCGAACCATTTGCCCATTCTCCACACGCGCAGCAGGACGAAGAACGCGACCGACGCCATGAGATAATAGAAACCCACGGCCAGGCGGGCCGACCATTGGTGGAGACCGAACACGCAAACAGGCAGCACCTCCGAGTAAACGTCCACGGCGTCCACATACGTGTTAAAGCTCCGGAAGAACAGCGGCCAGCGCGTTCCATATTCGTCGGCGCCGGTGCGGGCGATGCAGTACGCGTTGTACGCGACGGAGGCTTCGTCCCCATGAAATCCCATGGGAGCGCTCCCCAGTTTCCAGAAATGCAGGACGCACACCACCAGGAACAGCGTCACAGTGACCGACCAATACACGAGGGTCCCGCGCTCTCTCATTGAGCTTCGGGCATGATGCGATTCCTGTCTGGCCGACGGCTCGTTCATCGATTGACCGTTCCGTGAGTGGTTTTTTTCGATGGGGCCCGATCTGGTTTCTCTGCCGGGGGGTGGCCCGCGAACGCCAGTGCTACGTCGCGGACTTTTTTGAGGTCCAACTTGCCGGTCCCGAGATAGGGCAGCTTCTCGGTGCGGAAAAACTGGTCCGGACGCGGCTTCCAGAGATTGGGGAGATCGGAGTCGGCCAGTTTGCTGAGGACGGGCTTGAGTTTGTCGTCAGGGAGTGTATGCAGGACGACCAATCGTTCCCCTTTCTTGTCGTCGGGCACGCCGGTCACGGCAAACGTTTGCTCGGTGACGCCGGCCAGCTCGTGAAGTTTTTCTTCGACGCGTACATGCGGGACCATTTCGCCGCCAATCTTGCTGAAGCGGGTGAGGCGGTCGGTGATTTGGAGGAATCCGTCTTCATCGAGGGCGGCAATGTCGCCGGTCGCATACCATTCATCTTTCAAGACGTCCGCAGTCTTTTCGGGCTGGTCGAGGTAGCCTTTCATCACGTTCGGGCCGCGCACCAGCAGGAGCCCGGGCTGCCCGACGGCGAGCGGTAGCCTCGAGTCGGGATCGACAATGCGGACACTGACGCCGGGCAGCGGATGGCCGATCTTGCCGCGCTTGGCGCCGACCTGACGGAAACCCGCGGCGCGGAAGTCGTGGGTGTTGACGGTCACCGCCGGCGAGCATTCGGTCAGGCCGTAGCCTTCGAGCGGACGGATGCCGAACTTGTCTTCGAACGCCTGCGCGACGCGCTCGGGCAGTTTCTCGGCGCCCGTCATCACGAATTGCAGGCTGCCGAAGTCTTCGGGTTCGCAACCCCGGATGTACAGTTGCAGGAACGTCGGCGTGACCAACAGGAACGTGACGCGGTACCGGCGCACGAGGGCGCCGACGGCTTTGGCATCGAGCGGGCTGACGTGGTAAACGACGCCGACGCCGAGCACGGCCGGCACGATCAGCGTTCCGGTGAACCCGAACGAATGGAAGAACGGCAGGATACCGAGGATCCGGTCGCGTCCGCCGAACGCAAACGTCTGGCCCATTTGTTCAGCGTTGGAAACGATGTTGTAGTGCGTGAGCATCACGCCTTTGGGGTTGCCGGTGCTGCCGCTGGAAAAGATCACCGTGGCGAGGCCATCCATCGGGGAGCGGGGAGCGGGGACCGTCGAGGTGCCGGGGCGAAGCGAGCGCTCCAGCAACCGCACTGGCAGCGTCCACCTCATCAGCCAGGCGACAATCCTCTCGCCAGCGCGCGGGGTCAGGGCCAACGCTTCCACGTAGATCGCCGGCGCGGGGAGCCGGAGTCCGGTCTTCTCCAGGAACACCCGCGAGGTGACGACCGATTTCAGGTGGCACTGGGCGGCACAGGAGGCGAGGGTGTCTTCGTCGACGGTGTAGTTGAGGTTGACCGGCACTTTGCCCATGAGCAGTGCGGCGTAGTTGACGAGGGCGCCGCCGATCGACGGGGGCATGAGGATGCCCACCATCTCCTGCCCGGCCCACAATGACCGCAGTCGTCGTGCGAGATAAATCGTGCGCGTCAACGCCGCGCCGAATCTCAGTTTCGGGGTGCGGACGTCGGCCATGAAGAACCGCCAGGGATGATGTCGGGCCTTGCGCACGAACGCCCGGTGGACGGGCAACATCAGACGCTTGCGAAGTCGCCAGGCGTCGGTGTTCAGGGCTTGCACGGCTTGGCGGACCTCGAAAGGAGTCGAAGTCGGCGGCATCGGCTTGCCGAAGCTGACCGTGACGGGGTAGGGGATATACCGCGGGATTTTCCACAGAAACCGCCCCTTTTCGTAGGAGAAGATGCTACCCCACACGTGGTCGAGGCAAATGGGAATGATGGGCGCCTTCACGTCCTTCATGATCCGCTCGAAGCCGCGTCGGAAGGGGAGCAACTGGCCGATCCGCGTGATCTGGCCTTCGGCAAAGATGACGACGACCTCGCCGTTGAGGATGGCGTGGCGTGCCTGGTTCAGTGATTGGATCAGTTCGCGGGGCCGTTGCTGGGAGGAAATCGGGATGTGATGGCAGATCTTGGCGAACGGTTTCACAATCGGGTGGTCGTAGATGTCCTTGAACATGATGCAGCGCAACGGCCGGTCGGTCGCCGCTTGCACCAACAGCGCGTCCACGAACGACACGTGATTGCAGACGAACAACGCGCCGCCGCGATCGGGGATGTTGTCGCGGCCCTCGACGCGGATGCGATACACCGAGTGCGTCAACATCCACAGCACCAGCCGCAACAGCGAGTCCGGTAGCAGAACCACGACGTACACCGTGGCCCCCAGCGTCAGGATGGCGCTGGAGAGAAAGATCTGTCGCGTGCCCAACCCGATCCCCGAGGTCAGCACCCAAAACACGCCCGAGGCGAGCGCGATGCCCACGAACGACAGGAGATTGCCGGCGGCCAGCACTGTGCCCTTGCGGCCTCGTTCGGGCCGGTGCTGCATGATCGCGCTGATCGGCACGATGAAAAATCCGCCGAAGAAGCCGAGCCACACGAGGTGCACCAAAGCCCCGTGGTAGGTGAGCGACGGCCGCCAGAGGGTGGCGCTGAACACGGTCAATCCGAGCGCGCCGAGCGGTACCAGACCGTACTCGATCTTGCCGCCGGACAAATAGCCCGCCGCGAAACTGCCGACGCCGACACCGATTGCTAGGGCGACCTGCAGGTAACTCGTGCGGAGTTCGCCGACTTTCAGCGTGTCGGTCCCGAACAGGATGGCGTTTTGCAGCACGAGCGCGCCGACGAACGAGAAGTACACGTTCCCCAGCACCGCCAGCCACAGCACGCGGTCGCGGCGAATGAATTGGATTTCTTGGAACAGATCGTCGAGAAAATTGGCGCGGAACGGCTTGCTCGGGTTGGCCGCCGGCACGCGCGTGATGCCGAGACTGCAGATCAACCCCGCTCCCGCCAGTCCCAGGAACACGAGCCCCGAGAGCTGTTGGCGTCCCTTGAACGCCTCGTACAGCAGTCCGCCGACGGCGCTGCCGGTGATGATGGCCATGAACGTGCCGAGTTCGAGGATGCCGTTGCCCCAGGACAGACGTTTCTCCGGCAACAACTCCGGGAGCAGGCCGTACTTCGACGGACCAAAGAACGCGCTGTGGATTCCCATGAAACAGACGGCCGCCATGCCCAGCGCGAGGTGCTGGCCCGCCAATGCGACCAGTGCGAAGAGCATGACGCCGATCTCGAAGACCTTCACGCCGATGGTGACCGACCGTTTGCTGAAGCGGTCGGCGAGATGACCGCCGGCCATCGAGAACAGGATGAACGGCACCGAAAACAGGAATCCGAGCATCGGCACCAGGGCTTTGTGCCAGAACGCCGACAACGCCATGCTCAATCCGATGAACGTGACGAGCGTCTTCAGCGCATTGTCGGAAAATGCGCCCTGGAACTGCGTGACGATCAACGCCCAGAATCCGCGTCGCCACGACGTCCGCGAGCCGCGCCCCTCCGAGGTCTCCATAAGGCGAGCATGATGCCAGACCTCCTGGCCCACGTGAACAAGGAAATTGGGCGGTCGCTGCGGAAATTTTCACACTTGGCAACGAGCCGTCACCCATCTGTCGCCTTGATTTGGAATGGTTTGTCCAGAAGAGGAGGGGATGGGGAACGTGAATGACGAGAGCCGTCAATCCGAGGTAGCGATGATGAGGTTCACGCTGCGAGAAGATAGTGGAACGGATTTCCTGGAGCGGGCCGCCGCCGAGATTCGGCAGTTGCCCAGCGTACTGCGGGTACGGACCGACGCCGCGCGCCAGGAGATTGAAATTGTGTTCAAGCAACCGGTGGACGGGCTGCTGCGACAGGTGAACGATGTGCTGAAGTCCGTGAGCGCGGAGATGACGACAACCCGGATGCGGTGAGAGCGTTCGGCGGGGACGGCCCGGAGAGGCCGCCCGACCACGGCGAGTTCACTTCAACTCCGGGTTCTCCTGGATGAACTCCTGGAGTTTTTGTTTCAGGGCGGGCGGCATGGGCGCTTCCGGCAGGCCGTGGTGGTGCGTCAACTCGATCGTGCGCCGGTAGCTGTTCACGTATTCGAGACACCCGGGGCAATCGCTCAGGTGTTGTTCCAACCTCCGATGCGTCTGTTGATCCAGTCCACCCTCGACGAATTCGTAAAGCAACTTCTTCGTCCGCCCGCATTCGCACGGGTGAAACAAGTGTCGCAAGAAACCGGCAATCGTGCTCATAACGTCCGTGTATCTTGGCCTTTCAAGTAGGGCAACAGCGCTTCGCGGAGCGCTAATCGCGCCCGGTGCAACCGGCTCTTGAGCGCCGGCTCGCTGAGCCCGGTGGCTTCCATGACCTCCGCCATCGGCAGTTCCTCGACGTCGCGCAGCAGCACCACGACCCGATACGGTTCGGGAAGCCGATCGATGGCCGCGCGCACCTGCTCGCCCAATTCGTCGGTCAGGACCGCTTTGTCGGGCAGCGGGCCGTTGTCGCTCAGGCGTAGGACCGGCAACGGCAACTCACCATCGTCGTCCCCCGTGGCGTCGAGCGACACGTCGTTCTCGCGGCGCTTCTTCTTGCGCAACGCCATCAGCGCGGCATTGGCGGTGACGCGGTAGAGCCACGACGTGAACGCCGATTTGCCTTCGAACGACCCGATCTTGTTCCAGACCGAGACCAGGGCATCCTGCATGGCCTCGCGCGCATCGTACTCGTTGCGCATGAACTGCAGGGCGACGCCGTAGAGTTTGGCGCCGTGCAAGCGCAGCAGGTCCTCGAGTGCGCTCCGGTCACGCGCCTTCAGGCGCCGAACGAGCGACTCGTCATCCTGTCGCACCGGGCTTTCCGTTTTGGTGGTCATCGGACAGCATATCACCATGGCACAATTTGGATGCCGGCGCGAGGCGGAAGTGTGCAACCAGTACGGACGGAGCCGGGGGCATCAGTCGCCGGCCACAGCCGCCGGTGGGCGAACTTGGTGGCGGCCGGGCAGGAGCAGGACCATCGGCACAGTCATGAGAAACGTCAGTCCGATGATCCAAGCGGTGTCGTTGTACGCGAGCATCGTGGCTTGGCGGTTGACGAGACGGTCGATTGCCACCAGGGCCGACTGTTTTGCCGTCACCAGATTCAGGCCGCGGTGCGCCAGGGCCGCAGTGGCTGAGCTGAGGAAGTTGTGGAAGTTCACGTTGTAGGCGCTGACGTGCTCGACGAGTTGGGCCCGGTGAAACTGGGCGCGGCGGGCGATGATGGTGGCCACGAGGGCGTACCCGATGTTGCCGCCGACGCGGCGGGTGAGGGTGTAGAAACTGGATGCCTCGGTCATATCGCTGCGGTCCACCGTACTGAGCGAGACGGTGGTGAGGGTGACGAACATGAACGGCATACCGGCGCCCATGATCAACAGGATCGGCACCAGATTCCAGACGCCAACGTCCAGCGTCAGATGGGCGAGATCGTAGAACGACCAGAAGATGAATCCCAACCCGAGCAGCACGAGCCAGCGGGCGTCGACGTGGCGATAGAGCAAGCCGGCGAGCGGCATAACCAGAAACAGGCTGATGGCCCGCGGGAACAGCACCATGCCGGCCTCGAAGGCCGGATATCCCAGCAAATCTTGCGTAAACTGGGGAAGGATGAACGTCGTGCTGTACAGGCCGACCCCGAAGATCAGCCCGAGGGTGCACCCTACTGTCAACGGCACGTTGCGGAGCAAACGCAGGTTGATGATTGGCTCGCTCGCCCGCAGTTCCCAAATCAGCAGGGCCACGAACGCCAGAGCGGTAATGATCGACCCGAGCACGATCCAATTCGACTCGAACCAGTTTTTCTCTTGGCCGCGTTCGAGTACGATCTGCAGGCCGGTCAGGGTAATTGTCAACAAGGTGATGCCGCCCCAATCAATCTTTCGGACGCCGCGGCGCAGGTAATGCGGGTCGTGAACGAACGCCACGACCATCAACATCCCGATGACGCTGACGGGCACGTTGATGAAGAAGATCCACGGCCAACCGTAGTGATCGGTCAGCCAACCGCCCACAATGGGACCGATGGCCGGCGCCAAAACGACTCCCATCCCATACATGGCCATTGCCATGCCCTGTTCCTCCGCGGGAAAGGCCTCGCGCAAGATTGCCTGGGAAACGGGAATCAAACTGCCGCCGCCGACTCCCTGGAGCACGCGATAGAACAGCATCTGTGGAAACGAGCGGGCGGTACCGCACAGCACCGAGCCAAGCGTGAACAGACCGTAGGAAAACATGTACAGCCGCTTGCGGCCCAATACGGTGCTCCACCATCCCGCCATTGTGGCCATGATGATTTCAGCGATGCTGTAGCTGGTGGCGACCCACGTAATCGTCGACAAATCCTCGCCGAACGACCCCATCATGTGCGGCAGGGCGACGTTCACCACACTGATGTCCATCACGGCCATGAACGTGCCGAACATCACCGTGGCAGCGATCACCCATTTGTTGATGGCCAACGCGGGGGCGACACCGGCTGCGCCGGTAATCGGTGATTCTTCCGTGTCTGCAAGGTCCGCGGCCACGGGTGCCTCTACCGGACGAGGTTCGGATACAGCCACGCGCCGATGGCCGTCAGCGCCAGCATCACGACGGCCACCACACCGAGGTCGGCCCCAATACCGTACATGCTCCCGGCTCCCTGGATCATCAACGCGCGCATCGCATCTACTTCGTAGGTCAGCGGATTGACGTACGCGAGCACCTTCAACCAGGCGGGCATGATGGCAATCGGATAGATCGCGTTGCTGGCGAAAAACAGCGGCATGGTCAGTACCTGACCGATTCCCATGAATCGTTCCCGGGTTTTGACGAGGCAGGCGATAATCAGCGAGAAAGTGGAAAACGTGGCGGCCCCAAGAAGCACCACGACCGTTACGCCGAGCAGCGCCAGCGGATGCCAGTCCATTTTCACACCGAGCAACCAGGCCAGCAGGTAGACGATGCCCGCCTGCGCGAGGCCGCGGACACCGGCCGACAACGCCTTGCCCAGTACAAGCGCCACCCGCGACGCCGGACTGACCAGCAGCTTGTGCACGAGACCGAGATCACGCTCCCAGATGACGGCCAGGCCGTAGAAAATGGCAATGAACAACACGCTCTGGGCCAGAATGCCGGGCGCCATGAAATCCAGGTACCGGAGGTTGCCGGTCGGAATGGCGTGGACCCGTGTGAATACCTCGCCAAAGATCAGCAGCCACAAGGCCGGCTGAATCGCGCGCGTGGCCAGTTCGGTTGGATCGTGACATAATTTGCGCAGTTCCATTTCCGCCAGCGCCGCACACTGGCCAAGAAACTGCCCGAGCCGGTTTGACCGGTGCGGCGACGCAGCCGCCGCCGCGTCAACCAAGACGCGCGGCGTGGCGTCGAGTTCGCGAGACGTCACGGAAGTTTCCTCCAATATCGAGTTGGTTGCCCGTGTAATGGGCAAAAACGTCGTCCAGCGTTACCCCGGGCCGGCTGATGGACGATTTCAGCTCGGCCGGGCTGCCGGTGGCGGCCACGCGCCCGAGATTCATGATCGCCACGCGTCCGCAGAGCGTGTCGGCCTCCTCCATGAAATGTGTCGTCAGCAGAATCGTCACGCCATATTCCTGCACCAAGAGCCGGACGTGTTGCCAGACGGCCTGACGGGCCAGCGGATCCAGCCCCACGGTAGGCTCGTCCAGAAACAGTACGCGCGGACGATAAATCACGGCCATCGCGATCTCCAGCCGCCGCACCATGCCACCAGAATAATGGCGCACTTGGCGACCGGCGGCCTCCCGCAACCCGACAAACGCCAGCGCCTCATCGATGCGGCCGCGGCGCTCCCCGCGCGGGACGCCGTAGAGCTTCGCAAAGATCAGCAGGTTTTCATATCCGGTCAGCGTGCCATCGACGGAGACAAGTTGCGGCACATAACCAATGGACGCCCGCACTTGGGCGGGCTGCCGTTCAATATCGAACCCGGCCACGAGCGCGTGCCCGGAGGTCGGCGGCAGCAGCGTGGTCAGCATTTTGATCACGGTGGTCTTGCCGGCGCCGTTCGGGCCCAACAGGCCGAACACCTCGCCGGTCTCGACCGTTAAATTCAGCTGGTCGACCGCCGTGAGATCGCCAAACCGCCGCGTCAGAGATCGGGTTTCCAGGATGGTCATCGCGGTCTCCTATGGCGACGGGGCCGACGTTGCCGGTTGAAATTTGTCCCGCAGAATGCGCATGGCTTCTTGAACCCGCGCGCGTTCGGTGGCAGTGAGCGGCGCGATGACTTCGGCCAGCCGCTCCTGGGTCGCCTGGCGGGCGGCTTCCCACGTTGCCCGGCCGCGCGCGCTCGCCGACAGCGCCACCTGCCGGCGGTTGCCGGCCGGAATCTGTCGGGTCACGAGTCCGTCTTTGACCAGCCCATCCACCAACCGCGAGGTGGCCGGCAGCGACAACCCGAGAAACTCGGCCACTGCCGACAGGGAAGCGGCCTGGCTGCGGCTGAGGAGAGCCAACGTGCGAAATTGGGGCACCGACAGATCGGCGCCGCGATGAGACCGCATCTCAGCGCGGATGAACCGGATGATCGCCGGCACCGCTTCGAGAATCTCCGCGGCGCAGTGTTGGGCGGAGCTGCTCGACGCAATTCGATTCTGCAACTGTTGCATGGTGCAATTATTTAGCCATCGGTAAGCCTCTGTCAACTGTGCTATGGTACGGCGGGTCGCAGCCCGAGGGACGGTCATCCATGGAACTGGCCAAACGAACACCGAATCGCCTGATCCACACAAACAGCCCGTACCTGCTCCAGCACGCGTACAATCCCGTGGATTGGTATCCCTGGGGCGACGAGGCGTTTGCCAGGGCCCGGAAGGAGAACCGTCCGATCTTTCTCTCCATTGGGTACTCGACCTGCCACTGGTGCCACGTCATGGAACGCGAGTCGTTCGAAAACGACGAGATCGCGGCATTGCTGAACCGGTATTTCGTTTGCATCAAGGTGGACCGCGAGGAGCGTCCCGACATCGACAAGATCTACATGACGGCGGTGCAAGCCACCACGGGCAGCGGCGGTTGGCCGATGAGCGTGTGGCTGACGCCTGACCTCAAACCGTTTTACTGCGGAACGTATTTCCCGCCGGAGGGCCGTTACGGTCGGCCTGGCTTCAAAGAATTGCTCCAGCGCGTGCACGACGTTTGGGAGGCGAACCACGACGGCGTTGTCGCCCAGGCCGACCAGATCGCCCAAGCACTGGCGCAACACGCCACGCTGCGCCCCACCGCTGGGAAACTCGACGCCGCCCCGTTGCTGATCGGGTTCGAACAGTTCCGTGAGGGCTACGACTCGGAGCACGGTGGGTTCGGTGGCGCGCCGAAGTTTCCCCGGCCGGTCGTGCTGAACTTTCTGTTCCACTATTTTGCCCGGGCGAACGAAACCGCGGCGCGCGATATGGCGTTGCACACGTTGCGGGCAATGGGCGAAGGCGGACTGTTCGACCAACTGGGCGGCGGGTTTCATCGCTACAGCGTGGACGAACGTTGGCTGGTCTCGCACTTTGAAAAAATGTTGTACGACCAGGCACAGCTTGTTTCCAGCTATATCGACGCGTATCAGATCACCCACGAACCGTTCTACGCCGACATCGCCCGGCGCACCTGCGATTACGTCCTGCGCGACCTGACCGGTCCCGACGGCGGATTCTATTCCGCCGAGGACGCCGACAGCGAAGGCGTCGAAGGCAAGTTCTACGTCTGGACGAGAGAGCAGGTTGAAAAGATCATCGGCGACGACGGGAGATCGGACGTCTTTTGCCGGTACTATGGCGTCGAGCAGGAGGGCAATTGGGAACATGGCAACAACGTCCTGCACGTGGCGCTCAGTGTGGAGCAGACGGCCAAGATGTTCCACAAATCCGAATCGGAAGTGCGAGCAATACTCGATGACGGACGGATAAAACTGTTCGCGGCGCGCGAAAAACGGGTGCGCCCCCACCGCGATGAAAAGGTTCTCACGGCGTGGAACGGGTTGATGATTTCCGCACTGGCCCGGACCGCGCAGGTATTGGTTGAGAGTGGGAAGGGCCTCAGCGCCCCGACTGTCGCGGCACCGAGGCCGCTCCCACATTCCCAAGACTACCTCACCGCCGCCGAGCGTGCCGCGCGCTACCTACTGTCCAACCGGGTCCGCGACGGCCGTCTCCTGCGTACGGAGACCGTGCCGGCGATGGTCGAAGACTATGCGTTCCTGGGGAACGGGCTGGTCGATCTTTACGAGACCAACTTCGACCCGCAGTGGTTGCTGGGGGCGATCGAACTGGGCGACACGATGCTCGAGTTGTTTTATGACCCGAAGGACGGCGGTTTCTTTCAAACTGACGGACGCGATGCCAGCGTGCTGGTGCGGTCCAAGGAAGATTACGACGGCGCGGAGCCGAGCGGCAACTCCGCGGCGACGTTGCTGGTGCTCCGTCTCGCGCAGTTCACCGACGACGCCCGATACCGTGAAGCGGCAGAGAAAACGCTGGCGCTGTTCGGTACCCACATGCAGAACGCGCCGCAGGTCGTGCCGCAAATGTTGTGCGCGCTGGATTTCCATCTGAGCCGCCCGAAGCAGATTGTCGTCGTCGGCAAACCGGACGCGCCGGACACGCAGGCGATGCTGCGTGCCGTTCGCGGACCATTTCTGCCGAACAAGATCGTGCTGGTGCCCGATGCCCGGCTCACCCATCGGCTGCCGTACACCAAGGACATGAAGATGGTGGACGGCAAAGCCACCGCGTACGTTTGCGTCGATTACGGCTGTCAGTTGCCGACGACGGACGATGCGATGCTGGCGAAGCTGTTGTCCCAAGCCGAGCCTACTGCAGGGTGAGATTGACGCGGCTCTGGCCTTGGAACGAGGCGTCCACGGGTTTCGGCGCAACGATGGTCAGGCGATCGGCGGTCACCTGGCCGGTCTGCAGGAGGTACTGCTGGACTTTCGTGGCCCGATCCTGCATCAGCGCCGCGAAATCGGCCGGGGTGATCGTGGTCTTCTCGATGAGGAATTTCTCCATGTCCGCGAGCGTCAGAGCGTTCCCGGATGGCTGTCCTGCACCGGAAACCCCGCCCGGGTTCGCGGCTGGATGAAGCGGCCCGAAGTTCTGGTGGGCCTCGAGGTGCGCCAGCACGGTTTCCTGGCGAGAACCCGACGCTCTGGCTGAGACCAATCCCGCCGCCTCGGCGTAGGCGAGTTTCAACAGTCGGTCACGATCCGGCGGCGCGAGTTGAACGTTCTCCACCGACGCGACCTTTTGCCCGGCGGCTGCGAGTTCTTGCAGGCGGGCCTGTTTGAGTTGTGTTTCGAGTTTGATGTGCGCCAGCGCGTCGCGGTCCTTGACGGGGTCGACCGAGCCGGTGATTCCCAGATGGAGCGCGGGCCGGTCTGCCAGCGCATTCGCCAGCGTATCGAGTTTGTTGACCTCGCCGGCGGCGAAATCGGCCCGGCCCGGTTCAAACGCGATGAAATCGAGGCTCTCGCCGCCGCCGAACATCGACCCGAGCAGGGCGAATGGTTTCGTCGCCGCTTTGGTGAGAATGTTCATGAACACTTGGAGGATGATCGGCCCCAGCTTGAATTTTGGATCATCAAGTCGGCCCGTGACCGGCACGTCGAGCGAGATGACCCCGTGCCGGTCCTGCAACAGCGCGATGGCGAGTTTGACCGGCAACCTCGTCGCGTCGGGGCTGCCGCTGGCCGGGCCCAGGGTCAGTTGGTCGATGCGGATGTTGTTCTTCGCTTTCAGTTCCTGCTGGGTGACGTGGTAATTCAAGTCGAGCGACAGCGAGCCCTTTTCCAGCGGGAAACCGGCGTACTTCGCCATGTACGGCGAGATCGGCGCGAGCCGGATGTCGTGGAACAAAACGGCCAGGTCGACGAACAGATCTTTCGCCAGCGGATTGATCTGACCGGCGATCGTGAACGACGAGGAACCGTTGACCTTGCCCGTGAAATCCACCGCCGCGGCCGTGTTGAGTTCTGACGTGAGTCCTTTGATGCTGCCGTTGAACTGTTCGACCGCCGAGGTGACCTTGGGCTCGACCGATTCGTCCGTAAACCGAAACGATGCGTCGTCGATGACGATTGCGCCGACCGTTACTTGGAAACTGTTGGTCGAGGCGACCCGGGCGGCGCTGGTCTCCGTGGCGACGACGGCCTGTGTTGGCCCGGGGGCGGTTGGGCCCGGCAACAATGTGACCCCGCTGGCGAGCTGGCCGAGACGGATCTCGGCGATGCTGACGTTTTTCGCCGCCGCGTCGAACGCGAGTCCGCTTACGGTCAACTGGAGCTTGCCGATGCTGGCCCGCGCCGGTTTCGGTTGCGCGATGCCAAGCTGGAGTCCGGTCACGTCGAGCACGGCGTTCGACACGGCCAGCGTCATCGCGCCGCTCGCCATGTCGAAGAGGTAATCGGTTTGCAGGTCGACCTGCCCGCCGGCGAGGTCGATGTGCGCGGTGTCTTCGACGTACGGCGCGTACCGGTTCAGTTGCAGGCCCGTGAGCGTGAACCGGCCCGCCGAGTGTGGCGGGTTGATCCCCACGTCACCCGCCCACGCGAACATCCCGCCCGTGTCGGTCGTGGCCACAATGGAGTAGGGACTGCCTGTCTTCGGGCGCGTGGTGAAGTGGCGGAGGCGGATGTTGATCGGGCCGACGTGCTGCTCGAAGGGCGTCGCGCGGTGACGGTCGATAAACCTGGCCCCGGCGTTGGTGATGCTGAGCGTGCCCACCATCACGAGCGGCAACGGCTCGTTCGTTGTTGACTTCGGGCTGGCAGCGGCAGGTGCGTTGGTCGGGATCAGATTCGAAAAATTGAATGTGCCGTCCGCGAGGTGAATGATGTTGGCCGACGGTTCTTTCAAGCTGATCTCGCTGAAGACCAGGCCGCGGTGGACGATCGAGGAGAGTTCGAAGTTGACGTACAGCTCGCCCAGCGACACGAACGGATCGCCGTTGGTCTCGGTGAGCGCGAACCCGCGCAGTGTGAACGACAGCGCGTAGGGATTCAGCCGGACCTGCTGCACGGTAACGCGGCGATGCGTCAAGGCGGGCAGCCGTTTGAGCATCTGCGACTTGATGAGGGCGGGGATCAGGAAGAATCCCGTCAGCGTGTAGATCAGCACGGCGGTGCCGACGCCGATCGCCCATTTTGACCGCAGCCAGCGTTTGAGGTCCATCGACAGTCCGTTCCTGAACCGGCAGATTGCGGCGCCAGTATGCGCGGCGGGGTGGACTTTTGCAAGCGGGGCGGGTCTGCCGAGGAACTGCTTGCGGGGTGGGGAACCGGCGGCTAAGATGCGCGGCATGTTCCGCCCCGAGGATTTTCTCGATCTGAAACAATTCCCGTTCCCCGAGCTGTTCGACGGCTGCGGGAACGTCTGGGACGCGCTAAAAAAACTGTCGGAGTTCGTCAGGCAACGGATCAAACCGGCGCGACTCGGAACCATCTTGGGCACGCCCTACATTGCCGACGACGTGTTCATCGGGAAGGGCACGGTGGTCGAGCACGGCGCGACGATCAAGGGCCCGGCGATCATCGGCGAGAACTGCCAGGTCCGCTCCAGCGCGTACGTCCGCGGCGACGTGATGGTGGGCAACGAATGTGTGCTCGGCAACGCGAGCGAGTTCAAGAACGCGGTGCTGTTCAACAACGTTCAGGTGCCGCATTTCAGTTACGTCGGCGATTCCATTCTCGGGTACAACACCCATCTCGGCGCCGGCGTGATCCTCTCCAACGTCAAATCGATCAAGGGGAACGTCACGGTCAAGTACGGCAGCAACATCGACACGGGCCTGCGCAAGTTCGGCGCGGTGATTGGTGACGGCTCCGACATCGGCTGCAATTGCGTGTTGAATCCGGGCTCGATCATCGGCCGCAACGTCGTGCTTTATCCGAACGTTCTCTGGCGCGGCGTTTGCCCTGCCGACAGCATCGTCAAACTGCGCCAGCAGCACGAGATCATCGTGCGGCGAAAGTAAACCACAATTGATAGGTTCGAGTCCCGCGTGGGGACCTAGTGCCCGGTCAACCTTGATTGGGAGGGCGAGCCTCCCGGCGAGCCGACCGTTTTCTCCGTCAACGCCGCGGCTCAGCAGGAGCCCTGGTCGCCTGCGGCGCCGCCAGAGGCGGGTAAACTTCGCCCTCCCCGCACGCT
>DATJBF010000052.1:0-10891 GCA_035515475.1 Verrucomicrobiia bacterium
TTGATGTCGCGCGCCAGCATCGGCGGCGCGCACGAGACGTAAATGATCTGGCGGGGTTTCTGTTCCCGCAACGTCTTCAATACGGCTTTCCCGCAGCCCGAGCGCGGCGGATCGAGAATCAGGCAGACCTCGTCGAGCCTGCCCTGATCGGGGCGGGACCGGAGTTGACGCAACGTGTAAAACAACAGGCGCTCCGTCTTGCCCGGGTAGAAATCGCAGCTCTTCAACCCGAGCCGGTCGGCATTTTCGTTGGCGGCCTGGATCGCTTTGGCGTCCTCTTCAATGCCGTACACGTGCCGGGCGCGGTCGCCGAGCATCAACGCAAACAAACCGACGCCGCAGTAAGCGTCCACCAGAATCTTGCAGCCGCTGGCGCCGAAGATGTTGCGGACGTGTTCCAGTGCCAGTTCGATCACCTCGCGGTTGACCTGGAAGAACGAACCGAGCGGGACGCGGAGCGTTTTGCCGAGGATGATTTCCTCGGTGCAATGAGCGCGGGTGTCCCGCCCGTTCCGTTCCAAATCCGCAAACAGGACGGGCGGGACGCCCGCGCTACTTTCGGCAAAGGCCCGCACTTGACCCGCGGAATTGCAGCGGATTGTCAGATGTTTGTCGATGGCTGACCGCTGACCGCTGAGAGCTGACAGCGTCTCATTGATTTCCTCCCGCGCAATCGGGCATTGATCGATGGGGATGATGGAACGCCCGCGGACGCTCCAGAAACCCGGTTGACCCGGGCCATGAACGACGATCTTGTTGCGGTAGTGATACTGTCGGGGCGAGCCGACCACGGCGGCGATGGGCGGGTTGGGGATCTTGCCAATCCGCTCGAAGACGTCGCGGATCTGGTTGCGTTTCAATTCGAGTTGGTGCGCGTAGTCGATGTGTTGGTACTGGCAACCCGCACAGCGCTGGTAGTACGGACAGCGGGGCTCGACCCGCAACGGCGAGGGCGTGATGACGCGCACGAGGTCGGCCGTGGCGTAGCGTTTCTTCACTTCCACAATCTCGACTTCGACCCGTTCGCCTTCAACCACGAAGGGCACGAACACCACGAAGTTGTCGACGCGGCCGATGCCGTCGCCGCCGAACGCGACGGTGGTGATATCGAGTTCGAGCCGTTGGCCGGGTTGGAGTGCGGATGCCGTCATGCGTGCCGTGAATCCTATCCCCGACCGCCCGGGGTTACAAACCGCCCTTGCGGGAACTTTGCAGGATGCTCAGGCTGCTGGCCAGCGACCAGATCCACGCCAGCAGGAACAGCACACACCCGATCAGGCCCGGCCCGAGCTGGGACACAGTCTCCTCGGGCAGGCTCCCCAAGTGGATCCAGTCGCGCACGAAGGAAATCGCCCACAGCACCATGAACAGGAAACCGGTTTGCGAGACGATGAGTTGCAGGATTCCCGCGGTCCGGCGGTGGGCGACGAACGTCCCGACTCCCGGCAGCACGAGGTTCCCCAGCACACACCCCCAGGCTTTCGAGCGGTCGACGATCCGCGGGGGAGCAAACTCAGACAGTTTCGGCGGTGGTTGGGGTGCCAAAGATATCCTCGTAAGCGTACATCAGCGCGGCTTGGGCGATGGCCGCGGTTACAATCACACCGACGCAACAGGCAATGAGCCCGGCCACCACCACCAGGGCGCAGACCACCAAGAATCCAAACATCAGCCACCAATGTTTGGAGACGACCTTGCGGCTCAGTTCCATGGCCGGCCAGAACTCCAGCTTCTTATCGATCACCAGGGGAAGGACGAACATCCAGGCGACTCCCAGATAGATGCCGGGAAGAATGCAAAGGACAAACCCCAAGCCGGTCAAACACAGCGAGACGATCCGGGCCAACATCAGCGGCAGGAACGCCGTACTAAATCCGACGAACATGTCGCCGAACGCAGCGGGCTGGCCGCGGATCTTTTTCAGGTAGAGCGCGTACAACCCACCCAGCATCGGGCCGCCGACGATCATGGCGATGGCGATTCCCAGCCAGGGAATGCCGCAGCCCCCGGCAATGAGTCCGCCCACAAACGACGCGCCGATCAGTAGCCAAAAGTCTTTCTTAACGAGTTCCCAGCCGCGACCGATGCATCGTCCGATGTCGATGGTGTAATCTCGTGCGAGGATCTGGGCGGCCAGGGCCACGGGATCGACCGCGCCCACCACCGGCGGGACGATCGAGGCCGCGCCGGCGCTGCCCAGCGCGTCGGCAAACTCGGGGAACTCGCCGAGGCTCTTCCAGTCGGTGGACCCTTCCGACTGGGTCCTGGTCTGGGCGTTGGCCCGGCCTTCCCGGATCCATTGACGCAATTGCTCGGCCGTGACCGGGCCGTACTCGTGGCCATCCGCTCCAGTGATCTTGTACATTTCAGTTCCTGTGGCTGTCCGTCAGGGTGCCAACATCGTCAACGGGTAAACGGGGATGTTGCGCAGGATGCCGAACATCACCACCGTTATCAACAACGTCCAGATCCAAACCGGTCTCATCGTCACGTGTCCGCGCCGCAGAACGAGGTAGCCAACCAGGGGCAACAACGAGATCGCCAGCGGATTAAACCGGAAAGCCATCAGCAAATGGCCGTGCAACAACTCGTGCAGCGCCCGAGTCGAACCACAACCCGGACACCACAACCCGGTCATCTGGTGCAATGGACAGGGCGGAAAGATGCCGATGTGGGTCGGGTCGAACACGAAGATGACCGCCGCGATCACCGTAACGATCGCCGCCGTGCCGAGGACCTGGGTTCGGTGCGTCACCATCCGCGCAGCCCCCGGCGCCATCCGCCAATACCAACGACGCCCATCGAAAGGATGGTGAAAACGATGCCGAGCCAAAAGGCAATCCAACACCACATCCGGGCTTTGCGAGACGATTCGATCGCGCCGGGCACGTCGCCCGCCTGGAGTTTGGCGTTCACTTGAGCGGCGAAGACAATCGCGGCGATCCCAAAGGGCAGACAACAGAAGATGGTGCAAAGAATGGCGGGTACCAGGTAGTTCGGTACTGGCGGCTGCGGCGCGCGGCCCACGGTTGGGGGCACGGCTGACGGCGAAAACAGCGGGGCGAATTCGGCAAATTGACCGAGCGGTTTCCAGTCCGCGGTTCCCTCGGCTTGGGCCTGCGTCTGCGCGTTGGCACGCCCTTCGGCGATCCACTGGCGCAGTTGTTCCGCGCTAACCGGGCCGTACTGCTGGCCGTCCGCTCCGATGATCCTGAACATGGACCTCCTTCACGCCTCCTGGTTCAACGCCAATCTTCCGCAACCGTCGAACCTCAGGCTACGTCAGCGCTTTGCGCAACTCCAGCCTAAATTTCCCCAGGCCGTCACCAGCCAGCGCGGAGATCTCTAGGACCGGCATCCGGCTCGTCTTCGGCGTCTTTTTTTCGGACAAGCTGGAAGCATGTCCCACGTGGCGCTTGAATGCGGCGAGGTTCTTTTTGGCTGCCGGCAGATCCATCTTGTTGGCGACGACGAGGCGCGGTTTGTTCAGGACTTCGGCCTTGTACAACTTGAGTTCCTCGATCAACTGCTGGTAGTCATCCCACGGCCGGCGTCCGTCCACGCCCGCCATATCGAGCAACAGGACCAATAATTGGCACCGCTCGATGTGCCGCAGGAAATCGTGTCCCAGCCCCTTGCCGGCGTGCGCGCCTTCGATCAGCCCGGGAATGTCCGCCACGCGGATCCGCGCGAAATCGTCGTACACAACAATCCCAACGTTGGGCGTCAGCGTCGTGAACGGATAGGGTGCCACCTTGGGATGGGCCTTGGTAATCTTCGAGATCAGCGTGGATTTCCCGGCATTGGGGAAGCCCACGAGGCCGACGTCGGCCAGCGTCTTCAGCTCCAGTTCAACATCCAGCATTTCGCCCGGCTCGCCGTATTCGAACTCGCGCGGCGCCTGATGCGTCGAGCTTTTGTAATGCGTGTTGCCGTGTCCGCCGCGTCCGCCCTTCGCCACCACGAACCGCTGGCCGTCCTCAACCAGATCGGCCAGGAGTTCGCGGCCGGCCGAGGTTTCCGCGGGAGCGGCGTCCGCACCGCGACCGGAATCGCTGCCCGGCGCGGCGGTTTCACCGCGTGAGGCCACGAGACCCACCACGGCGGTCGGATCGAATTCCTCCGTGGCTGCCGCGGGATGATAGCGAGTGGGGACGGGTTGTCGGGTGGGCCGAGTGAGACGGAACATTTGCGTGCCGATGGGCACTTTCACTACGACGTCCTTGGCGTTGCGGCCAAAACAGTTTTTGCCGCGGCCGTGAACGCCGTGTTTGGCGACAAGACGTGGCTGATAGTAGTAATCGGAGAGATCGGTGACGTTCTTGTCGGCCACCAGCACGATGTCGCCGCCCTTGCCGCCGTCACCGCCATCGGGACCGCCGCGGTCGACATACTTCTCGCGTCGGAAGGAAACGCAACCGTTCCCGCCATCACCCGCCTTGACGCGAATCTTGACTTTGTCGACGAACATAGGGGCAGGATAACGGCGAAAGCGGAAAGCGGGAAGCGGAAAGCGGCGCTTAACTCGTTCTATTGTTGCTCGACGCGACCATCGTCGAACAACACGGAGCGTTTCCCAAAATGTCTGGCTGCTGTCTCGCGCAGGACAATGACGGCCGGGTTGCTCCGCCAGAGGTTGGTTGCGCCCGTGAATGCATAGCTAGAATGCGATTTGTCTTTTGCGGATGGACAGATGAAACACTTGTTGGGGCGTGAATAGGGATCGAACTGATGCAGGTAGGGGTACAAACTCTCCGCCGTTGGGGGCAGTCTCCCCCCATTGTCACGGGCGTACATCTCGCACGCGAGGCCAATCGCTCTGACGTTGCTGAGGCAGACGGCGGCGCGGGCCATGTTCCGCATGTGATTCCTGTCGAGGACGTGCAAGATGTAGAGCCAGCCGAGGATGCCGAGAACCGCGCCGAAGACGATCAAGGGCGATCTGTTTACATAGAATCGCCGAGCGGGCGGCAATGCCGGTGGAATCGATGGCGGCCGTTCGTTCACGCGCGCTCACCTCAACAACTTCGGAAGAATATCAAATTCCTTTTCGTTGCACCAGCACTTTGAACGTGCGTCCCATGAGTTCGGGATGGATGAGTTGGTGGATGGCCGCGCGTTCCCGGCTGAGTTGCCCCGCGGTGCGCGCGGCAATCTCGGCAATCTCGGATTCTCCAATCTGCAACAGGTAATGTGATTGGTCGGTGAACAATACGGGTTCGAGTCCGAATTTCTTGCCGTGCTCGATGAGCGACGTGAACTCGACGTGAGAGGTCATATCCTGTTCGCCAACGTGCTGGTACGGATTCGCGTTTTGGGTGTGACGGCAATAGCACAGCAGTGTCCCGTCACGGTGGTGCGGGGCGAAGTATTCGTTCCGCTCGTAGCCGTAATCGATCGTCAGCACGTAACCCCGCTTGAGTCGGCGAGCGATGTTTTCCAGCCAATCCACGGCGCGCAGGTTTATCTCGACCGTGTACCCTTCCATCAGGTCAACGGGCAGACCGGCCAGAAAGCTGGCGAGGCGGGGAGAGGAAAGGGGGCCGATGGTTTCTTCAACCGGCGTTGCCCCCTCACCCAGTCCCTCTCCCCCGCGCTGCGGGGGAGAGGGACTGGGTGAGGAGGATGCCTGCGTAACGTACACCTCCTTCCACTCACCACTCTCCACTTTCACCCGGTGGACCGGCAGCGCATCGAGGAATTCGTTGGAAAACACGCAACCGACGATGGAATCGGGCAGGGAATCGCCCACTTCGACGACTCGGTACCGCAGGTCGGGTGCGGCGGCCAGCACGTCGTCACGGAGCTGGCCGCGATGTCCGCCGAACTCGACAATTTCGAATTCGCGTGGCGTGCCGAGTTCCTTGCGCCACTGCAAGAATTGCCGGGCGAGGAGTCGGCCAAACAATGGTCCGACGCTGACGCTGGTGAAGAAATCGCCGTCTTTGCCGATGCGAGAACGGCGGGCTGGGCCAGCCCGCCCTACGGCATCAACTTCATCCGGTTTTTGGTGGGGCGCGCTCGCCGAGCGCGCCGCATCCTGATCCGGAACATCCAAACTGGTGTAATAGCCGTGTTGGGGGTGGTAGAGGGCGAGTTCCATGAATCGTTCGAAGGTGATCCGGTTGCCGCTACGCAAAATCTCGCGGCAGATTTCCTCGATGAGCGCCGGGTTGCCGTCCACGGGGCGACGATAGCGCACTCCGGCGGAACGGCGGAAGCCAAATAACACTTGCAGAGGCTGGGAAAGCTCGCTAGTTTCCTTGTGAAAGTTGTCACAAAGTTGACCCCGTGTCGTGAGCGGGGTTTGTCTCGGGGCGTTCGGGTGGCTCGTTTGGCGTGGACGAGGAAATTCCAGGACGCAACGACTATGGCACAATTGCAGCAATACATTCCGGTGGGATTGTTGATGGTGATTGCCGGTGGTCTGGCGGCGACCATGCTGGTATTGCCGACGCTGTTGGGCAAGAAACGCTCGCATGATCCCGTCAAGGACAGCCCCTACGAATGCGGAATGCCGGCGATGACCGAGGCGCACACGCGGTTCAGCGTGAAATTCTACCTGATCGCGATGCTGTTTATCCTGTTCGACATCGAGGTCGTTTTTTTCCTCGGCTGGGCCGCTGTGTTCCGCGACCTGGTCCGGCCCATCGGCCGAGGGGCGATTGGAGCGGAGATGTTGCTGGGGGCGCTGTTGTTTCTGGCGATCCTGGAGGTCGGCCACATCTACGCGTGGAGGAAAGGCGCGCTGGATTGGGCGCCGCGGAGGCAAATCCGAAATCCGAAATCCGAAATCCGAGACAAATCCGAATGACACCAATCTTCCAAACATGGGCGCGCAGTCATTTGGGGACTTCGGATTCTCAGATGGTTTCGAGATTCGAGATTCGGGTTTCGGATTTTCATTTATGAGTCAGCGAATCGAAACCGCCGTTGATCCGCAGGTTGAGGGCCGCGATGTGATCGTGACGCGCGTGGACGCGGCGATCGACTGGGTGCGCAAGAACTCTTGTTGGCCCATGCCGTTGGGGCTGGCGTGTTGTGGGATCGAGTTGATGGCCGTCGGCGCGAGCCGGTTCGACATTGCGCGGTTCGGGTCGGAAGTAATGCGGTTCACGCCGCGCCAGTGCGACCTGATGATCGTGGCCGGCACGTGCGTGTACAAGATGGCCGGCGCGGTCAAACGCATCTGGGATCAGATGCCGAATCCCAAATGGTGCATCGCCATGGGCGCCTGCGCGAGCACGGGGGGCATGTATCGCAGCTATGCGGTGGTGCAGGGCGTCGATCATTTCCTGCCCGTGGACGTGTATGTCTCGGGGTGTCCGCCGCGTCCGGAAGCCCTGCTCGAGGGGTTGATGGCGGTGCAACGCAAGATCGCCCAGGAGAAAGCGCTCGAAAATATGAAGAAAGGCCAGACCGCGTCGACGGCGTGGGCGCCCGTGAAAGGCCCGATCGTCGTCCGCGGCGAATCCGCGCCGCCGTTCGTCGAGGGCAAATTCTGGAAATAAACGCGCCATGACTTCACCGGAGGCAGTCGAGAAACTCAAAGGCCGGTTCGGCGACGCGGTCGGCGCTCCCGTCGAGTTTCGCGGGGAGGTCACCGTGGCGGTCGACCGCGCGAAGATCGTGGACGTCTGCCGGTTTCTCAAGACCGATTGCACGTTCGACATGCTGACCGATCTGGCGGGGGTGGACAACTACGGCCAGGACCCCCGGTTCGAGGTGGATTACCAACTGTACTCGCTCGCGCATCGGTGCCGGTTGCGGCTCAAGGTGCGGATTTCCGAGGACGACATGACCGTGGACACGGTGACGGGCGTTTGGCGGACGGCGAACTGGCACGAGCGGGAGGCATTCGACATGTTCGGCCTCCGCTTCCGTGGTCACCCGAACCTGAAACGCATCCTGATGTGGGAAGGTTACCCGTATTACCCGTTGCGCAAAGAGTTTCCGGTGGCCGGCATTCCGACCGAACTGCCGGAAACGGCGGTGAATGCCGACGCCGTTCGCGCGGCGCCGATGTTGGGCGGACCGTTCGTGGCGGCGAGCGGGACGCAGAGTTCGCTCCGCCGCGAGCCGCGACAATACGATACGCTGGCCGAACAGGAAGCGGCGTTGAAGAATCCAACCAAGAAAGAACCGGTATGAAGCGGAATGGGGCACTGGAGTATTGGGTTTTGGGCGGTCGTTCCCACGACTCCGGTAGTCCGTCCTTCCATCAACCCGTGGCGGGTAACCATGGCGACACGACAAGAGCTTGAGCTGATCGAATCCGCGGGGCGGGCCCAGCAGGCGCTGGAAGGGGAGCTGCCCGGCGAGAGGATGATCCTCAACATGGGACCGCAGCACCCGAGCACCCACGGCGTGCTGCGGCTGGTGATCGAGCTGGACGGCGAGGAAGTCGTCAACGTCTGGCCCGACGTGGGGTATCTGCATCGCGGCGACGAAAAAATCGCCGAGAACATGACGTACACGCAGTTTATTCCGTATACCGACCGCTTGGATTACCTGGCGCCGCTGGCCAACAACGTCGCCTACGCCTACGCGGTGGAAAAACTTTGCGGTATCGACGTGCCGTCCCGCTGCAAGTACATCCGCGTCATCTGCGCGGAGTTGGCGCGCATCAGTTCCCATCTGCTGGGCATCGGCGCGTTGGCCCTGGACATCGGGGCCATGACGGTGTTTCTGTATGCCTTTCGCGAGCGGGAGAAGATCAACGATCTCTGCGAATGCATTTGCGGGGCGCGCTTCACCACCAGCTACACGCGCATCGGCGGCCTGGCCAACGATGTGCCGCCCAACTTTCTGCCCATGCTGCGGAAGTTTCTGAAAGAGTTCCCGGCGACGGTCGACGAAGTGGACAAATTGCTGACCCGCAACCGGATTTTCATCGGCCGCAATCGCGACATCGGCGTGTTGTCGAAGGAGGACGCCATCGACCTCGGCGTGACCGGCCCGATGCTGCGCGGTTCGGGCGTCGAATGGGACATTCGCAAGGCGCATCCGTACAGCGGGTACGAGGATTTTGATTTCGACGTTCCGGTCGGCACGGTGGGCGATTGCTTCGACCGTTATCTGGTGCGGATGGAGGAGATGCGCCAGAGCGTGCGGATCATTTATCAGGTGCTGGGGAACCTTCCCGAGGGCCCGGTGAATTCGCCCGACGCGAAGATCCTGTTGCCCGAAAAGCGGGCCACGCTCACGAAGATGGAAGAGCTGATCCATCATTTCATCAACGTCACCGAGGGCGTCAACGCCCCACCGGGGGAGGTGTACTTTTCGGCCGAGAATCCCAAGGGCGAACTCGGGTTTTACATCGTCAGCAAAGGCGGCGGCGTGCCCCATCGGTTGAAAATTCGGGCTCCGTCGTTTGTGAACCTCCAGTCGCTGCCGGTGCTGGCCAAAGGACACATGATCAGCGATCTGGTCGCCATCCTGGCCAGCATCGATTTCGTCATGGGAGAATGCGACCGCTAGCCACGAATCCACACGAATGAACACGAATAAGGAATTAATTCATGGTGAACTTGTAAAGGAAATCGTGGGTGCAGCATTCGAAGTCCACAACGTGCTCGGTTATGGGTTTCTTGAAAAGGTGTACGAGAATGCACTGCTCGTTGAACTGGCGCAGCGCAATTCAAAGGTGGAAGCGCAAAGGTCACTCAAGGTTAAATACAAGGGCGCGGTGGTCGGTGACTATGTGGCTGATTTGGTTGTCGACGATCAGGTGGTCGTCGAGTTGAAGGCAGAAGCGGCGTACAACAAACAGCACGAAGCCCAATTGCTGAATTACTTAAAAGCGACGGGCCTCAGAGTTGGCGTGCTGATCAATTTCGGAAGGGGCAAGTGTGAATTCAAACGACTGGTCATGTGAATGGTCAGTCGATTCATGAACATTTGTGTGCATTCGTGGCCCAGATGAACGTACCAACTGAACTCGAGCAACACATCGACGAGGTGATCACGCATTACCCGCCGGAACACAAGCGGGCGGCGGTGTTGTGGCTGCTGCACCTGTTGCAGGAGCACTACGGTTTTCTCGGCCGGGAACAGGTCGAGTGGACCGCGGCGAAACTCGGACTGCAGCCGATCAACGTCTGGGAACTCGTCAGCTTTTACCCGATGTTCACGGCCAAACCGCGGGGGAAGTTCCACATCAAGGTCTGCCGCACGCTGTCGTGCGAACTGTGCGGGTGCCACGGGATCCTCGACCGATTGCAGAAGAAACTGGGGGTTGGGCTCGACGAGAACACGCCCGACGGCCGATTCACGATTTCCACGGTTGAATGTCTCGCCGCGTGCGGCACGGGCCCGGTGCTGATGATCAACGACGAGTTGTTCGAGAATCTCACGCCCGACAAGGCCGAAGCGATCGTGGATCGGATTCAGACGACGGGCCGGCTGGAGCCGCCCCGAACGCCTTCGGGGTTGCCTCCCGTTCAACCGGCGCATCCGCTGGAGAAACGCGTGTTGCTCGCCAACGCGAGCCAGCCGGGCTACACGGGGTCGATGGCCGACTACGTTGGCGAGGGCGGCTACAAGGCGCTGCGCAAGGCGCTCGGCATGAAGCCCGAGGAAATCGTCGCCGAGGTCAGGGACAGCCAGATTCGCGGACGCGGCGGCGCGGGGTTCCCCTGCGGCATGAAGTGGGGATTTCTGGCGAAGGGCACGGACAAGCCGATTTACCTCGTCTGCAACGCCGACGAGTCCGAGCCGGGCACGTTCAAGGATCGCCAGCTCATCCATTACGATCCGCACCAATTGCTCGAGGGCATCCTGATCTCCTGTTACGCTGTCGGCGCGCACGTGGCCTACATCTACATCCGCGGCGAGATGGCGCTCGGCGCCAGGATTCTGTCGAAAGCCATCGAGGAAGCGCGGGCCAAAA
>DATJBF010000053.1:0-3730 GCA_035515475.1 Verrucomicrobiia bacterium
GATAGGGCAGGGGGTGCAACCCCCAGATGCGGCGTTCCAGCCAAAACGACGTCAGCGTCAACGGGTAGTACCGCGACACCTTGAGTGACGACCAGACCTGTTTCAACCCGTCGACCGACAGCATCGCCGGATTGGCGGTGAGATGGTCGTCATCGTCCCAAATGTACCCGCATCGCAGCGCCGGAAGGTACACCACGACCGTCAGCAGCACGATCACCGCGCCAGCCCACCACAATCGTAAACCACACACGTGGGATCGCTCTGAACCAACAACCCTTGCTGTAGCTGCTGATGGTCGGTCCTGCATCGCCCGAAGCTAGCATTGCGTCCCGCACGAACGCAATAGCGGGCTCCCTCGCCGTACCCAGCGCAAACTCTGGCGCCGCTTCGGATTGTCAGGCAGCCAACTGCCCTTATAATGGCCCCGTGGAACCGCCTCAGCCGAAAACCCTGACGACACGCGCCGCCTCAGAAAGCCAGTTCTACAACCGGTACGCCGAACAGCTATCCGTGACCCAACTCCAACCGCAGGGAGTATTCGCCCCGACCTGCCTCGAGAACGTGGAGTTGCTCGATCAACTGGGCGACGTGCGCGGACAACGCGTGCTGGACATTGGCTGCGGACAAGGTGACACATCGGTCGCCTTCGCGTTGCGCGGAGCGGAAGTGTGGGCGATAGACGTCTCCCAACAAATGGTCGAGTTGACCCGGCAACTGGCAGCCCATCACGGCGTCGGCGATCGCGTGAAGGCCGAGGTGTGCCCGGTCGAGGCCATGACCTATCCAGCGGATTTCTTCGACCTGATTTTCGCCGACGGCGTGCTGCATCACCTCGACATGAACGAGGCTGTCCCAAATCTGGTCCGCGTGCTGAAACCCGGCGGACGCGGCTTCTTTCTCGAACCGCAAAAGGGGAGCATCTTCATCAGGATCTATCGCCTGTTCGCCACAGATCTGCGCACCGCCGACGAACGACCGCTGGAGCCGGGGGATTTCGAGTTCTTACAGCGCCAGTTCGGCCGGCTCGAACATCGAGAGTATCATCTGGTCTCGCTCCTGTTGTTCGGCGCCCGTTTCGTCCAACTCAAACTCGCCGGGAAAGCCTTTCCGTACTGGATGGACGACGTTCGCCAGGGGAAATGTCATCCCCGGGTGCTCCGGATCTTGCAGAAGACCGACCAGTTCCTGCTCGGTCATTTGCCCGTGCTGCGGACGCGGTGCTGGATGACCGTCATTACCGTCGAGAAGTGAGCGATTGCGGCTCTGGACGTTGTAGCCGCGGCCCCGAAATGCTTCGGGGCAAACCTTCAGCCCGCGTTCCCTCCGTGATGTAGCCGCACCCTTCACGGGTGCGGCTACAGAGCGCAACGGTGCGGTTACAGACGGTTACGGTAGCAGGGCGGCACCGGTCTCGACCCCGATTCACCGCAGGGTTAGTCGTGCACCTTGCGGATCAGATACTTGGGATGACGGCCGATCTCGTAGTTCATCCCCACAAGGTATTCGCCGACCGTTCCGGTGACGACAATCAGGAAACCCCATAATCCCAGTCCGGCCGACGCCAACAACCAAAGGCCAATCTCCGTGCCCGTCCCCGTGGCCCCACAGACCAGTGCCACGACAAATCCAACGCCGCCAAAGACCATTCCCACCGCGCCGATGACCTGAACGAATTGGAAGGGACGAGTCCTAACCCCCATGAAGACCGACATGAACTGATCGAAGCGCGTGAAAAAATCGTGCTTGGATTGTTGCCGACCCGGGCGTTCGTGATGCGACACCGGCACTTCCGCGACACGGAACCCGAGCTTGGCGAAGAGCACCGGAAACCAGCCGCGCGAGGTCGAACGCTCCGAGAGTTCCCTCGCTGCTCGTTGCGTGTACGCCCGCAGGAAACAACCGTAATCGTGTACCGGCGTCGGCGCATCGCTGCGAATGATCCGGTTGACGACGAGCGATGGTAATCTCCGCGAAAAGAACGGGTCTTGGCGGTGAGGACGCCAACCGCAAACGACGTCGTAACCCTCTCGCAGTTTGTCAATCAGCTTGGGGATATCGGCCGGGTCGTTCTGCAGGTCGCCGTCCAATGTAACAATGATATCACCCTGCGCGTTGTCGAAGCCCGCATACGTCGCGGCATGCTGACCGAAATTGCGCCGCAACTCGACCACCTTCAGCCATGGGTACTTGCCCTTGGCGTCCAGCAGACGTTTGAGTGTCGCATCGCGGCTGCCATCGTCCACCACGATCACCTCACACGGGGACGGCAATTGGGGTAGAATGACCGCGATGCGTTCGAGTAGATCCCCGATGTTCACCTCTTCGTTGTATATGGGAATGACGATGGACGCAGCCGGCTTCATCTAATCATTATATCCCCCGGGGCGTTGCTGCATGCGCAGCAGAATACTTACAACAAGCGGCCCACGGTGCAATCCCGATTTTCCAAGGTCGTTGGTACGGTCGCGCTCCGCGTCGGTGGCCGCGCCCTGCGTCGTTGGTAGGGACGCGCTCCAGCGTGTCCAGGCCCCGACTCCGAGTCGCAGCCCTACCGTGTCCGCATCTTCCATTCCTCATCATTTTGCCCCTCGCAGTTGCGCCAGCCGTTGCTGTGCTTCGGCGAAATCCGGTTTGAGTCGCACCGCCTTCTCGAAGTGCGCCCGCGCCTCCGGTACACGTCCCGCTTCCTCGAGCGCGACGCCCAGATTGTACTCCATTCCGGCGGAACCGGGCTGGAGCAGCACCGCCTGCTCGTAGTACCCGACCGCTTCGGCGGGCCGGCCCACCCTGAGGAGGGCGTTTCCCAGATTGTTTTGCACCTCGGGGAAATCAGGCCGGAGACGGAGCGTCTCCTTGTACTGAACGATTGCTTCTTCGAACCTGTTTGTCTGGAACAGGACATTCCCCAGACGGTAATGCGCCTCGACCAGGTCCGGTCGAATTCGCAGCGCCTCCTCGAAATGGGTGATGGCGTCGGCGGTCCGGCCCGCCTGTGCCAGGCAGTTCCCAAGGCCGCAGTGGGCGTCGGCGTAGTCGGGCTTGAGCCGTAACGCCTGCTCGTAATGCGCGATCGCGTCCTCAAGCCTCCCCTCATGCTGCATCGCCACACCCAGGTTGTACTGCGCCTGCGGGAAATCCGGTTTGAGCCGCAACGCTTCCTCGTAATGTCCAATGGCTTCCTTGAACCGGCCCAGTTGACCCAACGCGACTCCCAGATTGTTCTGCGCCGCGGAGTAATCGGGTTTGATCCGCAGCGCCTCCTCGTACTGCTGGATCGCCTCCCGGGTCCGGCCCCGGAGATCCAGGACAACTCCCAGGTTGTAGTGCGCCAGGTCGTAATCGGGCTTGAGCCGCAGTGCCTCGTCGTATTCACCAATCGCCTGCTGAAGTTTGCCCGCTTCCACCAGACAAGCCCCCAGATTGTTATGCGCCAGCCAGGCGTTTGGATTTCTCGCCAGCGTGTCGCGCCAGAGACTGTCCTCACTGGCAAACACGACTTCGTGATTCCATGTGGCCATTCCCAATACCACCAGCGCAATCGCCGCCGCAAACGCACCGACGTCGTCGGCTCGTCGACCAGCCCGTTCCGCAACCGTCGCCCCCGCACCGACCACCAGCGCAATCAATCCCATGCTGGCCAGGTACTGAAAATGGTCCGCCACGAACGAGTACCGGAAAAAGTAGATCCCGAAAAACCCCAGCACCGGCACCAGCCCAACCATGAAACAAC
>DATJBF010000054.1:0-2510 GCA_035515475.1 Verrucomicrobiia bacterium
CACTGGGGTTGATCTGGATTCCGATCTGGTGGGCCTTGATTCGCGACACTCCGCAATCTCACCCGTGGGTCAACGACCGCGAATTGCAGTTCATCCAAAGCGTGGCCGGTGCGGTGCCTCGTCACCAGCAGGAAGAGCACCTGAGCCGCGAGGAGATGAAGAAGGCATTGAAAGTCATGGTGACGCGAAACGGTATCGGGGTCTTTCTCACCTTCCTGACCTTCGGCTACATTCTGTTCACGTTTCTCAACTGGCTCCCGATTTACATGCATGACACGTTTCACCTCTCGATCGTCAAGAGCGCGTCGTGGACGAGCGTGTCGTATCTTGCGGGCTTCGTCGGCTTTCTGGTGTCCGGCCCGATCAACGACTGGCTGGTGGCGAAATACGGATACGCGAAAGGGCGCAAGCTGGGGGCCGGGGTGCCCATGGTTCTGATGATCGTGATGATGCTGCTGGCGCTGGAAACGTCGAGGCTGAATCTCGTGGCGCCGAGCGCGCTGCTGATCGGGCTGTCGCTGCTGGTGATGAACGCCAGCGTGGGGGCCTGGGGGGTCAACGCGGTGGACCTGGCGCCGACGCCGAAAAGCTCGGCCTTCGTCTATGGCATCTATAACGGGGTGCTCAATCTGATGGGCGCCTACAGCTCGATCCTCGTGACGGTCATCGCCAATAAATTCGGCTTCATCTGGGCCTTCTCGAGCGCGGTGGTCTTCATGGCGATCTTCCTCTTCGGACTGATCGTCGTCATCGACAAGCACGGGATTGCGCCCGCCCCTGTGCTCGAAGAAGCCGTCGAAGTCGGGTGAAAGGGCGAGGAGAGTAGAGAGTGAGCGCGGTTCAATTTGTCCAGAGTACAGATCTGATTCCAATTACATGCAAAAGGAACGATGCGATTGACTGCCCGTTTTCCTTTCACGTTCTCTGTAGCCGAGGCGTGAGCCTCGGCCGACTTGTCCGCCGTAGCCTTGGCGAAGGCCGAAGTTGCCGTCATACGACAGACGGCCCGCAGCGGTTACACTTCGGCTGCAAGGCGGCGTCGATGCGGTCAACGGTGCCTTCCCCATCGCCTCGGGACGAGCGTTCCGAACAAATGGCAAAGCCTCCTTGGCGGCGGGATGACTTTCCCGTCGGTAGGGATGATCACCTCCGTGGCGGGGATAACCGTACCGTCGCAGCGGACGAACATCCCCGAGCGAGTGATGACCATTCCCACGCCAGGGAGGAGCACTCCCGCGTCAGGGATAAGCTTTCCGACGCTCGGGATAAGCTCCCCCTGGAGGTTGGGGTCAACTCAGTACTCGGGACAGTCGGGAACGGATGGAGGTACTCTGGACAGTCGACTAGACCCGGTGGAGCACGAACCGATAGATTGGGTGACATGGCTCGTCCTTTGCGTGTCGAATTCGCCGGGGCGGCCTATCACGTGATGGCGCGCGGAAACGAACGCAAGGCCATCTTCCGCGACGATCAGGATCGTCAGCGATTCCTCGAAACGCTTGCCGAAATGGTCGAGCGGTTCGGCGCGCGGGTACAGGCGTATTGCCTGATGCCCAATCATTACCACTTGTTGCTGGACACACCGCGGGCCAACCTGAGCCAGGCTGTCGGATGGTTACAGGTAACGTACACGGTGCGCTTCAATCGTCGACATCGACGGAGCGGTCATTTGTTTCAAGGCCGATTCAAGGCGCAGTTGATCGAGGCCGATCAGTACGCGCAAGGATTGGTTGAGTACGTGCATTTGAATCCAGTCCGGCTGCGCTGCCGCAACGAGCGATTGGCGCCAGAGCGTGCCGAGGAACTGGATCGGTACCGCTGGAGCAGCCATCGGGCATACGGCGGCTTGGATCGGAAACCGCCGGGCTGGCTGTCTCAGCACTGGCTGCGGTATTGGGGCGAGAAGCCGACAAACGCCCGCCGCGAGTACCGCAAGAGTTTGGCGCGCTGGTTTGACAAAGAACTGGAGAACCCGTGGGACAATCTGATCGGCGGGTTGGTGCTCGGTGGCGAGGTGCTGTTGGCCAGGGTACACGCGCAGTTGAAGCGCAAGAAGGCGGAGGAGGAAACGCGGTGGCTACAACGTTGCCGCGCAGCGGAACCGAAGAACCGGCTCGGGGAGTGGCTTGGCAGCGAAGCGGATGAACGCATCCAGATTTGGGCGCGCGTAAGGCTGGCCGGCGAGCGATGCGCAGCCGTGGCGCGCCAGCTGGGCTATTATGACGGAAGCGGGGTCGGCCAAGTCGTCCGTCGGTTGGAGCGACGGAGCGTGCAAGATGTCGAACTGCGCAAGAGGCTGACCAAAATCAGGGCTAACATGTCCCGAGTACTGAGTTGACCCCAATGACCCCAATGACTGCTGAGCATTCCTGGCATCGGCAACATTCTGGGTCTGACCATCCAGCTGGAGACCGGGCCGATCGAGCGCTTTGCCAGTGCGGGCGACTACGCGTCGTATTGCCGCGCGGTGAACAGCCGCTGCGAGTCGGACGGCAAGAAGAAGGGCGAGA
>DATJBF010000055.1:0-22430 GCA_035515475.1 Verrucomicrobiia bacterium
ACCATGAACCCCTGCCCTACGAACAGCTGTCGTCGTCGACGCACAAACGAACGTTCCTGTTGGCAAAAAACTTCACTCACGCGAGATCGAAGCGATCAAGGTTCATCACCTTGTTCCAGGCCGCGACAAAGTCGTCGACGAATTTCTTCTCAGCGTCCGAACTTCCGTAGACTTCAGCCAGGGCGCGGAGTTGGGAGTTTGAGCCGATGGCAAGGTCGACACGCGTGCCGGTCCACTTGAGTGCATTCGTTTTGCGATCGCGGCCTTCAAACACGTCTGCGTCTTTCGAGACCGGCCTCCAATCCGTGCCCATGTCGAGAAGGTTCACGAAGAAGTCGTTCGTCAGCGCCTCCGGTCGCTTGGTGAAGACGCCGTGCTGCGTCCCTCCGAAATTGGTCTTTAGAACGCGCATGCCGCCGATGAGCACCGTCATTTCGGGCGCGGTCAGGGTCAGCAACTGCGCCTTGTCAACCAGCAGTGCTTCGGCCGGTATGGTGTATTTGGCCTTGAGGTAATTGCGGAAGCCGTCCGCGATGGGCTCGAGCACGGCGAAGGATGCCGCATCGGTTTGCGCCTGCGAGGCGTCCATACGTCCCGGCGTGAAGGGAACCGTCACCTTGTGGCCGGCATTTTTCGCCGCTTGCTCGACACCTGCGCAACCGGCCAGTACGATCAGGTCGGCCAGCGAGACTTTCTTGCCGCCGGACTGCGCGCCGTTGAACGCGCCCTGGATGCCTTCCAGCGTTTTGAGCACCTTGCCCAGCTGGGCCGGCTGGTTAACTTCCCAATCTTTCTGAGGTGCCAAACGAATACGGGCGCCGTTCGCACCGCCGCGCTTGTCGGAGCCACGGAAAGTGGACGCCGACGCCCACGCGGTGGAAACCAGTTGCGAGACAGACAGACCGGAAGCCAGAATCCTGCCCTTGAGGTCGGCAATGTCCTTCGCATCAATCAGCTTGTGATTGACCGCAGGAATGGGATCTTGCCAGAGGAGTTCTTCCGCAGGAACCTCGGGGCCGAGATAGCGCGCGCGCGGGCCCATGTCGCGGTGCGTCAGCTTGAACCACGCCCGGGCGAATGCGTCTGCGAACTGAGCCGGATTCTCCATGAAGCGCCGCGAGATTTTTTCGTAATCCGGGTCGAACCGCAGGGAGAGGTCCGTGGTCAGCATGGTCGGCCGGTGCTTCTTCGACGGGTCGTGTGCGTCCGGAACCGTCGCGTCGGCTCCCTTCGCCACCCACTGATGCGCGCCGGCCGGGCTCTTCGTCAGTTCCCATTCGTATTTGAACAGGTTTTCGAAGAAGTAGTTGCTCCATTTCGTCGGCGTCTGGGTCCAAGTGACTTCCAAGCCGCTGGTGATCGTGTCACCGCCCTTGCCCGTGCCAAAGCTGCTCTTCCAGCCCAAGCCCTGCTCTTCGAGGCCGGCCGCTTCGGGCTCGGCCCCCACGTGCGACGCCGGGCCGGCGCCGTGGGTCTTGCCGAAGGTATGGCCGCCGGCGATGAGCGCCACCGTCTCCTCGTCGTTCATGGCCATGCGAGCGAAGGTCTCGCGAACGTCCCGCGCCGCGGCGACCGGATCCGGGTTGCCGTTGGGGCCTTCCGGGTTGACGTAAATCAGCCCCATCTGCACAGCGGCGAGCGGATTTTCGAGATCCCGGTCGCCGGAGTAACGTTTGTCACCCAGCCAGGTCGTCTCGGCGCCCCAATAGACGTCCTGATCCGGTTCCCAGACGTCCTCACGCCCGCCTCCGAAACCGAATGTCTTGAATCCCATCGTTTCCAGAGCGACGTTCCCGGCGAGGATCATCAAGTCGGCCCACGAAATCTTCCGGCCATACTTTTGCTTGATCGGCCAGAGCAGGCGGCGCGCCTTGTCCAGGCTGACGTTGTCCGGCCAACTGTTAATCGGCGCGAAGCGCTGCTGGCCCCTGCCGCCGCCGCCGCGGCCGTCACCGATGCGGTGGGTGCCGGCGCTGTGCCACGCCATGCGAATGAACAACGGGCCATAGTGACCGAAGTCCGCCGGCCACCAGTCCTGCGAGTCGGTCACCAACGCCGCGAGATCCTTCTTCACCGCCGCGAGGTCGAGGCTCTTGAACTCTTCCGCGTAGCTGAAGTCCTCACCCATGGGATTGGACTTGGAGGAATGCTGGTGCAGGAGTTCGAGCTTCAACTGGTTCGGCCACCAGTCGCGGTTGGACGTGCCGCTGTCGGCCGCGTGATAAAATGGGCACTTGGCTTCGGTTGTCATCTGTTTTCTCCTTAGGTCGGTTGAACTAAATTCTGTGGACGAGTTGTAAGTGTTCGGCACGACTGCGCTGGTGGTCGACTGCTGACTGCCTTCGAACACTTGGTGATGTCGTGGGTGATGGTGAGCGTCCCGTAAGCCGCCGAGCCTTTGGCGTGGACGGTGCGCTCGGGAATGCGCTCGCGGTTCTGGTGCGCCAGCTTTTCGAGTCGTTGATAATCCTGCATCAACGGCAGGCCGCGCGGACCTGCGGTGATGCAGTTCTGGTTGTCGGCGACAGGATTTCCACCGGTTGTGGTCATGATTTCAGATTTTTTAGCCGTAAGTGTGTTCTGGTTTTCTTTCATTGAACCAATTTGCGAGCTATTGTTGAAATACTTATTTCCTCTGGTTACCATAGGTATTGCCTATGGAAATGCAACAACTTCGCTACGTGGTCGCCGTGGCTCGGACCGCGAATTTCTCCCGTGCCGCGGAGCAGTGCCATGTCTCGCAGCCTTCGTTGAGCCAGCAGATTCAGAAACTTGAGGACGAGCTGGGCGAGCGGCTCTTCGACCGCACGAAACGCGAGGCGAAGCTGACGTCGCACGGCGAAACGTTTCTGCGCCGCGCGGTCCGCATCCTTGAAGAAGTGGATGCGGCGAAACGCGAGGCGACCGACGCGCAGGATTTGCTGCGCGGGACCTTGACGATTGGCGTGCTGCCCACCATCGCGCCGTATCTGCTGCCGGATGTGATGGCGCAGTTCACGGAAAAGTTTCCCGACGTGGAAATCGTGGTGCAAGAAGACATCACGGCGCGGCTGCTCAAGCTCGCGCTCGATTATGAAATTGACTTTGCCTTGGCCAGCCAGCCGATTCAAAACGAGCGTTTGGCAGTCAATGGATTGTTTTCTGAGGAACTGCTGCTGGCGCTGCCGCCGGGCCATCCACTCACCCGCAAACGCACGGTGGCTGTCGCCGACCTGGAAGGCGAACGGTTGATGGTCATGAAAGAGGGACATTGTCTCGGCGACCAGGTGCTGGGCTTCTGCGACCGGCGTGACGTGAAACCCAAAATCAGCTTTCGCAGTTCTCAACTGGAGACGATTCAGGCGCTCGTCTCTTCGGGGTTGGGCATTTCGCTGATTCCGGCGATGGCGGCGCGGAGTAAGCGCGAGTATTTACCGGAATATCGATCGCTCCAATCACCGAGGCCGGAGCGAAAAATCGTCACCGCCTGGCCGAAGCAGCGTCCGCCCGGTCGTGCTGCCAACGAGTTCCTGAAGATGATTTCAGCGCGATGTGGCACGTCCCGTCACTGATACAGACGTGGCCGCCCAGACGCATACGATGGTCAGGCCGTGGGCGAAGGCCACGCCGAGCAAGCCGGGATTGGCGTGAATGGCACCGATACCGATGAAGATCAACGCGAAGGTCCCCATGGCTTCCGCGATGCACGGAGCGAGTTTGTTCATAATGGCCTCCTGGGGCGCTACGCTTAGCAAAGGGCAGGTTTCCCCGTCAAGAGAACACCGTCGCCATGCGGCCGCTTGCGCAGACGCGTTCCAGCCGTTAAACTCTCTTGTCTCGATGGCGTGAGATACAACAAAGCGAACAACCCAGGAGAATCGACATGGCTTTCACACTGCAACTCGGCGAGAAGGCACCCGATTTCAAATTACCGGCGACGGACGGCAAGACCTACCGGTTGTCCGACTTCAACGATGCGACGGTGCTGGTGATCTTCTTCACTTGCAACCATTGTCCGTACGTGATCGGCTCGGACGAAGTGACCCGCCAGACGGCGCTGAAATCCATCCCGCAGGGGGTGAAATTCGTCGCCATCAATTCCAACAGCAAGCACACCTACGCCGAAGATTCCTTCGAGCACATGGTCGAGCGGATGAAGACCCAGAAATTCCCGTGGCTGTATCTCTACGACGAATCGCAGGACGTGGCCCGCGCGTACGGTGCCTTGCGGACGCCGCACTTCTACGTGTTCGATAAGAACCGCAAGCTGGTCTACACCGGTCGCGGTGTGGACACGCCGCGGGACACGTCGAAGATGACGGTCAACGATCTCGACCGGGCACTGACCGAGCATTTGGCGGGCAAGCCGATCAGCGTTCCCTTGACCAATCCCATCGGCTGCAACGTGAAATGGGAAGGCCAGGACGCCCACTGGATGCCGGCCGACGCCTGCGACCTCGTGTAAGGCCGCCCGCCGGGGCCGTCATTCCGGGCCGAGTTTTGACAACTGGTGCAGGACGCGGACGCGAATTTCCTGCGGCGTGGGGAGTTTGGTGGAGAGTTTGCCGGTGCGCAGCACGAGCTGAAGCAGGGCGTCCCATTTCTTCCCCGGGCAGCGACTGGCGGCGCGCGGCTGGACGATCGACTCCAGCGTATCTCGATTTTGCCACCAGACTTTGGCGCCGCTGCGCTTCCCCCGTTTGGCCAGTGGCCGACCGTCCATCTCGACGATATCGAGCGCGAAATCCACGGTCGGCGCGTTAGAGATATGCGTGCCGACGCCGAACCCGTCGGCGGCATCGCGCAGTTCCCGCAGCTTCGGTTCGTCGAGACCGCCGCTGACGAAGATCTTGACGTGTTGATGGCCGCGCAGGTCCAGCTCCCAACGGATTTCCCTGAGCAACCGCACCAGATCGCCCCGGCGCGACGTGGGCGTATCCACACGGATGGCGGCCAATTCTTTGCCGAGCGCCTCGGCCACGCGGATGGCCTCGAATTTCTCGTCGTTGATCGTGTCGACCAGGGAAACGGTGGAGATTTTCCGGCCGCCGACGATGTCGTGGAACGCGCGGGTGGCTTCGACCGTGTCGCCGAAGCACAGCACGAGTGCGTGGGGCATCGTGCCCCGCGCCGGTTCTCGAATCAGCCGCGCGCCGGCGATGCAGGCCACGCCGTCGCAGCCGCCGATGAACGCGGCGCGTTCGATCATCGGCGCAATCGCGGGATGCATGCGGCGGGCGCCGAAGCTGAGCAGTTCCTTGTCGCCGACGGCGATCCGGCAGCGCGCAGCAGTCGTGGCGATTCCCGACGCCTGACACAGCAGCCCGAGCAGCGGCGTCTCGTATACGCAAAAGTCGACGTAATCCCCGGCAATTTGCATGACGGGGTCGCTGGCATGGAAGACCGATCCTTCGGGGGCGCATTCTACGTCGAGTTTGCGCTTGAGCGCCGCCAAGAGGCGCAGGGCTTCGTCGACGCCGGCGAGGACGGCCCACGACCACCCGTTGGGCAGACTGCCCGCGCGGACCTCGACGGTAACGCGGCGGTGAATGTTGCGTCGGCGCAAGATGCGCACTGTGCGCTCAAAATACGCGTCGGTGGTTTTTCCGGCGACGATGTCGGCTTCGCGGGCGGTATGCAACAGGCCCATGCAGGCGTTGTACCATCAGAGTATCGTCGCGCCGAGGATTTTTTCCATGTGCTGCAAGGCGAACTCGTGTGCCTGTGGATCGAAATCGGCCACGGCATCGCGGTGCACGACGACGCGGAACCCGTGGTTGAACGCGTCCGTCGCGGTGAACAACACGCAGATCGAAGTGCAATCGCCGGTCAGATGCACTTCGTGGACGCCGGCGTCGTGCAGCCGTTGCGCAAGATGCGTGCTGTGAAACGCGCTGTAGTGCGGTTTCTCCACCCGCAGATCGGCCGGACGCACGTCCAGTTCGGGCAGCAATTCGTGGCCTTTCGTTCCTTTTACGCAGTGGGGCGGCCAGAGCCGAAACTCGGGGTCGTTCGGCACGTGCGTGTCCTGGACGAAGACCACGAGGGCGCCGTCGCGGTGAAACTCGTCGATCAGTTGCTGAATGCGGGGGATGATGGCGCGCGCGGCATCGCCGCAGTACAACGCGCCTCCAGGCTCCATGAAATCGCGTTGCACGTCGCCCACCAGCAGGGCTTTGCCGTTGCTCGCCATCCTGACCCAACATAACCCCAAAGACGCCGGGGCGCACCTCCATTCTGCCGCCGGTGCGAACGGCCCGGCGGGGCGTATGGGAACAACGGGGAGACCTGCGACCTCGAGGAGCGTCAGCGGGCCCGGTCGAGATAGGATTCAAGGGCGGCGGCGTTGAAGCCGGTCATATCACCGATCTTGTTGCCCCGCCGGTCATACACCTGGATATAGGGGATGCCGTGCAGACCGTACTGCTTGCTGACCGGCGATGACCAACTGACGATGTTGACCTTACGCAGGACCAGGTCGTCGTCCTTGTTGACGCGCTCCTCCAGGACCGGCCCGGCGTGTCGGCATGGCCCACACCAGTCGGCGTAGAAATCGACGATCGTGATTTTCCCCGGGACGCAGTGCTTCGGGACGTCGACCTCTTCGCCGCGGCTGATGGTTTCAATTTTCTCCCCAGTGGACGGCGGATCGTCCGGTGGTCGGATAGGTTTGGGGCGAGGCGGCGGCGCCGGTCGTTCCGGCACGGGTTGATCGCTGAACGCGGCTTGGGAGATTTTCGCCAACGGAATTTTGAGTGTCTCACCCGAGTCCGCATCGAAATTCAGAGCCCCGCGAGCGTACAGCCACACCTTGCCCGTGAGCGGCTTCTCTCCGACCGGTTGAACGGTGGCCAGGACGGCGCCCCTTGAGAAATCGATCGTGCTGACGGCGTTGGCGGGTACGTTCACCGGTGCAGCGTTGGTGGGTTGCATCGCAAACGAGCCGTTCGCGTAGCCGGTCACCCGGCCCGAGAGCGTCTGGCCGGTATTGAGCTGGACAATGTCGGCTTGGGCGCCGGCGACCAGCCCGAACAACCACAGGCCGGCAATGAGTCTGTTTATCATGAGATGGTTTGAGTGCAGGTTTCCTGCCAAGCGGCCACCGGGCTACGCGGCGATAACAGGCTCGGAAGGCGCAAGAAACGGAAGATATAAAGTCCGGACCCGGTCTCGGGAATGGGCAAACAAGCTGCTTTCCTAATGCGCGGTCGAAGGTGGCCGAGCGATGGGAGCCAGGCAAACATGATCGAGTACACGATTGACCAGAGCGATCAACTCATTCTGGTTTGGATGACCGGCACCAATCGGTGTGAGGACCTGAAGGCCCACTACGCCAGGGTGCTCAACGATCCCCGTTACGACCCCACGTTCGATTCCCTGTTCCAGGTCGACGGCAATGCTGATGGACCGATCATGACGGAGCTTCCCGAGGTCAAGACGGTGATGGAAATGGTGGCGCAGTGTCAGGCGGCCACGAAATGGGCGGTGGTGATGCCCGCCGGGTTTAAGCGGACAATTGTCGAGTACCTGCTGCAGGGGGTCAACTTGCGATCCGTGACCATGCGTTTTTTTGGAAGCGAGCACGAAGCGATCGCCTGGCTGAACGAGGGACGGAGATTGCCCATTGTGGCGTCGGGTCGCGATCGGGTCCAGCCCGCCTCAGCGTCTGCAGCCGTTGAGAGCCAGTGCCCACCGGTGGAAGCCGGCACCTGACGGGGGGTGCCGGACTGGTTGCCAACCAGTTGCCAACCAGTTATTGAAAACGGTAACGGGTATGCTATGCTCCCCGGCCAGCGGGAAGCAGGCTTATGTCAATTCAGAATCGCATCATCAAAGTACAGAAGCGCAACCGGGCACTCGTGACGTTCGACGAGCAACGGATCTGCCGGGCCATTTTGCGCGCTGCGGAATCGATCGGTGGGTTTCGACAGGATTTTCTGCCGGGCACCAACGACAAGTTCTTCGAGGCGTACGGCTCGGATGAGAACATCGCCGGGTTCCTGGCCGACGCCGTGGTGCTGTGTTTGAATTCCAATCCGCATCATCTCACCGCCAACTTCCCGCCGACGATTGAAGACATCCAAGACGAAGTGCTGCACACGTTGCGCAGCTACGGGTTTCAGAATACGGCGGATGCGTACGAGTGCTACCGCTGGGGACGCCACTGGCTACGGGAAGGCGCCATTACCGAGACGCAGTTCGTCGGGAACGGATTTCCGAAAAAGCGCATGGAGAAAACGCTGGAGTGGAACCGCCAGCACCGGTGCGACACGGTGGCGGGACTGAACGAAATCGTCCGGCGAGGCCAGATCAAGTCGCTCGTCGAAGAATCGCTCGCGGCCTACGAGGTTTCGCTCGATGAAGCAGCGCGCAAGGTGATCGCCCGGCTCAACGCGGGCGACGGCATCCGGGTGATGTGGGTCAGCGGCCCGAGTTCATCGGGCAAGACCACCACGACCGTGAAGCTGACGGAGCGGCTGCGGAAGCAGGGGCTGCGATTCCTCATGTTGAATCTGGACGATTATTTCTGGGCGCTCATCGATCATCCAACCGACTGGATCAACGACCGGAACTTCGAGACGCCCGAGGCCCTGGACATTCAATTGCTCAACCGGCACTTGAGGGCGTTGCTCGACGGCAAGACGATCGACAAGCCGGTCTACAGCTTCAAGGAAGGACGGCGCACCGGATCGAAGTCCGTGAAGCTCGAGAAAGACCAGATTCTGCTGCTCGACTGTCTGCACGGACTCTATCCGCCGATCACCGAGGGCATCGATTGCTCGCTGCAGTTTCGGCTCTACATCGAAACGATGAACGTGCTCTACGAGGACGATGGAAGCACCAACCGGTTGACCAAGTTTACCGACATCCGGTTGATTCGCCGGATGCTGCGCGACGTGCAGCACCGCAACCACAGCCCGCTCTCGACGGTCCTGCACTGGCATTACGTCCGCGCCGGCGAACTGTACAGCATCATCCCGTTGATGGGGTCGGCCGATCACATCATCAACGGCGGGTTGCCCTTCGATTTGCCGGCGTTGAAACCGTTCTTCGTGGGGCGGGACGGCTACCTGCCGTCTCCCGAGGATTTCGCGCCCTACGAAGGCTTCCTGGACGCGCGGATTCGTTACGACCGTGTGAAACGGCTGCTCGACTCGGTTGAGGGACTGACCCGGGACCAGGTCGATTCGTACGACGTGATCCGTGGCGACGCCGTCATCCGCGAATTCATCGGCCGCAGCACGGTCAAGATCCCCCACAACGAGTGATCCCGGTGCGCGCATCCCTGACATCAATCGTTCTGCTGCTTGGGGCCAGCCTGTCGGCGCCATCGCTGAGGGCCGACATGCCGAAGGTTGGCGACATCGCCCCGGATTTCTCCGTGACGGCGAGCGATGGGACGACGGTTCACCTGAAGGATTACCTCGGCAAGGGCAACATCGTGCTGTACTTCTACCCGAAGGACGACACGCCCGGTTGCACCCGGGAGGCATGCGGCATCCGCGACACGTTCGACGACTTCAAGGGATTGAACGCGATTGTCTTTGGGGTGAGCTTCGATTCCGTCGAGTCGCACAAGAAGTTTATCGCCAAATACAAACTGCCATTCGTGCTGCTGGCCGACACCGACAAGACAGTTGCCAGGGCCTACGGCGTGGCGACCGACAGCAGTCGGGTTGCGAGTCGCGTCACCTTCGTGATCGACAAGCAGGGCAAGATTGCCTACGTCAACCCGAAGGTGAATCCCGCCACCAACGCCGCGGAACTGCGCACGGTCCTGAATCGGATGACCCCCTAGGCGGGGGTGGTTCTTGTGCGCTGAATACCGCTGTGCTAGGTTCGTCGAAGACGACAGACGAAAGGGGAGATTCCCGATGACTCGAATTCTCTGTGTGATCGCTTCGGCGGCGGTTTTGGCGCTGGGCTGTGAAACTCCCGAAGGCGGGCCCGACCGCACGGCGACGGGCGCACTCACGGGCGGCGCAATTGGGGCCGGCACCGGTGCGATTATTGGCAATTACGCGGGTCACAATACTGCCGGCGGGGCTGCCATCGGCGGCGCCATTGGCGCCTTGACGGGTGGCATTATTGGCAATGCGATGGAGCAACAGCAGCGCGAGACGCTCGCGCGTCAGAGTCCGCAGACGATCCAGCGCGTTGAGCAGGGGCAGCCGCTCGGCTTGGCCGACATCAAGGCCCTGGCCAAAGCGGGCATCAGCGACGAGGTGATCATCAGTCAGATCCGCAACTGTCGCGTGGTGTACCGCCTGACAACGGCGGAGATCATCGACCTCAAGGACGCCGGCGTCAGCAACCGGGTAATCGATTTCATGATCAACACGCCGAGCCTGTATCCGCCGCCGCCACCCCGGTGGCGGTACTATTACTGAGCGGAGCGAGATCCACGAAGGCGCTCGCGTGGCCGCCGGGCCGGCCGTGGAATTCTGGCGGCTTTTTCCCGCAAAATATGCTTTTACATCCACAGGATTTCTGTTCTAAGCTAGTGCGGCTTGGAGATTGGGGGAAGGTTGCCGGTGGGGGCAATCGGGGGCACACCTCGCGTCCACGAGGTGGGAGGAGACGTATCGTGAATAAAGTGAACTTACTGGCGAAGGCAAAAACTGAGTTACTGAGAATTGCTCAACGGCACGGCCTGCGGGGTGTGTCCACGCTCAAGAAGGCAGAGCTGGCGGAGAGGATTCACCAGGCTCAGGCCAAGTCCCGGGGAGCCGCCGACCGCCTCACAGTCATCGGCACCGCGGCCCGCGCCGTGGATGATGCGCTCAAGCGCCGGGCGATCCGCAAGCGCGCCGCGGCCGAGGAGAAACCGGCTGCCGCCGCCACCGTCAAGCCGCCACGCGGCCGTCTGTCGCGCCGGGTCAAGGGCGTCGAACCGGCGCCCGCCCAGAGGATCGAACCTCGCGCAGCGGTCCGCGAGGAAATCTCCGCTCACAAATTCGACGTTGCTCCGACGTCTTCGCCTCCGAAGCAGGTGTTTCTCGAAGAACATCTGGGCGAACTGCCGGAGGCGTACGGCACGGGCCGACTGTTTCTCACCGCGCGCGACCCGCACTGGCTTTACGCGTACTGGGACTTGACTGGACAGCAAATGGCCGATTGTCGCGGCCAGGCGGCGGACGGCCGGCTGGTGCTCCGGGTGTTTGAACAGAACCACGCTGCCGCGATTCAGGAACTGACGCTTCACCACGACTCGCGCAATTGGTACATCCCCGTCGACAAAGCGGCGACGACCTACAGCACCGAACTCGGCTATTGGCGTCACGACGGCCACTTCCACGTCGTCGGCCGGTCGCGGGAGACCACCACGCCGCCGGAGGCCGTCTCGTCCGACGCCACGGCGAAGTTTGTGACGGTCCCGATTGACGTTTCGTTTCGCGAACTGTTCGGCATCGTTCGCGGCCACATGCACGAGGGCGAGGAATTGGCGGAGGCCCTGTACCGACTTCAGCACGGGGGTTTTCAGTTCCCGTTCAAGCTCGGGCTTCAGCTGGGTCCGTGGACGGCGGGGCAGGTGGTCGCGTTGGAACGCATTCTCGGGGGCGATCTGTTCCGTCGCCTCCGGATGGGGTCGTTTGAAATCAGTGAGTGGCTGCGTCGCCGGTTGCAGGAGGAGTTCGGGTCGGCCAACGTGTTCAGCGCGTTCAGCCCGGCGGGCGCCAGTTGGTCGGCCGGTGCCGAGAAGGGTTTCTGGTGTGCCGTCAACGCGGAACTCGTCATTTACGGGGCAACCGAACCGACCGCCAAGGTCACGATCGACGGCCGGCCGGTCGAGTTGCGCAGCGACGGGACGTTCTCATATCACTATGCGTTTCCCGACGGCCAGTTTCGGCTGCCGGTGGTCGCTGTGTCGGAAGCCGGCGACGATCGACGCGAGGTGCACCTGACATTCAAACGTCAGACTGCGGCCCATGGCGAGGTCGGCCAGGTCGAGCACGCCGCTCCCCTTGAGGCGCCGGCGGTCGCGTGACGCTTGGTAGGGACGGACCGCCGGGCCGTCCGAACGCCACGAACAAGGCGGCGCGGCCGGCGGTCGCACGCTACCCGATGAATCGAGGAAGGAACTTCATTTGCCACAGGGCTACGTAGCGCTCATTTTGCACGCGCATCTGCCGTTCGTGCGCCATCCCGAGTACGAGGATTTTCTCGAGGAGGATTGGCTGTACGAGGCGATCACCGAGACCTACGTTCCGCTGATCAAGGTGATGGAAGGCCTCGTGCACGATCACGTGGACTTCCGGCTGACGATGTCGCTCACGCCGCCGCTGTGCTCGATGTTGCTCGACCCGCTGTTGCAGGAGCGTTACATCCAGCACGTCTCCAAGCTCATTGAGTTGACCGAGAAAGAAATCGAGCGCACGAAGTGGGACCCGGCGTTTCACGAATTGGCGTGGTTTTATCATCGGCGCTTCCAGGAGGCGCGCGATACGTTCTGCGACGGCTACGGACGCAATCTGGTCGGCGCGTTCCGCAAATTCCAGGAAATGGGCAAGTTGGAGATCATCACCTGTCCGGCGACGCATGGTTTCCTGCCGTTGATGGCCGAACATCCGGAGTCGATCCGTGCCCAGATCCTGGTGGCCCGCGACCATTATCGCTCCTGCTTCGACCGCGATCCCAAAGGCATTTGGCTGCCCGAATGCGCCTATGCTCCGGGCATCGACAAGTTCCTGCAAGAGGCCGAAATCCGCTGGTTCGTCATGGACACCCACGGGATCATGTTCGGCCATCCGCGGCCGCGGTACGGCATTTACACGCCGGTGTTCACGCCGACTGGTGTCGCCGCGCTCGGACGCGACGTCGAGTCTTCCAAACAGGTGTGGAGCGCCGAGGAAGGGTACCCCGGTGATTTCAATTACCGCGATTTCTACCGCGACGTCGGGTTTGATTTGGATTTTGAGTACATCAAACCGTACATCCATCCCGACGGCATCCGCTGTTTCACGGGGGTGAAGTATTACCGGGTGACGGGCCGGACGCCATACAAGGAGCCGTACAATCGGTCATGGGCAATGGAGAAGGCGGCGGATCACGCCGGCAACTTCATGTTCAATCGCGAACGGCAGATCGAACACTTGGCGGACGCGATGAAACGGCCGCCGCTGATTCTGTCGCCTTACGACGCGGAATTGTTCGGCCACTGGTGGTTTGAAGGTCCCGATTTCATCAACTACTTCGCGCGGAAGGTGGCGTTCGACCAGGACGTGTTCAAACTGATCACGCCGACGGAGTATCTGGGCGAGCATTCAACCCAACAGATCATCCAGCCGGGCGCGTCGAGCTGGGGCCACAAAGGTTACTGGGAGGTCTGGCTCGAAGGCTCGAACGCGTGGATTTATCCGCATTTGCATACCGCCGCCGGGCGGATGACCGAACTGGCCCGCAGCCACAAGAACGGCGGGCCCCTCATGCAGCGCGCCCTCAAGCAGGCCGGGCGCGAACTGCTCCTGGCGCAGTCCAGCGACTGGGCGTTCATCATGAAGACGGGCACGATGGTACCCTACGCCGTCCGGCGCACCAAGGACCACATCCTGCGTTTTACGCGGCTCTACGAGCAGATCAAAGAGGGTCGCATTGACGAGCCCTGGCTGGCCTCCATCGAGTGGCGCGACAACATCTTTCCAGACGTCAACTACGGCTATTGGGCGTAAAGGCAGGCCCGGCGGCGCGCTCCCTTCGACAAGCTTGGATGGGCAGGGGCGGGCGAGGTTCAGTTCTCAAGCACTTCGCGAATTTTGCTGGCCAGCACGAGCGGCGTGAACGGCTTTTGTAGAAACGCAGTGCCCGGGTCGAGTTCGCCGTTGCGGTCAATGGCTTCTTGCGTGTAACCCGAGCAGAACAACACCTTTGTATCCGGCTGCGTGACGCGGAACCGCTCGGCGAGTTCCTTACCGCCCATCTCGGGCATGATCACGTCGGTAAGCAACAAGGCAATGCCCTTGTCTTTTTGCTGGGACGCCACCCGGAGCGCTTCCTCGCCGTTGTTGGCTTCGATCACGGTGTAACCCTTGGCGCGCAGCAGCCGCGCGTTCAGAGCGCGGACGGCGGGATCGTCTTCCACCAGAAGAATGGTTTCGTTGCCGCCGCGGGTGGCGACGACATTGGACGTCGTCGGCGTGGCCTCGGCTCGTTCGAAGACGCGGGGCAGGTAAACCTTGAACGTGGTACCGCGGCCGAGTTCGCTATACACGGTGATGTGTCCGCCGCTCTGCTTGACGACGCCGTAGCAGGTGGCGAGGCCGAGGCCGGTGCCCTTGCCCTGTGGCTTGGTGGTAAAGAACGGTTCGAACAGACGGGTCTTGACCTCGTCGGTCATGCCGGAGCCGGTATCGGTGACGGCGAGCATCACGTAATCGCCCGGCTTCACATCTTCGTGGTGATCGGCGTACTGATCGTCCAACGTGGCGTTGGCGGTCTCGACAATGAGCCGGCCGCCATTGGGCATGGCATCCCGCGCATTGACGGCAAGGTTCAGGATGACCTGTTCGAGTTGGCCAGGGTCGGCCCTGACGGAGCCGAGGCCGGGCGTGGTCTGGGTGACCAGTTCGACGTCTTCGCCGAGCAGACGGCGCAACATCTTGTCCATGTCCCCGACGACGGCATTGAGATCGAGCACTTTCGGCTGCAGCGTCTGCTTGCGGCTGAAGGCGAGGAGTTGGCGCGTGAGCGACGCAGCCCGCTCGGCGGCCGCGGCGATCTCTTCGACGTTGGGCCGCGCGGGATGATCGTTCTTCAGTTCGTCCAGCGTCAATTGGCAATAGCCAATCATCGCCGTAAGAATGTTGTTGAAATCGTGCGCCACACCACCCGCGAGACGGCCCACGGCCTCCATCTTCTGGGATTGGCGGAGTTGTTCCTCGAGTTTTTTGATCGGGGTGATGTCCGTCTGGGCGCCGACGAAGTACACGAGGCGGCCCTGGGCGTCGAAGACGGGCGACACGATCAGCGAATTCCAGAACTTGGTGCCGTCCTTGCGCTGGTTGACCAACTGCGTGACGCAGGGACGACGTTCGCGAATGGCGTTGCGGATGGTCTCAACAGCGGCCGGATCGGTGTCGGTGCCTTGCAGGAACCGGCAGTTGCGTCCCAGGACTTCGTCACGCGTGTAGCCCGTGAGTTTCTCGAATGCGGGGTTGACGTAGATGATGGGGTTGTCGGGCTGGTTGGGGTCGGAGATGACAATGCCCTGTCCGATGGCCTCGATGGCGCGGTCGCGCAGCAGGAGTTCCTCTTCCGCCTTGCGGCGCTGGCTGATGTCGTGGAAGACCACGCAGAGAATCCGGGACGACTCGGAGGAGACCACGTTGGCGTTCAGTTCGACCAGGATCCACGAGCCATCCTTGCGTTGGGCGAGACGTTCGCCCGAGACGGGCATGGCCGTCATCTTATGCATCAGGCATTCGAGGCTGCACTCGTCGCCGCTGGCGGCATCGCGCAGGGCGAAGTCGTGCAGCGCAAACTGCTGCAACTCCGCCGCGGAATAGCCCAGCAGATTCTGCAGCGAGGCGTTGGTCTCAAGAACGTGCTGCGTGCCGACGTCAGCGAGCAAGATGCCTTCCACTGCTTGTTCCACGATGGCTCGGTAGCGCTGTTCGCTCTCTTTGCGGGCCAACCTGTGAAAGACGACTTTCTGCAGCATGGCTTGGGCGAGCGTGCCAAACAGCACGCTGATGACGAGCAAGGCCACGAGGAAATAGTTCATGGTCAACCGGCCTTGCGCGTAGATGTCGCGCGGCATTTCCAGCCGCAACCACACCGCGGGTTTGCCGTAAATGTCGTTGATGATGGTGTAACCGGCGACGAGTCGCTCGTTCAGTGGTCGGACGGCCATGCCGTCCGGTGCGGAGGCGTCGCTTCTGGCCGCAACAACGTCGGCGGGCAGGTTCGGAGCGTGGACGAGGTAGAACGCCAGCGTGCTGTGGGTGACTTGGCTCAACTTCTCGATTTCGTCCGATTCGAGGTAGCGCCCGAACACGAGCGTGCCGTTTATCGGGCGGTCGCGCTGGGTGTTGAGAATCGGACGGGACGCTACCAGGAGGACACCACCGGGCAAGAGAACCAGCCCATCGTGGCGGCTGCGGGCATCGGCGTGCTGGACGAGCATATCCTTGTGCGTCAGGCGCTCGCGGAGCAGCTCCGGGAAGGCCATGGGCTTTTGCGTGTAATCGTTGAACCCTTTGGCGTACGCAACGCGGCCGGAGGCGTCGACAAACGCCATCAGGTCGATTTTGAGCTGGATAAAGTTTTGTTCCGAAACGTTCTTCGCGATAAAATCGGGGTTCTCCCCGCTCATGAACGCGTACGCGTCGTCCCACGTCGACCAGTCACCGGCTTTGCTGTCAAGATCCTCGAGTTCGGCGGACAACGCTGCTCTCGCCCGCTTCAGATTGACCACGACGTCCGCCCGCTCCAGTCTGGCAAACCGTCCCATCACAATGCGGGACGAGACGGTATAGAGTGCGGCGAGCCACCCGACCAGGGCGACGGCTGTGATGACGAGCGCTTTCTGCCGCAGGGACAGTTTCAATAGAGCTGTTCCTCCAGCGCGATGTCGGCCGAGTCGACGGCGGCCTGCCTCGTGACCTTCGTCATGGCGCCGCGCAGATCGGCAATGGTTACGGGCTTGCCCACGACGAGGTCGACGTTGGCCGGTTTGTCATCCGCGGCTTCCATCATGGATCCGAACCCGGTCAGCATGATAATGGGCGTGGCGGGGCTGAAGGCCTTGATGGTGCCGGCGACCTGATCGCCGCTCATGTCCGGCATGGCGCGATCGACGATCACGAGGTCGAACCGGTCTTTGCTGAACTTGTCAAGTCCCTCGCCGCCGCTGCCGGCGAGCTCGATGGTGTGGCCATCGAACTTCAGATATTCGCCGATGACCTTTCGTGTGAGCGGTTCGTCGTCCACGATCAGCACGCGAAGCGAGGGCCCGTAAGTGACCGACGGGTCGTTGTGCTCGGGCGATTGCGGCACGGGGCTGGCGTGGTGCGGCAGACGAATGACGAAGGTCGTGCCTCGACCGAGTTCGGTTTGAATGTCGATCTCGCCCTCGTGGCGTTGGAGAATGCCGTAGACCATGGACAGCCCGAGACCGGTGCCGCGTTCGCCTTTGGTGCTGAAGAACGGTTCCAAGCAGCGGCGCCGCACTTCTTCGGTCATGCCCGTACCGGTGTCGGCGACCTCGAGGACGACGTGGTCATCGTCGCGGCGGGTGCGGATGGTGATGGTCCCGCCGTGCGGCATGGCGTCGACCGCGTTGAAGATGAGGTTGGTCAGCATTTCGCGCAGATTGGCGGCGTTGCCGGCCACGCGGGGAACTTCCTGGAGATCGTGCTGGACGGTGATAGAGACGCCGCTCGCTTCTGCTTGGGCTTTCCATTTGGGTTCGGTCAGGGAAGTGGCGTCTTCCACGAGTCGGTTGATGTCCACGGGGATGAAGACTTCTCCCTCCTCGCGGTGGCGGTAGAACTCACGGAGGCGGTTGACGACGTCGCCGGCGTCTTGCGCGGCGGTATTCATCATCTCGATGTACCGTCGGGCCTTTTCCCGGTCGTCGAGGCAGTCCGGTTTGTACAACAGCAGCTCGCTGAAGCCGAGGATGGCGGCCAGCGCGTTGTTGAAGTCATGGGCGATGCCGCTGGCCATGGTGCCCAGTGCGCCCAGTCGTTCCTGTTGGATGATCTGTTGTTCGGCCGTTTTCAATTCGGTCAGGGCGCGTTCGAGATGCCGGTTGGTTTCCTGCAGCGTTCCCTCGGTCTTCTTGCGCTCGGTAATATCCATGAAAACGGCCGCGAACTGGCCCCGTTTCGGACTGAAGGCCGTCACTTCGAAGTATTTGTCGAGGGCCTGCAGGTAATTCTCGAAATGCGTAGAGGCGCCGGTGAGAGCCACCATGCCATAGGTGTCGATCCAATAGTCCTCCACTTGCGGGAAGATTTCGCGGGCCGTTTTGCCGACGGCGTCGGTACACTTCACGCCGAGAATCTGCTCGAAGGCCGAGTTGACTTCCAGATAGCGAAAGTCGCGGGGCGCGCCGTGGGCGTCGCAGATGATCTCGCACAGGGCGAAACCCTCGCGCATCCCCTCGAACAACCCGCGATATTTTTCTTCGCTTGCACGCAAGGCTTCGTCCGCGCGCTTCCACTGGGTGATGTCCTGTTTGACGGCGATGAAGTGGGTGATGGCGCCCGCCGCGTTGTGCACGGGCGTGATGGTCATCCCCTCGGTATACAACGAGCCGTCCTTGCGCCGGTTAATCATCTCGCCGCGCCAGACCTGGCCTGAGGTTATTGTCCTCCACAATTCGGCATAGACCCGGTTGTCCTGCTGGCCCGATTGCAAGATCCGCGGGCTTTGGCCGATGGCGTCCTCGCGCGTGTAGCCGGTGAGCGTGGTAAACGCGGGGTTGACCCAGCGAATGGTGCCATCGCGGTCGGTGATGACGATGCCGTTGGCCGCGGCTTCCAGGGCGGAGCTTTGAAGACGCAGGCTTTCCTCGGCTCGTTTGCGGTCCGTGACGTCGCGCAGGATCCCCTGAAACCGGCCTTCCTCAATCCGACAGACGATGACTTCCGCGGGAAAGGAGGTGCCATCCTTGCGGCGGACGTTCCGCTCGAAGCGCAACGTTTGACCCACGTGCAGTTCCTGTCGGCGTCGCTCTCCGATCTCGAGGTCTTCCGGCACGTGCGTATCCAACATGTTGAGGCGCAGCAGTTCTTCCTCGGTGTAGCCGAGCATCTGGCACGCGGCCGTATTCACAAAGCGGATATTCCACTGACCGTCCGTAGCGATGATGGAGTCGGAGGATTGTTCCACCAGAGCCCGGTATTTGTACTCACTATCGGCGAGGGCCGTCTCCGCCCGCTTGCGTTCGGTGATGTCCTGCCCGATCCCGCGAAGCTTCGTCACCCGTCCCGCTTCGTCCTTGACCGGGATGCACACGCAGAATTGATGGAAGTCCTTTCCATTCGGCAAGCAAAAGTGCAGGTCCGCTTCGAACCCTTGACCGGTCTCGATGGCGCGTTGGACGAGTCGCTCCAATCGCGGCGCGTCTTCAGGCGTCAGATACGATAGAAGCTTTTCGTACGTGGGCGATCCCTCGGCAGGGTCGAGTCCGAAGAGTACAAACGTCTGGCGCGACCACCAAATCTGCCGGGTCGGGACGTCGAATTCCCAGTCGCCGATTCGGCCGACCGCCTGGGCTTCTCTCAGTCGCTGCTCGTTCCGGCGCAGAGTCTCCTCCATCTGCTTGCGTTCGGTAACGTCCCGGCTGTTGACGATGACTTCCGCGGCTTGCGTCTTGTCCGGTGAGCTTTTTCCGACGGCTTCCAAGGTCCGCCACGAACCGTCCTGGTGGCGGTACCGGAATTCGATTCGGGCCGCCTGACCGGGCTCTTCCATCACCTGCTGGAACACGGTGAGCACGCGCTCCCGGTCTTCCGGGTGGACGAGATCGAACGCATTCTTGCCGACCAACTCTTCCGGGGTGTAACCCAACACCCGCTCGATGGACGGGCTTTCGTACCGAATGACGCCGTTGTCGTCCAGGATGGTGACAATATCGCTGGTGTTTTCGACGAGCGACCGGAAGCGTTGCTCGGTTCCCCGCAAGGCTTCGCCGGCCCGCTGCCGTTCGATGGTTCGTCCGAGTTGCGTGCCGACGTAGTTGAGCACCTGCAGGAGGTGTTCGTCGGGTTCCGCGAATGTTTCCAGGAAGAATTCGAGGACGGCCACGGTTTCCTTGCCCACCCACACGGGGAAGGCGAGGGCCGCGCCCAGGCCGGCTTCCTTGGCAACCTTGGCCCACTCGCAATTGCATCGCTGGGCGATGTCGGCGGTCCAGGCGGGTTTGCCGGTCTTCAAGACCTCGGCGGCGAGATTGTTCGTGCAAATCAAACTCTTCGCATCCACGAACTTCTCGGATGGCCCGGACCGCGCGCGGTCGTTGCCGTGCCAGACTCCTGTGAAGACGAGTCGGTGATGTCCGCCTTCGCCGACGAACAAGGCGTGTGCCATGGGCCAGCCCGCGTAGGAGCACACCAGATCGAGAGTGGCCTCCATCGCCTCCTCGACGGTCGAGGCTTCGTTCGCGGCCGCGGCGATCACTTGCTGCAATTGCAGCAGAGAAGTCCTTTCGTGGAGCACCTGTTCGGTTCGCTGCCGCTTGCGTAACGCCTTGGGATCCATGCCGAGCACCAATATTGTGCAACTCGCGTGCCAGCAAAGGGAAAGAGAGCGGCAGAAATCGATTCGCTCCGGGGGGCCGAATTCGCTATTGTCGCGGTGCCGACATGCAGTTTCTGTACACAATTTTGTACGCACTCGGGTTCGTCTTGCTCAGCCCGGTGTTCCTGCACAAGATGTGGAAGCGCGGGAAGTACCGGGAGAATTTCTGGCAGCGGTTCGGGTTTTATGGAGACGACCTGCGCCAGCGGTTGGCCCCGGCCCGATCGGCGGCGGCGGGGCAGCCGGAACAGCGCTGCTGGATTCAGGCTGTAAGCGTCGGCGAGGTCAACGTGGCGGCGTTGCTCATTGGCATGCTGCAACGCAAGTTTCCGGCGCTGCGCATCGTCCTGACAACCACGACCTCGACGGGTTACACGCTGGCCTACGAGCGGCTGCCGCAGGAGGTTGATCTGCTGTATTTCCCGCAGGATTTCCCGCCGTGCGTCCGCCGCGCCTACGACCTGATCCAGCCCGACTTCATCGTGCTTATCGAGTCCGAGTTGTGGCCGAACCACATCTGGACGGGGGCCCGGCGGGGCGTGCCGATGTTTTTGGTCAACGGCCGCATGTCGCCCCGTTCCGAGCGCGGCTACCGGCGGCTGGGCTGGTTGTTCCGGCGCGTGCTTGACCGGCTCTCGCTCGTGTGCGTGCAAAGCCAGGAGGACGCCGACAACTTCGTCGCGCTCGGCGTCCCCCGCGACCGCGTTTACAACGTCGGCAACATGAAGTACGACATATCGATGCCTCTCGCCGACGTGCAGAAGGTGGATCCGGTCCAGGTGCTGAAGCAAATCGGCGTCTCGCCCGCGCAGCCGATTCTCGTTGCCGGCAGCACGCATCCGGGCGAGGAGGAGGTCCTGTTCGATGTGGTGGCGGAGTTGCGTCGCCGATTTCCCCGGTTGTTCTTGATTCTGGTTCCGCGGCACGTCGAGCGCACGCGCGAGGTGGTCGATCTGGCCCGGCGCCAGCAATCCAAATTCGTGTTGCGCTCGGAAATCAACTCGCAGCTCACGCCGACGGCGAAACCGTACGACTGCCTGATCGTGAACACGACGGGAGAACTGAAATGGTTCTACAAGGTGGCCACCGTCATCTTCGTCGGCAAGAGCCTCGTCGGCCAGGGCGGCCAGAACATCGTCGAAGCCGCCGTCAGCGGTCATCCCGTCGTGTTTGGTCCGAACATGCAGAACTTCCGCGCCATTGCCCGGCAGTTCGTGGCCGAAGGCGCGTGCGTCCAGGTGCCGGATGCCGACGGGCTGCGGCGGGCCCTGCAGGGATTGTTGGAGAAACCGGACCAGCGCCAGGCGATTGCTAGCGCGGCGCAGCGGGTCATCCAATCCAACCTCGGCGCGACGCACCGCTGTGTCGAACTGATTGCCGAGGCCCTCGAAAGCCCGTGAGTGATGAAAGAGTTTTCCCGTCGGGACGACACACGGCGGGGAATTTCATGCACGGCATGAACAAACCGTGGGGATGAAAGCGGCATGACAGCCGGTGGATCCGAGGAGAATGCCCGGTGGCCGACCCGGTTGGTTGTCCTGCTCCTGCTACTTTGCGGGCTGTACGCAAGCTATCGTGCGGTGCATCTGGCGCTCGTCAACGACGAGGTGGGCCTGCTGGATGAGGCTCGGCAGAATAGTTACGCGAAGCTCCTCTTGGGGAGCGACAAGGACTCCAGTGTCCACTTCCTGGCGACCTTTCTGGCCAAACCGTGCGTTGAACTTCTGCCGGTAAACGAAATCACCGCGGCCCGGGTTCCCAGTCTGCTGGGCTTGGTCCTGTTTCTTTGGGGTGTCTGGAGAATCGGGTTGGAGTTTCCCACGGGGGCGATGCGCATCCTGATTACGGTGGCGCTTCTGTCCAATGCTTTCCTCCTTGATTTCTTCAGTCTGGCACGAGGGTACGCGTTGGCGACGGGCACCGCGGTGCTCGCATTGTCCTGCCTGCTCCGAGGGGGTGACGACCAACTCGTGTACGCCTTATGGGCGGCGGCCGTGGCGGTGCTGGCCCACGCCGGGTTCGTCTACTTCTATGCGGCAACGTTGGTGGTTGCGATTTGGCTTGGTTGGCGAAAACGGATTTGGGTGCACGGCCTGGCCAGCGCGGCATTGTTGGGATTGTTCTTCGGTAGCCGGCTTCTCCAGGTCGGCGCGCGGGCGATATTCTCGATCGAAATGTACCAGGACTATAACCGATTGGGTCGG
>DATJBF010000056.1:0-16014 GCA_035515475.1 Verrucomicrobiia bacterium
CCGTGCCGCCGCGTGAACGCGCTTGGTGGCAACGATTGTGGGAGAAGATTCTGAGCCCCATTCCCAACTGCCATGCAGTCGAAAACCGTCCGACGTTCAATGGTTAAAATGAGCTCCTACTGCATAGTTCCGGCTTAGAGCGTGTTTGAGAAAGCGATTTTAGACTTCCGGTGCGGCTCGGAATTTGGTTCAGGCTTGGGATGCAAACTCCCAAGTGTTACCCGACGGATTTGACCGAAACGCAATGGCAACACATCGCATCACTGCTGCCGCGACCCAAGAAACGTGGACGACCTCCGGTGGATCGTCGCTGGGTGATCCACGCGCTGTTGTATCTGCTGCGCAGTGGCTGCTCGTGGCGGATGTTGCCCCGCGAGTTTCCCCATTGGCGGACGGTGTACGGATACTTTCAGCACTGGACGCGCAGCGGCCTGTGGGACACGCTGTGGGAGTATCTGCGTGCCTGGGCGCGACTGCAGGCGGGCCACCGCTGTGCCCCGACAGCCGGCATAGTGGACAGTCAAAGCATCAAGACCGCCGACCAAGGTGGAGAGCGTGGCTACGACGCCGGCAAGCATATCGTGGGACGCAAACGTCATCTGCTGGTCGATACGCTCGGACTGATCTTGGAGGTCGTGGTGACCTCGGCGGCGGTGCAGGATCGCGACGGGGCCCGCGGCGTGTTGGGGGCTCTGCGCCAGAACTGGTCGCGACTCACGCGGGTCTGGGCCGATGGAGGCTACACGGGCGAACTGGTTCATTGGGTGTGGCACTTGCGATCCCAGCGGCGTGTGCGCTTGGAAATCGTCAAACGCAACGAACTGCGCAGTGGGTTCCACGTGCTGCCCAAACGCTGGATCGTGGAACGCACCTTCGGCTGGCTGCTAAAGTTCCGTCGCTTGCGCTCCGACTACGAACGGTTGACCTCCCACAGCCGTGCCATGATTCAACTGGCGATGATCAACATCGTGCTGCGGAGGATCCACTGACCTCAGAAAACGGACTTTCCAAACACGCTCTTAGCGTTCGTCAGGCATCCAACATCTCGGCAAACTTCTTGTACAGCGCCTTCAGTTTATCAAGGTAGTAGTCGATGTTCTCGTCGCGGCGGGCGGGGTCGAAATCTTCCACGAGCTTGCAGTTGTCGTAGACACTGACACGTTTGCCGTCGCCAGTGACGTAGTAAGAAATCTGGTCGCCGGGCTGGTAGGCGCGGCCTGATTTCAGGGCGAGTTCGTAGACGGCGCTGCGGTTGCGGGCCGATTTCGCGATCTTTTGCTGGTAGACATCGAGTGAGTCCTGCAGCGTTTCCGTTTTCGCCAGCATGTCGATGGAACATTGGCCGCGCTCGATCTTCTGGCAGTAATCCTCGTACAATTGCGGCACTTTCCCGGCTTCGCCTTTCAGCGCCAGCGTGAGCATTTCTTCCATGAATTGACGTTGAAACTTCTCCAGCCCGCGCGAACGCAGCGCCGAGCCGGTGACGTGCAGCTCTCCGTCGCTGTCCAGCAGGGCGTAGTTCTTCATCTTATAGCTGAACATGGCCGGGAATTGGCCGTCGATTTCGACGTCCACGCCTTTCGGCAGCGCCGCCTGCAATTCGCGTTCGAGCGTTGCGGGATCCGTCTTCGGCGGTGGGACGAAATAGAGACCATCGGTGTCGATCTCGATGACCTTCGCACCCCGCGCTTGCAGCCAGTCGAGCATCGCTTTCAACGTTTCGCGGCCTTTGGCGGTGACCTTCTCGGCCGCGTCGAAGTCGCCGAAGTGGGCCTGAGAAAACCCCAGGTAACCGTAGAACGAGTTGAGGAGAATCTTAAAGGTTTGCTGCAACGCCTCGTAATGTCGGCGCTGAGTTTCGTCGGTCGCCTTCCTGGCGTCTGCCTTCGCTTGCAGTCGAAACGCGCGCAGATCGCGCAGCAATGGCAGGAACAGGTCGAGTTCGTCCCGGCCCGGTTTGATATCGAACGCGATCAATAACGACGGATACAGCGACTGCGCATCGCAGTGCCAGACGTTGCGGATGACGCCTTCGTGAAAGACGTCCGTGTACCCACCCGCGAACGGACGCGGCTCGCTGAATTGCGGGACGCTGTGGCGCTGGTGCAGGTACTCCCGAAGAAACAACGCGTCGATCTTTGTCGCGTTGCCGCGCACGACGACGTCCTGATAGCCGTACGGGAAAATCTGTGCCTGGACGAAGTAGCTCGGGCTGAGCAGATCGCTGATCTTCCGCACCGCGACGGCGCCCGACTCGTTGACACCGAAGTGCGCGGCGACCTCGCCAAGTTCGAAGCTCTCCAACTCGCGCGTCGACACGTCGTAGAACACCGTCAGCAAGAACGTGTCGACAACGTGGCGTCCATGGATCTCATATTTCGGGTACTGGATGGTACGCTCGGCAATTTGGACGCGCGACTGGCGGGCGCGAATTGTCGAGCCATCGCGTCCGAGTTTTAACGGGACTTTGCAGGCCCGGGCGCGGGCCGAGAGCTTTTCCAGTGTAACCCGGAACACGTCGTGGCCTTCGAGCACGTCGGGATCGCGCTCACGAACGATCTCGACGAACTTCTTGAGGATTTGCGGTTCGGCGCCGGTGAGTTCCTGCTGCCAACCACGGCTGTCGCCGAGTTGAAGGGCCTGCACCGCGCCGGCCCGGTTCGTCACGCTGGCGATTTGGAGCCGTTGAAGCTGATCGAATCGCATCCCTTTGAACGACGTGCGGCCCGTCGCCATCAGATATTGTTGCACGGGATCGTTGACGGCAAAGCCGGCGGCGGGACCGAGAAACTTGCGTGCCCGCTGGAAATCCGTCCACGACTGGAACTGCGCCAGGAACTTGAAAACACCGTGGCCGTCGAGCGGCACGTAGGCGACTTTGCGGTCGAACCCTTGCAGAAAGACCTGCTCGGCGAGCCAGAGGAACGGCAGGAATGGCTGGGTTTCAGTCGTGAGCTTGCCGTCGACCCGGCGGTAGAGGGTGACGGCGGAGTCGCCCGTCAGTTCCGCGCTGGTGAGAAACGCTGTGGTGTCGCGCCCGAAAAGCAGTTCGTTTCCCGCGAAAGACGCCGCGCTGGGTTTCACGCGGTCACTATAACAAAAACGGCCTGTTCCGAAAGTCTCGGGAACAGGCCGTCAAGGCGAACAATAGTTCAGTATGGCCGCTGTGAAGGATCCCAGGTGAATACGAAATGATACACGTTCAGGCAAAACATGCACACTTGGCGCCACAAGTAGTCGAGCGGGCCGAGACGATTCACGTCGCCGCCCTGGATGGTTCCGCCCGCCTGAATCATGTCGGCCTGGGCGGCCAGTTGCTGCAGTTGCTCCTCGGTGAGTTGTGATACCCGCGCGCGGGCCTGTGCCGGGCTAACGCCGATCGTCTCGAGCCGGTCGGTGACAATCTTCTGGCCAAGCAACGCGTCGACCTTCTGGTAGGCAGTCGACGCACAGGCCGACTCGATTGATGGGCAAGGAGCGGCCAGCAGTGAAGAAGCGGTGATGACCAACGCCGCCAGCGCAACGGGAACCATAGAACGTGCAGTATTCATGATGGACGCCTCCAAAAGTCCATATCGACTATAGCCAAACCCATCCACCTGACAAGAAGTTTTTCTTCAGTGCGACGCTGAGGGGGCGGGCTTGGCGGCATCGGGGGCCGCGGATGCCGCGATCTTTCGGCAGCTCGCATCCAAAGCCTCAAAGGCGCGACGGGCAGCATCGGGTGCCCGGTGGCTGTCGCGCGGCAGTTCGACGTTGATCAAGCCCATGTATTTATTGTCGCTGAGCACGCGGAGAATCGCGCCGAAGTCCAATTCGCCCTCGCCGATCATCAGGTGCTCGGGCTTGCGGTCGCGGATGTCCGCGATGTGAATGTTGCGAACGAGATTGGCGAACTTCCCATAGACCTGGCGGAACGGCGCGGTCTCGGTGCAAAACACATGGCCGATATCCATCGTGAGACCAAAGCGAGCGCTGGTGATGTGTTTCTTGAGCACCTGGAACTTGGCCATGTCGTCGACGAGCATCCCCGTCTCGGGTTCGAACGACAATTGGACGCCACGGCGTTTGGCGTGCTCGGCCAATTGCAGGCAACCGGTCACGAGCCAATCCCACGCCTGATGCTCCGGCACCTCGGGATCGGGAGCGCCCGAGCAAAAACTGACGCACTCGGCATGCAACTCAGCCGAAATGTCCACGGCGCGCCTCAGGAATTCCAACCGAATCGGGCGCCCCTCACTGCTGACGAGTGACGGGTAATGCGGGCGCTGGGGATTGAGCAGGTACCACGCGCCGGTTTCGATCACGACCCGCAGTTGCAGTTTGTCGAGCAATTGGCGCAGACGCACCAGGTCCGGCGGTTCGGCTGCGAACGGATTGGAGTGGTAATTGTCCAGCGTGAGCGCCACGCCCCGATAACCACAGTCGGCGATGACCTCCAGCGCGTCCTCCAGCTTGTGATGCGCGAACCCGTTTGTGTTGTAACCGAAGCTCAGATTCATCTCGCCTGTCCTGACCGACAGATCACCGCGGCCGTCCAAGCCCGAAAAATAACGTGGCTCCGTCAGATTTGCCAGAGCAAATGAGAAGAAGAAAACCCGGGTGTGAGCGCTCGGGGCGTCGCCACCATGCGACGGGGGCGAGACACCAATGCCAGCGGGCGAAAGACCCCCTCCCGCTGCCGCGAAAACGACTCGGAACTGGATCGGCAAGCGGGGGGCGTTGGGGGCCGCCTTGACGATAAATCGCGCTTGCGTGCGGGAAGATTTTCACTATTGTTGCGGTGCAAGGACGCGGAAAGGAGGAGGAACGAGGGATGGAAGAGATTACCTGCCCAAATTGCAACGTGGACACGGACCCCGAGGAATTGCGTCGGAACAATCTGCGCTGTCCCACGTGCGGTTTTGATTTGAGCGATTCGGAAGACACGGAAGACCTCGACGACAAGGATTTGGACGAGGAAGAATTGGAAGACGACGAGGACGACGAGGACGATGAGGACGAGGATGAGAAGTAGCACCGGAGCCGTCCCGGATCTTCGCTTCGGACAGCGCTGAATGATCGTCGAGACCTTTGAAGCGGGTCCGGTCGCGACCAACGGCTATCTGGTCGCCGACAATCGCGGCGGCCAGGCGCTGGCGATCGACGCTCCGCAGGGCGCCGCGGTCCGGATGGTGGAACGGGCCCGCGAATGGAACACACCGATTGTCTATCTCATCAATACCCATGCCCACTGGGACCATTTTCTCGATAATGCGGAGTTGGTGCGCCGGACGGGCGCAAAGTTCGGCATCCACCGCGACAGCGCACCGTTGCTGACGATTCCGCAGACGCAATTTTTCGGTCTGAAGCTCGATGTCGAGCCGACGACGCCGGACTTTTTTTTGGAGGAAGGTCAACCGTTCCCTGCCGGTGATTTGAACTTTGAGATTCTCCACTGTCCCGGCCATTGTCCCGGTAGCGTGGTGCTGTTCGAGCGAAAAGAACGCGCCGCGTTTGTCGGCGACGTGCTGTTCGCGGGATCGATTGGCCGCACCGATTTGCCCGGGGGAGATCACGAGATGTTGATCACGGCGATTCGTGACAAGCTGTTGCCGCTGGGAGATGACGTGCGCGTGTTTCCCGGACACGGACCGGTCACGACCATCGGGGAGGAGCGTCAGACGAATCCGTTCCTGGCCCGCTGAGTGCGCCGGACCCCTGAAAAATCAATAGTTGCAAGCGTTTGGTCCGTCTTGTAGTATCCGCCAAACCCTAAACCAAGGAGATAAAAGGAGCAGATTTATGGCAAAGATGACGAAGTCACAAATGCTCGGCCGTCTGGCGGAGAAGACCGGTGTCTCGAAGAAGGCGGCGAGCCAGTTCGTCGATGAATTGGTCAAGCTCGCTTATAAGGAAGCGAAGAACACCTTCACGATTCCCGGCTTGGGCAAGTTGGTGTTGGTGGACCGCAAGGCCCGCATCGGCCGCAACCCGGCCACGGGCGAGCAAATTCAGATTCCAGCCAAACGCGTTGTGAAGTTCCGCGTGGCGAAAGCCGCCAAGGACGCAATCCTCGGCTCCCGATAATTCGTACGAGTTCGGAAGTGTCAGGGGCGGCCGGGCAGTACCTGGCCGCCCTTGTTGTTTTCCCGGTTCGCCGAAAACGCCGGGCTGCGGCTGGCTGAGATCCTTCGCTCGCCCCGAAGACGTTCGGGGCAAGCTCAGGATGACACGCTTGCTGCAGGCGCGTCACTTCGACGGTTTCTTCGTAAAGGCCGTGAGATCGGAAATCCCCGCCGCCCGCGCCGCATCGACGATGGCCACGACCGTCCCGTAACTGACGGACCGGTCGGCGGAGAATTGCACCTGCACTTTGGGGTCCCTCGACTTTGCCTCACGCAACATACCCTCCAGCGCGCTGAGCGGAACCTGTTTGTTGTCGAGGTAAACGGTCTCGTCGGCGCTGACCGCGATCGAGACGCGCGCAATCTTCTCCCGTCCGATTTCGCGGGCGGTCTTCGCTTCCGGCAGAGCGAGTTTCACCGCGGTGGGTGAGGTGGCGCGAAACGTCGTCGTGGCGATGAAAAAGATCAACAAGATGAACAGGACGTCGACGAGATTGATCAGGCGGATCGACGGTGGCCGGTGCGATTTGCTGGGTTCGAAGATGCGCATCGACGCGGTCGAGGTTAGCCGCGGTACAGCCGCGAGAGCAGTTCGTTGGTGTGCCGCTCCAATTCGAGCACGAGCACCTCGATGCGGCGGCGCAGGTACATGTAGGCGATCAACGCGGGAATGGCGATGCTGAGGCCCGTCATGGTGGCAGTCAGAGCCTGATAGATCCCGTGGGAAACCTCCGTCGGATCGCCGAGACCTTTCTTGGCCACGTCCTCAAACAGTTGCACCATGCCAATGACCGTGCCGAGCAGGCCCAGCAGCGGGCCCAGTTCCGCAATCAGTGACAGCGTGGTCAGGCCACGTTCCATCCGGCCCACAATCTGGCGCGCCAACGCCTGCATCGCTTCGACGTTCTCTGCTTTCGGCAGCGAGGCGTGCGCGAACACCGCATGGACGAGCACGCCGAGCACCGAGTCGTCCTCCGCGCTCAACGCCCGGATCATCTCGGTCTGCTCGGGCGTGACGGGTTGCTTCTCGATCGCGTCGGCGAGTGTCGGAGGAATGATCCGCCGCCGCTGCAGCGCCCAGGCGCGTTCCAAGATGATTGCCAGGCCCGCCACCGAGCAAACCAGCAGCGGCCACATGGCAATTCCACCTCGTAAGAACCATTGCGGCATGAACAATACCTCCTCCGTCAATAATAGAAGGTGAAACTCGCTTCGCGCGGTTCCTTCCCGACCAGCGCCCGCAGATTATCGGGCAACGAATCGAACGGCGCCGAGTCTACAATAGCCTTTTGACAAATCAACGCCGGAAAATCTCCCGCGGTGTTCTCCTTGACTTCCATGATCACATGCCCCTTTTGGTCGGTCAGCAGCGTGCCGTCGTCCAACAGGTAAAAGTGCACGGCCACGGTTCCCGCCCGCTCGTACATCCCCAGCCGGTCGATCAGTGCATACCAGCGGCTTTGCACGATCCGGATAATCTTTTTGTCGTACGCGCCAAACGGGCTTTCTGCCACGTTGAATGCCGCCACGCCCGTGCGGGAGACACCCATGGCCGTCAGATGCGCCTTTGCCGCCACAATCTCGCGGCCCGGCGTGCCCGGTTCGGTGACGACCGACGGGACCGCGGGCGCTCCGGGCGAAGCAAGCGCCGGGGATGATTCGGGCGCTGCGCCGCCATCGGCAAGTTCCGGCCGCCCCGCCGGACGGGGTGCCATCGCGAGTTTCTCTTCCTCGACGATCTTCAATCCTTGCGGCGCGACCGCTGGCGGTTGTTCCAGCGCTTTGGGTTGAGGCGACGGCGCCTGCGCCGTTCGCGGCGATGCCGGCGGCGCCGGTTTTGCGGCGCTGGCCGGTGCCCCGTGCGAGCCGTGCTGGACGATCAGCGGCTGCGACACTCCCGACGGCGTTGGCACGTCGACCGTGCTCGGTGCGCGGGTTTCCGTGCCTTGGAGATAGGGTGTCTCGCCCTCTTTGCCGGTCGGGTTGTGCGGATTTGCGGCCACGGTCGATTTGTCCGAATAATACTTGGCCGCCTTGGGTTTCGCGCCCGTGACGTGCGATGCGTCGGTTTCCATGAACCGCTGCGCCGTTTCGGTTTCTTTTTCTCGCGGCGCTGGTGGTTTCTTGGCGGCCGGCTCCTCCAGTTCCACAAAGGTAATGGTTTGATGGCGCGCGGGCGACACGGTGGGCAGATGGGTGGCCTGCAACAATTTCGCCATGGAAGAAAACACCGGCAGCCGCGCCAGCGTTTCACGGTACTGCCAGGTGCCGAACGCCATTACGTGCAACAGCAGCGACACCAGCAAGGCGACTTCGACTGGAATGTTTTCGCGCGTTGTCACTTGCGAACAAATGATAGCAGATTGCCGGCCGCCATCAACTGCCGCGGCGGGTCTACCATCCGATCCGTTCCAACGTGGCCCGGAGCCGTTCCGTCGGCAGTCCCATGACGTTGGTGTAACTGCCGTTGATGCGCTCGACGATGCCTTCGCCGTGTTCCTGGATGGCGTACGCGCCGGCCTTGTCGAGCGGATTGATCTTGCCGAGGTACACTTGAATCTGCGCCCGATCCAGTGGCCGCATCCAGACGCGGGTCGTGTCGGCAAACGTTAATTCGGCGTCGAGCGCGCGATGCAGCAGGCAAACGCCGGTGATGACGACATGCGCGCGGCCGCAAAGTTGTTCCAACATTCGTCCCGCCTCGGCGGGATCGCGCGGTTTCCCAAAAATCCTTCCGTCGAGGACGACCATCGTGTCGGCGCCGATCACCATCGCGTCCGGATGTCGTCGCGCCACGGCGCGCGCTTTGCGCTGCGCGTTTTGCATGCTCAACACGTCGGGCGCGGCCCCCGTGAGTTCCTCCTCGACCGTATCGGGTCGGACCACGATGAATCGCAGCCCCATCTCGCGCAGCAGCTGTTCTCGCCGCGGCGAGGCGCTTGCCAGGACAATTTGTGGTTTGTTTGCCATCCCCGAGTCGACTACTCTGGCTCTTGGAAGTATGCAAACCGCAGCGAGCAAAGTCGAGCATCTGTACGTGCACGTACCCTTCTGTGCGGCGAAGTGTGACTACTGCGCATTTTACTCGGAAGCCGGCAGCGCCGCCAAGATGGGCGATTACACTGACGCGGTAATCAACGAGTTGAATTCGTTCGCATCCCCGCCGCGATTGGATCGACCTGGTCGCGACCGGGAAGTCGCTCCCACGAGTTTTGATTTGCAGCCCACCACGATCTTCTTCGGCGGCGGCACCCCGAGCCTTCTGCCGGCACCACTGATGCGGCGGATGCTGTCTTCCATTTCTCCATTACTCCAGCACTCCAGCCCCTCGGAATGGACCGTCGAATGCAATCCGTCCACGGTATCGTCGGAGAAAGCGAAGTTGTTCCGCGAATTCGGAGTCAACCGCATCTCGATGGGCGTGCAGGCACTCGATGACGACCTGCTGAAGAGAATCGGGCGGATCCACACCGTCAGCGCGGCCGTCGCCTCCTACGAGAAACTGCGCCGGGCCGGTTTTGGGAACGTCAACCTGGATTTGATGTTCGGTTTGCCCGGGCAAACGATGGAGCATTGGCGGACCACGCTCCGTCGCGCGATCGAACTGCAGCCGGAACATATCTCGACCTATTGCCTGATCCTCGAAGAAGACACGCATTTTTGGTCGCTGCTTCAGGAAGGGGCGATCCACCCCGACGACGAGTTGGAACTCGCGCTGTACGAGACGGGCATGGAGACGCTTACCGCCGCGGGCTATCGCCAATACGAAGTCAGTAATTTCGCCAAACCCGGCCGCGCGTGTCGGCACAATATTGCGTACTGGGAGGGCAAAGACTATCTCGGCCTCGGCCCGAGCGCGTGTTCGACCGTCGGCAATCATCGGTGGCAGAACGTGCCGGATATTGACGCATACATCGGGTCGTTGGCAGGGCGCGACCGCCGGGCGCGCCGCATTCCAGTTGCCTACGAAGAACAACTGACGCCCGAGTTGCGCGCCGCCGAACGCGCCGCATTCGGGATGCGGATGAATGCGGGTGTGCCCGCCGAACTCGTCCGGGGCCGCTGGGACAAACAGATTGCCGAACTCCTCTCGGCGGAACTCGTCCAGTGGCGCAGCGGCCGTCTCGCGCCCACGAAGCGCGGGATTCTTTTCGCCGACGAAGTGGCTGCGGAGTTCGTCTAACCGCGAGTTCAGGCCGCCGGGCGGGACGGAGCGGCCGTGGTTGAAGTGGTGAGTTCCGCGTGGTGTTTTACGTCGCGTTTCGCGAGGACCCACAGGCCAGCCACCAACACGAGCGAACCCAGCGGGAAAACCACGGTCCGCGTAACCGGATGGCCCGCCGGAAAATACCGCTTATCGGTCGCCGTCATCTCCCGGGTGTACTCTTGCTGCTGTTGCGGCGTCAGCGCGACGGTTCTTGGTGAATCCGAAGTCACGCGGAGGAACGGCAGAAAGCTCTTCCCCAACACCGCCAGGACGAAATACAGAGCCACGATGATATACCCCGTCTTCCGGGTGGCCCGCCACGCCCAAATCGAAATAGCCAGCCCGGCCACGTAAATCAACGGGTTCAGCAGGAGGAACACTCTCAACGCCTTGTACCCGAGCCAGTCAGGAATTTGCATGTCAATCGTTCATTAAACCCGGTTCTTCGGGCGGTTCACTGCCCGAGCCGTCCGCGCCCGTTGCTCAAGTGCGACTGTACCGGGCGTCGTGACACGGGTCAACGCGATTTCCTGTGACGAACAATTCGCGTGAATTTGCGGGGGTTCCCGGTTAAATTGTCGGCGCTATGGCAAAGAAGCTGGCACAGATTGTCGATAGTTTGGTGGATTCATTCCACAAGTATGGCGGAATCAACCATCTCGACGGCGCCAACTTGCCGTCGCGCGATGCGGTGGTGGAGATCACGCGGGACCTGCTGCGGTTGGTTTTCCCGGGGTTCTACGATAAGGACCCGATCCACTCCAACCAACTGGCGGAATACACTTCGGAGTTGGCCTCCTCGGTGGCGCGGCGGCTGGAGAACGAGATTCACAAGAGTCTGGAATACCGGCCGTGCGAGCACTGCGACCGCGATGACCTGGCCGGCACGGCGGCGCGGGTGACGCAGGAGTTCCTGCAGTCGTTGCCGGGCGTGCGGGCGATCTTGCAGACGGACGTCACGGCGGCCTACGAAGGCGACCCGGCGGCCATGAGCAACGAAGAGATCATTCTGGCGTACCCCGGCATCGAAGCGGTGGCGGTGCAACGCATGGCGCATTTGTTCTACCAGCGACACGTGGCGCTGATTCCCCGGATCATGACCGAGTGGGCGCACAACAAGACCGGCATCGACATCCACCCGGGGGCGCAGATCGGCCCCCATTTCTTTATCGACCACGGCACGGGCGTGGTCATCGGCGAGACGACGGTGATCGGCCAGCACGTCAAGATTTACCAGGGCGTGACGCTGGGCGCGAAAAGTTTTCCGAAGGACGAACAAGGCCGGGTCGTCAAGGGCATCAAGCGCCACCCGAACATCGAGGACAACGTCACCATCTACGCCGGCGGAACAATTTTGGGCGACGTGACCATCGGCGCGGGCTCGATCATCGGCGGCAACGTGTGGTTGTTGGAGTCCGTGCCGCCCAACACCGTGGTTTATCAGGAAGGCGGCAAGACGATGATGAAAACCGCCGCGAAAGACCGCGAGAAGATGGTCGGACACGCAACGGGATAACGATGTGGTTGTAGCCGCGTTTCTGTGAAGCGCGGACAATTTCCACGGTGCTTCGCAAGAAGCGCCGCTACACCAAAATGCGAAAAGTCTACGCCGATCACAACGCCACCACACCACTTGCTCCGGAAGTGCTGGAGGCGATGCTGCCGTATCTCGGGGAGCACTACGGCAACGCCAGCAGTGTGCATGTCTTCGGCCGGGAAGCGCGGGCGGCGATCGACGATGCCCGCGTACGGCTGACGAAGTTGCTCGGGTGCGGCGAGAGCGAACTGGTCTTCACGGGCGGGGGCACCGAAGCGGACAACATGGCCGTGTTCGGAGCGGCGCGGGCGTCCCGCAGGCGCGGGAGCCGACACATTCTCATCAGCAGCGTTGAACATCACGCAGTCCTGCATCCGGCCCAGTATTTGGAGAAGACCGGCGAATGCGACGTGACGTATCTGCCCGTCACCCGCGATTGCCTGGTTGACCCGGATGATCTGCGCCGGGCGATCCGCAACGACACCGTGCTGGTCTCGATCATGTCCGCCAACAACGAGACGGGCACGATCCAGCCCGTGAAAGAACTCGCCGCGATCTGCCGCGAACGCGGGGTGGCGTTCCACACCGATGCGGTGCAGTCGTTCGGCAAGCAGCCCGTGAACGTGAACGATTGGGGCGTGGATTTGCTTTCCATTGCCGCGCACAAATTCTATGGACCGAAAGGCGTCGGCGCGTTGTTCATTCGCCGCGGCACGAAAATCGATCCGTTGCTATTCGGCGGCAGCCACGAGAACGACCGGCGGGCCGGCACGGAAAACGTGGCGGCGATTGTGGGCCTGGCGAAGGCGGCGGAACTGGCAACCGCGACAATGGGCGAAGAACAGCACCGTTTATTCGATCTCACGGAAGCGCTCGGCGCGGCCATTGCGGAACGCATTCCCGGCGCCCATCGGAACGGTCACCCGAAGCAACGCATCGGGAACACGATCAACTTCAGCTTCGAGGGGTGCGAGGAGGAGGGCTTGTTACTCGGCCTCGATCTGGAAGGCATTGCAGTATCGAGCGGCTCGGCCTGTGCCGTCGGATCGCTCGAACCATCCCACGTGCTCAAGGCGATGGGCTTGCCGCACGAACTGGCGCGGGCGGCGGTGCGGTTCTCGTTCGGCACGAGCAACACGGCGAAAGACGTCGATTGCATTCTGGAAGTGCTCCCGAAACTGATCGACCGGCTCCGCTCGTTTTCCAGCAAGGTGTGATGGCGGCGAAGCGCCAGGTCGACCGGCGGCGGTTGCTAATTTTGGGGCTCACCGCGCTGGGGTTGTTTGCCGCATTGAACTCGATCGCTTATCACCATGCCTGGCGGATGACGCACTTTGTGCCCGCGGGCTCCCGCACGGAATCGCCCCAACGACTTTCCCTGCTCGGCAAGCTCGTCGTACTTTCTCAGGGCGTAGAGATTCCCAAGCCGGAAGTCGGCGTGGTGCAACCGGACTTTCCGCAACCGGCACGAACGGTCACCTTCCGGGCCCGCGACGGGGTGAAGTTGGAGGCGTGGGACATACCCGCTGCGCCGGAGCGCGGAGTGGTGGCGATGTTTCACGGCTATGCGGATTCACGGCAGTCACTGCTGGGTGAGGCCCGCGTACTGCACGACCTGAGCTGGCGAACCGTGCTCGTAGATTTTCGAGGCAGCGGAGGTTCGGAAGGATTGATGACGACGCTCGGCTGGTGCGAGGCCGAAGACGTGGCGGCGGCGGCGAGTTGGGCCCGTCGGGAATGGCCCGGGGAACATCTCCTTCTGTTTGGCCAGTCAATGGGCGCGGCCGCGGTCTTGCGAGCAATTGCGAAGGAAGGCGTGACCGCCGACGGTATCATCTTGGAGTGTCCCTTTGACAAATTGCTCACGACGGTGGGGCACCGGTACCACTGGATGGGGTTACCTGCGTTCCCGTTTGCGGAATTGCTTGTGTTCTGGGGCGGCGTGCAACATGGATTCAATGCTTTCGAGCACAATCCGGTATCCTATGCCGCTGCCGTGACTTGTCCCGCGCTGGTGCTCGATGGCGCGCACGATCCATGGGTCATGCCCGCCGAGGCGCGGCGGGTGGCAGCCGCGCTGCGTGGGCCGACGCAGTGTCACATCTTCCGGGATGGCGGACATGGCGGCTACTGGCGCGACGTAGCTGGAGAATATCGGAAGGTTATCGGCGAGTGGGTGGCGGCGATTCCCGCTAATCGAAAAATCGGTAACGGAAAATGAACCACAGGGCCGCCAGACCGTCTTTCCAGTTGATCTTTTTCCCCTCGGTGTAATCGCGGCCGGCGTAGTTGATATCGGTCTCGTAGAAGCGGTAGCGGCGGCGGGCCAGCTTGGCGGTCAACTCCGGCTCGATGCCGAATCGCTCGGAAGTGAGCTTCATGCCGTCCAGACATTGACGGCGGAAGACCTTGTAACAGGTTTCCATGTCGGTCAGGTTCAGATTGCAGAGCATGTCGGACAGCAATGTCAGGACGCGATTGGCCGTGTAGTGCCAAAACAGCAGGACGCGATGCGTTCCACCGGCAAACCGCGAGCCGTAGACGACGTCGGCGCGACCGTCGAGGATGGGCTGGAGGAGCTTGGGATAATCGACGGGGTCGTATTCGAGGTCCGCGTCTTGAATGAGCACGATGTCGCCGGTCGCGTGCTGCAAGGCGGTACGCAGGGCTGCGCCCTTGCCGCGATTGCGGGGATGCGAGAACACTTTGATGTCGGCGTTGTGCGGGAGCTTCTTGAGAATGGTGCCCGTGCCATCGATCGACGCGTCGTCCACGATGATGATCTCCTTCTCCAATCCGCGCGAATCCGCCGTGCGCACCCGACGAACGACTTCCGCAACTGTTTGCACCTCGTTGAAAACCGGGATCAAGATCGACAGTTTCTTCAGTGGCTCCGTCATGGACCCGTCAGTATAGTGGCGCGGGACGCGGGTGCCAGCAGATTTTTCCTGTGGCGTTGGTGTCGGACGCGTGATAATTTGGGCTCGCGTTCGGTGGGCGGGTTAGCCAAGTGGTAAGGCGGGAGTCTGCAAAACTCCTAACGTGAGTTCGATTCTCACACCCGCCTCCAACTCCTACGCCAGTGTTTGCAAGCGGTTGCAGGTGATTCTACCTTCATGTGGTGAATTCCGCGCGTGGCAGTGGATACCATACGTGGATACCACTAGATTTTCATTAGCCGCGCTTTGCTCGTGTCGACTCCGAAGAGGAGCACAGTCCAATCTGGGCAGGGTGCCTGTATTCCTCAATCTGCCAACGAAACAAACGTACTTCATCTCTTTCCAGAATTCACCTTCAGAAATTCCGAGGCAACAAGGAGCGATATGCGACAAGGTTTGGCGGGTCCTGAATCTGTTTGACAGCCTGCAGTAGAACGATTAAACGCCGAGTATGAAACGGGTCTCGACGTGGCTCGCCCTTCTGCTTGTATCAACGAGCTTTGCTGTTGCGGCAGGAGACTGTCCCGAGATACGCGTTTGTTTTACACCGCCCGGAGGCTGTATCGACACCATTGTCACTGAGCTGAACAGAGCCAAGAAGAGTGTGTTGGTTCAAGCATACACCTTTTCGTCGAAGCCAATTGCCGATGCTCTTGTGAACGCTCAAAAGCGTGGCGTACAAGTCCAGGCGATCCTCGATAAGGGCCAACGGAAGGACCGATACACCGAAGCTGGTACTCTCACGAAGGCCGGCATCCGAACCCTGATCGACCCCCAACACGCGATTGCGCACAATAAGGTTATGATCATCGATGGCGAGGTGGTCATCACGGGCAGTCTCAACTTTACAAGGTCGGTAGAGGAGCGCAACGCGGAGAATCTCCTTGTGATCAAGGACAAGGCAACTGCTGAGAAATACACGCAGAACTGGCACGACCACGAGAAACATTCGGAACCGTATTAGGGAAAGCTCCAAACTTAGCCGTTGCCTGCCAATTCCGTCCCGGCTTGGCGCGGACCATTCAATCTGAAAAGCCGGATCGAAGTATCGTCTTCTGTTTTTTCGCTTCTTTTCATTTTCTTCTGTCAATAACATGTGAAGTTGGCCGCTTGTTGTAACAAGTGATCTGTCCGCTTCTGGTTGTTGTTGGTTGTCGTGCCTTCCCGCCGCCCCTGGGGGGAGAGGGGCGGCGGCGCGGCGCGGTTCAGGCCGCGCGTTTTAGT
>DATJBF010000057.1:0-16976 GCA_035515475.1 Verrucomicrobiia bacterium
AGGCGCGCGGTTGAGGATGCGTGGGTGAACGGGGTCCTGTCCGTCGATGGCAACCAACTCACGGTTGATCCGTGGGCCCGGGACCAAAGCCGCCGGAAATACAAGTACGTCATCAGATCTGACGATGAGATCAAGCGGGCGATGCAGGCAGCTTTTCATCGGGATCCGCGCGTTTGGCCGTTCCCTCCCGAAGTGACAGTCGAAGCCGGAGCGGTTACGCTCAGCGGAACGGTCGGCAACCTGAAGGCGAAGACGGCGGCCGAGCGAGACGCACGGGATACGGTGGGGGTGTCGTGGGTGGATGACGTTGCCAGAGTGCTCCCCAAAGATCAGCCGAGCGATGCGGCCACCGAGGCGGACTTGAAGGCAGCAATCGTTCGTGATCCGCGCCTGGCTGGTTCCAGAATCGAAGCGGCGGTGATCGACCACGCGGCCTATCTTGGCGGCTGGGTCGATTCCGCGTTCCAAAGGATGGAAGCACAGGATGTCGCTTCGCGAACCAAGGGAGTGGTTGAGATCCGAAACCATCTCAGGACCGAACTGGAATACAATCCCTCATATTACGACTACAATTCGCCGAGCTACGAATCCCGCCACATGAGGCTCCCGCAGCTCCAGACCGACGCGCAGATCAAGAAAGACATCGAAAAGGCGTTCTTCTGGAGTCCGTTCGTTGACAGGGGTGAGATTACCGTGACGGTGCGCGACGGCGTGGCGACGTTGACGGGCACGGTCGACAGCTGGCTGGCCTATGGCGAGGCTGACCGGGATGCGCACAAGAGCGGCGCGACCGGCGTGCGCGACCGGTTGCAGGTCAAGCGGAGTGCGTGGTCTTGAGTGTCTCCGGCATTTGACAGAAACGAGTTTTGCGTGGAATTATTTATTTGCCATCGAGTCGCGGAGCAATTGGGGGCGGGGGAATCCTCGGGGTGTCGAGGCATCGTGTCATTTGGCGGATGGACGCGAGCGCTGGAGAGCGAGTTGGCCGCGGAGGTGGACGACAAAAAACGGGAGGAGGGATGGAATCGTGACGCACAAACGTCCCAGCGAGGAACAGATCGCGGCGAGAGCGTATCAGCTTTATGTGGAGAGCGATTGCGAGCCTGGCCACGACATCGACAACTGGCTGCAGGCCGAGTACGAACTGATGCAACTGCCGGTTCGCGAACTTGCCAATTTGCCTCAGCCTGAGCCACGAACGGGCCGGAGGGCCCGCGCGTCGGTTGTCGAGTTGGTGCACGCGGCGATATTTTAAGTCGGGGGGAACAACCCGGATGATTGCCGCGTGTCCGACGAGGGTGGTCAATTAGGGCGAGGACGAGTCGCCGGTCCGTTCGGCGACGGAGCATTCTGGTCTGGGCCGACGTTAGGTCGCGCGGGCGGACCGGGATGTGTGTCCCGAGCCAAGAGTGGCCGTGCGGGGATACCTCCCGGCGTCAGTGCGCCGCTGTCGGAATCCGTGGTGGGGCAGGCAACCAAGCCTGGCAGGTAACGAGGAGCCATTATGAAACGCCGTCTCAGCCGCTTGGTCGGCTGCACAGTCCGCGCCGAGGATGGTAACATTGGAACCGTCCGGGAGTTCTATTTCGACGATCACGGATGGACCATCCGCTACGTGGTCGTCGACACGGGCCGATGGCTTTCCGGGCGTCTCGTGTTGATCTCGACCGCCGCCTTGAAGAAACCCGATTGGAAGTCGCGGCTGTTCCCTGTGGACCTGACGAAACAACAGGTGCAGAACAGCCCGGGCATTGATACCGACAAATCTGTTTCCCGTCAGCACGAGGCCGAGTTGCACGCGTACTACGGTTGGCCGGTCTACTGGGGATTGGAGCCGTATGTCGGTGTCGGATATCCCGTTCCCACGCATTTGCCATCGACGGCGCGCGAACAGAACGCTCTGGCCGAGTCGGCTGCGGGCGACCCACATCTGCGGAGCACCGGCGAAGTGACCGGCTACCATATTCGGGCCAGCGACGGCGAAATCGGGCATGTGCAGGACTTTATCGTCGAAGACGAGACGTGGGCCATACGCTATGTCGTCGTGAACACCCAGAATTGGTTGCCGGGGAAGAGCGTGCTGGTGTTTCCGGCGTGGATCAAGCGGGTGAGTTGGGACAAATCGGAGGTGTTCGTGGATTTGTCCCGGGAATCCATCAAGAACAGTCCGGCGTTTGAGCCATCGAAACGGGTGGATCGCAGCTACGAAGAGCGGTTGTTCGAGCATTACGGGCGACCGGGGTACTGGGACAACGAACGGCAGGGGCAGCCCAACGCCCCACTGGGGTCGGCTGCAGAGAATGAGGTTCTTCGAATTCCGGCTCTGATCGTTGACCTGGGAGATCGGTCAGCGACCGTTCGGGAGCGCGCGCGCCGTGCCCTGGTCGCAATGGGGAAGGCTGCGCTGAAACCGTTGATGGAAGCGCTGACGAATTCGACCGAGTACGGACGTGGGCAGGCCGCCAAGGCATTGGGCGAAATTGGCGATCAGGCAGCGGCACCCGCGCTGGTGAAGGCGTTGGAGGACGAGAAATTCGACGTGCGTTGGCTGGCGGCACGCGCACTGGTGGCCTTGGGCCGGGACGGATTGCCCCCGTTGTTGCAGGCCCTGATTGAACGTCCCCACTCGACCTGGCTGCGGCAGGGCGTGCATCACGTTCTGCATGACGAGCAGTACCAGATCTGGCACGAACAACTGGCGCCGATCATGAAAGCCTTGGAAGGTGATGACCCCGTGGATGCGCTGCCCGGCGCGGTGGAGACGGTGTTGCGAGCGCTCGCGCATCCATCCAGCGGGACGAAGAAGTAGACGAACGCCGGGGTCTCGGCGACCCGCGCGTTCGGCGGTTGTTAAGAGGAAAAGGCATGAATCCGTCTCAGACCGACCGAAAAAAGCCAGTTCCGAAGTTGCCGACGTATCAGTGGCATTCGTGGATCTGGTACGCGGTCATGACGTTGGCGATGTTGTGGATGTGGCAGGAGGCGTTCCGGCAGGTTGCCGTCCACACCATTGCCTACAGTGAGTTCAAGCAACATCTCGCCAACGGCGAAGTAGTTGAGTGCGCGGTTGGCGAGAACGACATCGACGGCAAGATCCAGCCGAGGCCCGCAGAGCACGCTGAGGCCAAGAAGTCACCGGCCGAAACGGAGAAAGCACCGGTTAAACCCGCACTTGAAAAGTCCATTGCGGAAGCAGAAAAGCCGGCCGCGAAGCCTTCGGCGGAGTCCGAGAAACCCGCGCCGAAAACGGGTACAAAACCTGAGCCGTCCGAGTCCGCCCCGGAGGCGAAGCCGGGGCCGGAGAAATCGGTGACGGGCAAAGCGACTGCGGCTCCCGAACAAGCCGCCACGAAGGCGCACGCCAAGCCCGCCGTCTCCACGGCGAACCCCAAGGCGTACATGTTCCGCACCGAGCGTGTCGAGGATCCGGATTTGGTGCGGGAGCTTGAGAAGGCTCATGTCAAATTCAGCGGGGTGCGTCCCAGTTTCCTGTCGCAGTTCCTGTGGACCTGGATCCTGCCGATCGGTTTGATCTATCTGCTGTGGCGGTTCTTCGCGAAACGCATGCAGGGGTTGGGACAGTCGGTCATGAGCTTCGGTTCGAGCCGGGCCAAGCTGGTAGCCGACAAGGACACGAAGGTCACGTTTCGCGATGTGGCCGGCTGCGAGGAAGCCAAACAAGAATTGGAGGAAGTGGTCACGTTCCTCAAGCAACCCGAACGGTATCGGTTGCTGGGAGCCCAGATACCCAAAGGGGTTCTGCTGGTCGGCCCGCCGGGCACGGGCAAGACGTTGCTGGCCCGCGCGGCGGCCGGGGAGGCGCATGTCCCATTCTTCTCAATCAGCGGCAGTGAGTTTGTCGAGATGTTCGTCGGCGTCGGCGCGGCGCGCGTCCGTGATCTGTTCCAGCAGGCGAAATCGCACGCGCCCTGCATCGTGTTCATTGACGAATTGGACGCCGTCGGTCGCCAGCGCGGCGTGCGCACCGCCATGGCCAATGACGAGCGCGAGCAGACGCTGAACCAACTGCTGGTCGGCATGGACGGTTTCGAAGCCAATGTCGGTGTGGTTGTACTGGCCGCGACGAATCGACCGGAAGTGCTCGACCGCGCGCTGCTGCGTCCCGGCCGGTTTGACCGCCAGATCGTGGTCGATGCGCCCGATCTCGACGGTCGCGAGGCGATTCTCAAACTGCACGCCCGCGGCAAGCCGCTGGCCAAGGACAGCAATCTGCGCAAGATCGCACAGGAAACGCCCGGATTCTCCGGCGCGGACCTGGCCAACCTGATCAACGAAGCCGCCTTGTTGGCCGCGCGGCGCAGTGCCCGGGAGATCACGCAGCCCGACCTGCAAGAGGCCGTGGAGAAGGTTGTGGCGGGTCCCGAGCGCAAGAGTCGACGCTTGAGCGACGAGGACAAACGGCGGGTGGCTTATCACGAGGTGGGTCATGCGCTGGTCGCAGCGTACAGCGAACACGCCGACCTGCTGCACAAGATCAGCATCGTGCCGCGCGGTCGGGCGGCTCTCGGGTACACGCTGCAATTGCCGCAGGACGATCAGTATCTTCAGAGTCGCTCCGAACTCATCGACAAGATCACCGGCCTGCTCGGCGGCCGCGCGGCGGAAGAAGTTGTGTTCGACGAGATCAGCACCGGCGCCGAGAACGACCTGGAACACGCCACGATCATCGCCCGGCAGATGGTCGCGGTGTTCGGCATGAGCGAGCACCTCGGGTTGGTGCACTGGGAGCGGCAGCCCAACCAGTTCCTGCCGTGGCTGGGTGACGGTGCGTTGCAGCGCGATTGCAGCGAGGCCACGGCCCGCGAGATCGACGAAGAGATGAAGAAGATCCTGGACGAGGCCCACGAGAAGGCCAAAGAGATTTTGAAGGAACATCGCGACCAACTGGACGCGGTGGCCGACGAGTTATTGAAGCGCGAGACGATGGACGCGGCGACGTTCAACAAGCTCATCGGACAGACGAAAGGAGCAGAAGATGAATGAATCCAAGGCACGGGCAATTGGTGTGGCGCTGGGAATGGCGCTGTTTGTGGCGGTAGGGCTGACGTTGATGATCGCGGCGCGCTCGGGCGCGGACCGGATGCTGCAGCCTGGGCCGATGGACCCGAAGGTCACCGCGCCGGCCGAGCAATTGGGAAAGGCGTTCGCGATGGTCGCCGCGCACGTGCGGCCGGCCGTGGTCAGCGTGTATTCGGAGAAGGTCGTGAAATTCCGGCAATTCGAGATGCCGTTCCCGTTCGGCGACGAGTTTTTCCGTCAATTTTTCGGCAACCAGATGCCGCAGCAGCCGGCGCAGCCGCGCGAGTACAAGCAGTTCCAGCGCGGGATGGGGTCGGGCATGATCATCGACCGCCAGGGACACATCCTGACCAATTACCACGTGGTCAAGGACGTGGACGAGATCTCGGTGCAACTCGCCGACAAACGGAAGTTCGATGCCGAAATCATCGGCACCGACCCGCGGACGGACATTGCGGTCATTCGGATCAAAGGGCGGGTACCGGGCGATTTGCCAACGGTGACGCTTGGTGACTCCGACGCATTGGAGGTGGGCGATCTGGTCATGGCCATCGGCGCGCCGTTCGGGCTGATCCAAACGGCCACCACCGGGATCATCAGCGCCAAGGGACGGTCCGACGTGGGCATTACCGACTACGAGGACTTCCTGCAAACGGACGCGCCGATCAATCCCGGCAACTCCGGCGGCCCGTTGATCAACATGCGCGGCGAAGTGGTGGGCATGAACAGCGCCATCGCGACGAGCGTCGGCCAGTTTGCGGGCGTCGGTTTTTCCATTCCGAGCAATCTGATCAAGACGTTGCTACCGCGGCTGATCAAGGGCGAGAAGATCACGCGCGGCCAACTCGGCGTGGTGATCCAGGAGATCACCAAGGATCTGGCGAAACAATTTGGGCTGAGCGAGACCAAAGGGGTCCTGGTTTCCCAGGTCAACAAGGATTCGCCGGCCGAGAAAGCCGGCATCAAAGTCGGCGACGTGATTGTGCGGTATGACGGCAAAGACGCGGAGGATGTCCGCCACCTGCGCAATCTGGTGGCGGCGACCGCACCGGGTACGAAGGTCAAGATCGGGATCATTCGCAACGGCAAGGAGGAGACGCTCACCGCCACCATCGGCCAGCAGGAAGCTGAAACCACAACGGCGGCGGGACCGTCCCCCGAAGGCGCCGACGTGTTGACCAAGCTCGGACTGAGCGTGCAGACCCTCACGCCCGATCTGGCGAAGCAACTCGGCGTCGAAGCCGAGAAAGGCGTGGTCATCACCGACGTGAGCGAAGGCAGTCTCGCGTCGTTGGCAGGCCTGCAAAAGGGCGATGTGATCGTCGAAGCCGACCGGCAGCCGGTTTCCAGCGCCGACGAACTTGAGCAGGTGCTGGTCAAGGACAAGGACAAAGACAACGTGTTGCTCCTGGTCAAACGCCAGGGGGCGAGCGTGTTTGTCGTGCTGCAGATGAAAGGATGAGGGTCCCGTGGCTGGCCGCGGAGCCTTCTTCCAAGGGATAGGGTCGCAGACTCGACCGGAGCCGGCCCTGTCCGCTCCGGGCGAACAACCAGGACGAACAAGAATGGCAGGCTGAAAGCGTGCGACAAACATTCATATTCATCGGGCTGTTCCTCTGGAGCGGTGCGTTGGTTGCCGCAAAAACCAATGCGCCACCTGCGCCCGCCACCGCGCCGGAAAAACCGGTGGTCACGCGCCACTTGATCAGGGTCGGCGGGACCGCGCTGGATTATGCGGCGACCGCCGGTTTTCTGCCGCTGGCGGACGAAGCCGGCAAACCGCAGGCGAACCTGTTTTTCGTCGCGTACACGAAGGCGGGTGAATCTGACGCTTCGCGTCGCCCGATCACCTTCGCGTTCAACGGCGGGCCGGGAGCGTCTTCGGTGTGGTTGCACCTGGGGGCGCTCGGACCAAAACGCGTGGTGCTGGCGGGCGACGGGACCGAGTTGCCGGAACGGTACCGGCTCGTGGACAACGACGAGACCTGGCTCGGTTTTACCGATCTGGTGTTCGTGGATCCAATCGGCACGGGCTACAGCCGCACCGCCGAAGGCGTGGACGCCAAGCAGTTTTACTCGTTGGCAAAGGACATCGACGTGGCGAGCCGGTTTATCCGTCTCTACGTGACGAAGTACGAGCGCTGGCTCTCGCCAAAGTTTGTCGCCGGGGAGAGCTACGGCACGACGCGGGCGGCGGGCCTGGCCAGCCGGCTGCAAACCGCCGCCGGCCTGAATCTCAGCGGCGTGATGCTGCTGTCGTCGGCGCTCAGTTTCCAGACGTTCTCCTACGACGACGGCAACGACATCGCTTTTGCCCTCGCGCTCCCGTCGTTGGCTGCGGCTGCGGCGTATCACAAGAAGGCGGACGTCGACCGGGCAACGGTCGAACAATGGGCCTTGAATGACTACCTCGGCGCGCTGACCAGGGGCGACACGCTGCCGGAGGCGGATCGGCGGCACATCGTGGAGCAAATGGCGAAGTACACCGGGCTTTCGGCGAACTATATCGAGACCAGCCGTCTACGAGTCAGCGCCGCGCGGTTCATGAAGGAACTGCTCCGCGGCGAGCAACGGACGGTCGGGCTGATGGACAGCCGGGTCGTCGGCGTGGATGTCACGCCGCGGGGCGAGTACGCGCACTTCGATCCGGCATTCTTTCTGGTGACCGGCCCGTTCGTGGCCACACTGAACGATTATTTGCGCCGGGACCTGAACTTCGAGACGAACCGGCCGTATGAGTTTCTATCGCGGAAAGTGAACGACGCGTGGAAATGGTTCGCGCATGGCCAGGGCTACGTGTATGTGGCCGATGATCTCGCCGAGGCGATGGCGCGCGACGCCCATTTCCGCGTCTTTGCCGCGGCCGGCGAATACGACCTGACCACGCCCTACCTCGGCCAGAAATACACCTTCGACCACATGGGGCTGGACCCGAGCCGGCGCAGCAACCTGGTTTTCCGATTGTATCCGGCGGGCCACCAGATTTACACGGACCCGGCCTCGCTGAAGAAACTGCACGACGACGTGGCGGCGTTTGTGGACGACACTCTCGTGCGGTCGTCGTCGACCAGTTCGGCGCGCCAACCGGGGGCCGCGCCGTGAACGTGCTGGAATTTGACCTGACGGTGGCTTTGGTGTCGCTGGTGGCCGGCCTGTTGGGGGCGCTGACCGGACTCGGTGGCGGCGTGGTCATTGTGCCGGTATTGGCTTTGTTGTTCGGTGTCGACATGCGGTACGCGATCGGCGCGTCGCTGATCTCGGTCATCGCCACCTCGTCGGGGGCGGCCTCGGCGTATGTGAAGGAAGGCTACACCAACCTGCGGATCGGGATGTTCCTGGAGATCGCGACCACGTTCGGCGCGTTGTTCGGGGCATTTCTTGCGGCGAAGATCTCGACGTCGGCGGTGGCCATCGTGTTTGGGGTGGTCTTGGTCTGGTCGGCGTACCTGTCGAGCCGGCCCCGGCGCGAGTTGTCCGACGGCACTCACTCCGAACGGTTGGCGCAATGGCTGGAATTGGATTCCAGTTATCCGTCGCGCCAGGGACCGCATCCCTACCACGTCCACGCCGTGCCGTACGGGTTCAGCATGATGTTCGTTGCCGGGACGTTGTCCGGCTTGCTGGGCATCGGCTCGGGAGCGGTCAAGGTGGTAGCGATGGACGAAGTGATGCGCGTGCCGTTCAAGGTCTCGACGACGACGAGCAACTTCATGATCGGGGTGACGGCCGCGGCCAGCGCTGGAGTTTATCTCAATCGTGGCTACATTGATCCCGTACTGTCGACGCCGGTGATGCTCGGGGTGCTGGCGGGGTCGCTGTGGGGCACGCGGTGGCTGGTTCAGGCACCGACGGCATGGTTGCGGCACTTGTTTGCCCTGGTGATTTTCGTTCTGGCCGTCGAGATGATTTACTGCGGCGCGACTGGGAGGATTTGAGATGGCAGATGGGCGACCACAAATCAGCGAGCAACTTCTCGAACGGATGTTTGGCAACCTGCTGCGTGTGGGCGTGCTGGTGGCGGCGGCGGTGGTGCTGTTGGGCGGCATTCTCTATCTGGCCCGGTTCAGCGGCCGGGCGCCTGCGTACAAGATTTTCCAGGGCGAGCCGGCGGATTTGCGGAGCGTGCCGGGCATTGTGAGGGACGTCTTGGCGCTGAGCCGGCGGGGCATGATCCAGTTTGGGTTGTTGCTGTTGATCGCCACGCCGGTCGCGCGGGTGACGTTCTCGGTGCTCGCCTTCGCGTGGCAGCGCGACGTCACCTATGTGGTGGTGACCCTGATCATTCTGGCCGTGCTGTTGTACAGCCTTACCGGAGCGTATGTGTCGGGAGGAGGATGAATGTTTGAGCAACATCATCAACCGTTGCTGTCGCGATCGCGGTTTGCGCGGCGGATGGCCGGTTTTCTAATTGCAGCCGTGACGCTCGACGCCGTGGCGGTTGGAACGGGAGCGTTGGGCTATCATTATCTCGAGGGCCTGTCGTGGCTCGACGCCTGTCTCGAAGGCGCGCTGATCATCACCGGCAACGGTCCGATCGCCGAACTGCGCACGCCGGGCGGCAAGGTGTTCGCCATTCTCGATGCGGTCGTGGGCGGAATCGTGTTCGTGGCGGTGGTGGGCGTGTTGTTGACGCCGGTGTTCCACCGCGTGCTCCACGCGTTTCATCTGGAGGTCAAAGACCATGCGACGAAATGACCGGGCCGCCATCCGCTGCTTTGGCTGTGGGCAGGTCGATGAAGCCCGCGCGGGGATGACGGGTCCGTGAAGTTTCGCAAATCGGCTGTGGAGCCTGCTGGGCTGGCGTCCGCGGGCCTATTCCAATGCGGGGAGACGGTGTCATCCGCGCAGTGATATTTGGGAGTTAGAACGGAGGCAACATGAGACGACACAACGCGATTCCATTGGGACACATTCTGGGCATACCGGTCGGGTTGGATTACTCGTGGTTCTTGATCTTTGCCCTGATCACATGGTCGCTGGCGGTCAGTTATTTCCCGGCCGAGTTTCGCCACTGGCCGCCGATGTTATACTGGGTGATGGGGGCGGTGACGGCGGTGGCGCTGTTTGCCAGCGTGCTGTTGCACGAACTGGGCCACTCGGTTGTGGCGCTGCAATTCAAAGTGCCGGTGCGCAGCATCACCCTGTTCATCTTTGGGGGCGTAGCGCAGATCGGGACCGAACCGCCGAGCGCGCTGGCCGAATTCCTCATCGCCATCGCGGGACCGATTGTGAGCTTCGTGCTGGCGGCGCTCTTCACGTTTGTGAAGCCGATGGTCGCGACCATCGAGCCGTTGTGGGGGCTGGCGAAATACCTGGCGTGGATCAACATGGCGCTGGTGTTGTTCAATTTGATCCCCGGCTTTCCACTGGACGGTGGCCGCGTGTTCCGCGCCATCGTCTGGGCCGTGACCAGGAACATGCGGCGGGCCACCCTCATCGCCGCCAACGTCGGAAGACTCTTTGCGTTCCTGTTCATCTTCGTGGGCGTGTGGCAGATGTTTACCGGCAATTTCGGTGGCGGCATCTGGATTGCGTTCATCGGCTGGTTTCTCGACAGCGCGGCGGCGGCCCAGGTGCACCAGGTGATGTTTCAGGGCCTGTTGGCCGGGCATACCGTGTCGCAGGCGATGAGCAGCCACTGCACGACGGTCCCGGCCGGCCTGACGCTCCAACAATTGGTGGACGACCATATTCTCGGCGGCGGCCAGCGCTGCTTTCTCGTCAACCGCGGTGAAGACACCGTCGGCTTGATGACGCTGCACGGCATCAAGGGGGTATCGCGAACCGAGTGGCCGACGACCACGGCTGCGCAGGTCATGCTCCCGCTGGAGAGGTTGAAACGCATCCAACCGGACACCGGCCTGTGGAACGCGCTCCAGTTGATGGATCGCGACGGCGTGAACCAGCTTCCCGTGATGACCGACAGTCGCGTGGTGGGCATGCTCAGCCGCGAAGACGTGATCACCTTTTTGCGGACGTTGCAGGAATTGGGGGCCTGATGCATCCGACGCGCGGCGCCGCGTCGCAGGGCTGATGAGCCGACGAGAGTCCGATGGCACAGATATTTCATCCGAGCACGAATACGATCTCGCGGGTCACGATTTTTGGCGCGCTCTTTTTCGTGGCGTTTTTTGCCTGGGTGTCGGGCGCGCTGTATCGGTCGCCCTACGTCACGCGGCAACTCTCCCCCATCGAACAGCCCGTGCCGTTCAGTCACAAGCACCACGTCACCGACGACGGGATTGATTGTCGCTACTGTCACACCTCGGTCGAGACCTCTTCGTTCGCGGGCATTCCGCCCACCAAGACCTGCATGAACTGTCACGCGATGATCTGGTCGGATGCGCCGATGCTGGAGCCGGTGCGGAAAAGTTTCCAGACGGGGCAGTCGATCGAATGGGTGCGGGTCGATTATCTGCCCCAGTTTGTCTACTTCAATCACAGCATTCACATCCACAAGGGAATCGGCTGTACCACCTGCCACGGTCCGGTCGGCGACATGCCGCTGACGTGGCAGGCCGAATCGCTGCACATGCGCTGGTGCGTGGACTGCCACCGGGCCCCGGAGAAATTCATCCGCCCGCGCTCCGAGGTGTTCGATCCCAACTGGCAGCCGCCGCCGAACCAACTCGAAGTCGGGGCCAGGCTCGTGAAGGAGTACAACGTGAAAAAACTCATCGATTGTTACACGTGTCACCGATGAACGCAGGCAAACAATACTGGCGGAGTCTGGAGGAACGCGCGCAGACGCCCGAGTTTCAGGAGTGGTTGCACCGCGAGTTTCCCGTCGACGCGTCCATTTGGGAGGACGAGGTCAGCCGCCGGCAGTTCCTCAAAATGATGGGGGCGTCGCTGGCATTGGCCGGATTGGCTGGCTGCAGCATGCCGCAAGACAAAATCGTCCCGTACGTCCGTCAGCCCGAAGACATCATTCCCGGCAAACCGCTGTTTTTCGCGACGGCAATGCCGTTGGGCGGCTACGCGATGGGGTTACTGGCGTGGAGCTACGAAGGGCGGCCGACAAAGATCGAGGGCAATCCACAACACCCGGCCAGCCGCGGTTCTACCGACGTGCTCGCGCAAGCGTCGGTCTTGGTACTCTACGATCCGGACCGGGCGCAGGTGGTGACCCGGGCCGGCGAGATCAGTTCCTGGTCGGCGTTTTTCGCCAACTTGAGCACCGAGATGAACAATCAGACTGCCAAGAAAGGCGCCGGCCTGCGGATTCTGACCGAGACCGTCACGTCGCCGACGCTGGCCAGCCAGATCGACGCGATCCTGAAGAGATTCCCCAACGCCCGCTGGCATCAGTACGAGCCGATCCATCGCGACAATGTCCGCGCCGGCGCGCAACGCGCGTTCGGCGAAATCGTCGAAACCATTTACCGGGTCGACAAGGCCGACGTGATCGTATCGCTCGACGGCGATTTCCTCATGGAAGGTCCGGGCCGGGTCCGCTACGCCCGGGAGTTTGCCGACCGGCGGCGGGTGCGCGCCGGGCAGACCGCCATGAACCGGCTGTACGCCGTCGAATCGATGCCCACCAATACCGGCGCGATGGCCGACCACCGGTTTTCGGCCCGGCCCGATGAAATCGAGGCAATCGCTCGCGAACTGGCGGGGGCCCCGCCGACGCATTCCTGGATGGCGCCGCTCCGGCGCGATCTCCAGGCGCATCGCGGCGCGAGTCTGGTGCTCGCCGGCGATCAACAACCGCCGGTCGTCCACGCGTTGGTGCATGCGATCAATCACACGCTCGGCAACGTCGGCCACACCGTCCTGTATACGGACCCGGTCGAAGCGCGGCCGGTCAACCAGACGGAATCGTTAGGCGAACTGGTGAACGACTTGCAGGCCGGCACGGTGGAGTTGCTGGTCGTTCTCGGCGGAAACCCGGCCTACGACGCACCGGCGGACGTGCCGTTTGCGAAGGCGATGGCGAAGGCCAAACTGCGGGTGCGGCTGGGGTTGTATCACGACGAAACGTCGTGGCTGAGTCACTGGCACGTTCCGGAAACGCATTTTCTGGAGACCTGGAGCGACGCACGGGCGTTTGACGGCACGGTGTCGATCCTGCAGCCGCTGATCGCGCCGCTGTACGCCGGCAAGTCCGCGCACGAACTTTTGGAGGCGATGCTCGGGAAACCGGATCGGACGAGTCACGACGTGGTGAGAGACCACTGGAAGAAGCACGGACTGGCGGACGAGAAACTCTGGGAGGTGGCGCTGCACGACGGCGTGGTTGCGGGAACGGCGTTACCGGAGAAGAAGGTTCGATTGCACGAGATCGAGCCTGCCGCCGCCAAGCCTGAATCGGCGTCGGGAATGGGGATCATTTTCCGTCCGGACCCGGGCGTTTACGACGGGCGCTTTGCCAACATCGGTTGGCTGCAGGAGTGGCCGCGACCGCTGACGCGGCTGACGTGGGACAACGCGGCGTTGATCAGTCCGTTGACGGCCCAGCGGATGGGACTGGAGAACGGGGACGTCGTGGAACTGCGTTATCGGGGGCAAACCGTAGACGCGCCGGTGTGGATTTTGCCCGGACAACGCGACGACACCGTGACGGTTCATCTCGGTTATGGTCGCACGAAGGTGGGGCGGGTCGGGTCGGGAGCCGGGTTCAACGCCTTCGCGTTGCGTACGTCGGACGCGCCATGGTTCGGCAGCGGATTGGAAATCCGTAAGACCGGGCGACAGTATCCATTGTCCGTCACCCAACATCATCAGAATATGGCCGGGCGTGATTTGGTGCGGGTGGGGACCGTGGAGGAATTCGTCAAGAATCCCCGGTTCGCGCACAACGAAATCGACCAGCCGTCGCTCTATCCCGGGTACACGTACGACGGGTACAAGTGGGGGATGTCGATCGACCTCACGGCGTGCATTGGCTGCGGCGCGTGCGTGGTGGCCTGCCAGGCGGAGAACAACATTCCCGTTGTCGGCAAAGACCAGGTGGCGCGGGGGCGCGAGATGCATTGGCTGCGCATTGACCGGTATTATCAGGGCGACCGCGAAGAGCCGGACACGTATTTTGAGCCGGTGCCGTGCATGCAGTGCGAGAACGCGCCCTGCGAACTGGTCTGCCCGGTCGGCGCGACGACGCATACCGATGACGGGCTCAACGCAATGATTTACAACCGCTGCGTCGGCACGCGTTATTGCTCGAACAATTGCCCCTACAAAGTCCGGCGGTTCAACTTCCTGCAGTTCTCCGACGTGAAGACGCCGAGCCGGAGGTTGCAGTACAACCCGAACGTCACGGTGCGCAATCGCGGGGTCATGGAGAAGTGCACCTACTGTGTCCAACGCATTCAGACGGCGAAGATCACCGCGGAACTTCACGATCGCCCGGTGCGGGACGGCGAGATCGTCCCGGCGTGCGCGCAGGCGTGTCCGACCCAGGCCATCGTCTTCGGCGACATCAACGACGAAGCCAGCCGGGTCCGCGCCCTAAAAGAGCAACCGCACAACTATGGGCTGTTGGTCGAACTGAACACCCGGCCGCGGACCACGTACCTGGCGCGGATTCGGAATCCGAACCCCGAACTGGAAAAGGCGGGCTGAGAGAGCCGACCCGATGAGCGACGAGCGAAAACATCCGAGCAGCGAAAGGCTGGAGGCGCCGACACCGGTCGTCGCGCCGGGTTACACGTATTCATCGGTAACGGAAAAGATCAGTGCGATCGTGCTGAGTCGGCGCACGCCGCTGTTCTGGTGGATCGCTTTTGCCACGGCGTTCTCGTTCTTTCTCCTGTTGCAGGTGGCCATCGCCTACTTGCTCTACAAAGGCGTCGGCATTTGGGGCATCAACATTCCGGTCGCGTGGGGCTTTGCGATCGTCAATTTCGTCTGGTGGATCGGGATTGGCCACGCCGGCACGCTTATCTCGGCGTTCTTGCTCCTGATGCGGCAGGAGTGGCGGACGTCGATCAACCGGTTCGCGGAGGCGATGACGTTGTTCGCGGTCGCCTGTGCCGGCATGTTCCCGTTGCTGCATTTGGGACGGCCGTGGGTGTTCTACTGGCTGTTTCCGTATCCCGACACGATGCGGTTGTGGCCACAGTGGCGCAGTCCGTTGGTGTGGGATGTGTTTGCCGTCTCGACGTACGCGACGGTCTCGTTCTTGTTCTGGTACGTCGGTCTGATTCCCGATCTCGGCAGCATGCGCGACCGGGCGCGGAAGCGGTTCGTGCGGGCGTTCTACGGTTTTCTGGCGATGGGTTGGCGCGGCGCGGCCCGGCACTGGCACCGGTACAAGATCGCTTATCTGCTGCTGGCCGGCCTGGCGACGCCGCTGGTGGTGTCGGTGCACTCGGTGGTGAGCTTCGATTTCACCATTGCCATCGTGCCGGGGTGGCACAGCACCATTTTCCCGCCGTATTTCGTCGCCGGGGCGATCTTTTCCGGGTTTGCGATGGTGATGAGTCTGGCGATCCCGATCCGGAAGATTTACGGGGTGGAAGATTTCATCACGATGCGTCACCTGGACAACATGGCGAAGATCCTGTTGGTGACCGGGCTGATGGTGGGCTACGGCTATTTGATGGAGATTTTCACCTCGTGGTACAGCGGGAGCGAGTTCGAGCAATTCATGAGCTACAACCGGACGTTCGGGCCATACGCTCCCGTGTTCTGGTGCGTGATCGCCTGCAACGTACTCTCGCCGCAATTTTTCTGGTTCAAGAGAATGCGCCGGAGCATCCCGGTGCTGTTCGCGGTGTCGATCGTGGTCAACATCGGCATGTGGCTGGAGCGATTCATGATTGTGGTGGTGAGTCTCCACCGCGACTACATGCCGTCGGCTTGGGGCATGTACTATCCGACGTTTTGGGATATCGCGACGTTGTTGGGGTCGGTCGGCCTGTTTCTGACGCTGATGTTTCTGTTCATCCGGGTGTTGCCGATGATCTCGATAACGGAAATGCGCGAGTTGGTTGGCGAAAAGGAAGAAGCGGCGGCGGAAACCCCGGCCGGAGGCGGGCAATGAAAGCGAAACCGAGACCACCGCTCTACGGGTTGATGGCTGAGTTTCAGGGGCCGGAGGGTTTGCTGGAGGCGACGAAGCACGCACACGCTGCGGGGTACCGGCGGATGGAAGCGTACTCGCCGTTCCCCGTTGACGGGCTGGCGGAGGCGATGGAGTTTCGGCGGAGCCGGGTGCCGCTGGTGACGTTGATCGGTGGAATCATCGGTGGTTGCGGCGGGTTCTTCATGGAATGGTTCTCCGCCACCATTCATTATCCGATCAACGTCGGGGGCCGGCCACTGAACAGTTGGCCGTCGTTCATTCCCGTGACGTTCGAGTTGACGATCTTATGCGCGGCCATCGCGGCGGTCCTGGGCATGTTGGCCCTGAACGGGCTGCCGATGCCGTATCACCCGCTGTTCAACGTGGATCGGTTCGATCAGGCCAGCCGGGACCGGTTCTTCCTCTGCATCGAGGCGCGCGACCGCAAATTCGACCGCGAAACTACGAGACGGTTTTTGGAGGGTCTTCAGCCGCTGGGAGTCTATGAAGTCGATCATTAACATCGTGGCCATCTGCGGCGCGCTGGCCGTGGCCGGCTGCGACATGCAGGACATGTACGAGCAGCCGAAATACGAGCCGCTGCAGAAGAGCGATTTCTTCGGCGACGACCGGTCGGCGCGGCCCCTCGTGGCGGACACGGTCCCGCGTAGCGAACTGCGGACGAACACGGCGTTCTACACCGGCAAAATCGGCACGAATCTCGTCACCGAGTTGCCGGTCCCGCTCACCAAGGAATTGTTGCTGCGCGGCCAGGAGCGCTTCGACATTTTTTGCAGCCCGTGCCACGACCGCACCGGCAGCGGGAACGGAATGATCGTTCAGCGCGGGCTCCGACCTCCGCCGTCGTATCACATCGACCGGTTGCGACAGGCGCCCATCGGACATTTTTTTGACGTGATGTCGA
>DATJBF010000058.1:0-53976 GCA_035515475.1 Verrucomicrobiia bacterium
AGTTGTCCGTGTGGCCCCACCCTCTCTGTTTTGACTACTACGGTTGGCCGACGGCCAAGGTCGACGCGAGCTTCCTGGCGTCGGCGCTTGTCGTTACATTGCTGGTGGCCGCCAGCATCTGGGCCTTGAAGACGAAACCGCGTTGGGGATTCTTGGGCGCATGGTTTTTTCTTATTTTGGCTCCAACCTCGAGCATCGTACCGCTCAACGCCACCATCTTTGAGCATCGCATGTACTTGCCGTTGGCGGCAATGGTCGTCTTGGCCGTGTTGGGGATTCAGACGCTCGCTGTTCGTCGAGGATGGTCCGGCTGGCGTCGTCTTTCTATCGTGGCGGGGTTGGCGATTGTGCTGGGATCGCTTACCTGGCGGCGAAATCAAGATTACCGCACGGCGTTTGCCATCTGGGAGGACACTCTTTCCAAGCGTCCCAATAACCCTCGGGCGTATGCCAACGTCGGCGTCGCCTTGATGCGAATGGGCCGCTTGAAGGAGGCGACGGCCCATCTCCGACGTGCACTGGAACTGTTGCCCGACTACCCCGAGGCGAATGAGAGTCTGGCAGACATACTCGCGTGGGAAGGCCAACTGGATGAGGGTGTCCACCATTACAAACTGGCACTTCAAGCCAATCCCGACTGGCCCGAGGTGCTCAATAATCTCGGGCTGGCTCTGGCGCGGCAGGGAAAACTGGAAGACGCGGTCACACAATTCTCACGTGCGCTGGAGCTGGATCCCACGGGCCAGATTGCCGAGAGCAACCTGGCACTTGCCCTGATGAAGCTGGGCCGGTTCGATGAATCCCTGGCCCATGCCTCTCACGCACTCGAACTTGATCCCCAGGACGCACAAGCGCACTACACAGTGGGAGTTGTCTTGGAGAAGAAGGGACAACTATCCGAAGCCGCTTGGCAATATGCAGATGTCTTGCGCATCCAGCCGTATCATGCCGAGGCCCGGTCCCGATTGGCGGCAATTCTGGAGAAAGAGGGCCAGACTCAGAAGGCAACCCGGCAATGACTGAAGCGGCGCGGCCAGAATGAAGTACACCAAGCAATCTCTGGTTGCCGACGCGGCTCTCGTTGTCCTGGTGACAGTGGTGGCGTATCTGCCGGCTTTCCATAACGGGTTCGTGGTCGACGACGTCTTCATCACGAACAACCGACTGATTCGAGCCGGCGACGGACTCTATCGCTTTTGGTTTACCACCGAGGCTCAGGATTACTATCCGCTGACGTGGAGCTTCTGGTGGCTGCAGTGGCGGCTATGGGGCACCGATCCGGCTGGCTATCACGTCGTCAACGTGGTGCTGCACGCCGCCGACGCTGTTTTGATCGGATTGGTCTTGCGCCGGTTGAAGATTCCGGGAGCGTGGCTGGCGGCCATGGTGTTTGCACTCCACCCCGTCAACGTCGCGACCGTGGCTTGGATCACCGAACAGAAGAACACTCTCTCGATGTTGTTCTCCGCCGCCGCAGTCCTGCTGTATTTGCAATTCGACGAGGTTGCCCGGGCCATCCCCATCGATCCCCGGAGCGGGCCCCGCTCAGGGCGGTGCTGGTACACACTTTCTCTGCTGGCATTCCTTCTGGCTTTGCTCAGCAAGACGGCGGTGGTCATGTTGCCCGTGGTGCTGTTGGGATGCGTTTGGTGGCAACGCGGGAGGGTGCGTTGGCCTGATTTTCTCCGGATCGTACCGTTCTTTGCCCTATCGGTGGTCTTGGGGTTGGCGACCGTGTGGTTTCAGCAGGAGCATGTGCTGAAAAAACTCGCGGGCCGCGCGGACGGGTTTTTCACTCGTCTGCTTACGGCCGGTTGGGTGCCGTGGTTTTATCTCTCCAAGGCATTGGTGCCTGTCAACCTGACCTTCATTTATGCGAAGCCGGACCTTAGCCCCGCTCGGTGGCCATCCTACTTGCCAGGAGTGATGTTGGTCATTTGCTTCGCATTGTTCTGGCACAAGCGGAACAGTTGGGGACGTCCCTTGTTATTCGGATTTGGGTACTTCGTGGTGACGCTGTTCCCGGTACTGGGGTTCGTCGATCAAAGTTTTTATCAGATCACGTTGGTGGCCGATCACTGGCAATACTACTCGATTATCGGCGTGATCGCGTTGGGGACCGCGGCGTGGGAGACGTCGTGGCGCCGCATGACCCCGTTACGACCGGATCGCACTGACTGGGGCCGGTATGTGGAACCCTTGGCAAGCATGATCGTCTTGGTGTCACTGGGAACGGCGACCTGGATGCGAGCCGCCATCTACAAGAACCAGGAGACTCTGTACCGCGACAACGTGGCGAAAAACCCGGCCGCCTGGATGGCACACTATAATTTGGGACTCACCTTGTGGCGAGAGGGCAGATTCGAAGACGCCATCACATCCTACAAGCGGGCCATTCATCTCAAATCGGACTACACTGAAGTGCACAATAATTTTGGGGTGGCACTGGCCGCGACCGGCAATCTCGATGGGGCAGTTGCTGAATTCCTGGAGGCCCTGCGGCTGTTCCCGGGCAATGCGGAAGCCCACAATAATCTCGGTTTGGCACTCGCCCGGCAGGGTAAGGTCGAGCCAGCCATCACAAGCTACGAGCAAGCGTTGGATCTCAACCCGAACTACGTCACAGCACACGACAATTTGGCGAAAGCTCTGCTCCAACAGGGCCGGATTCAAGATGCGATCAAACACTACCAACGCGTGGTTGAACTCCAGCCTGATTACCCCGGGGCGCGACAGAATTTGTGGGCAGCGCGACAAGCGCTCAAGCATCCACAACAATTGCCCTGTGCGACGATTCCGGCGAAGTGAATTGTACCGGACAAGGGAGCTTCGCCGCAGGCAGATTGTTGCGCGATGGATCCTCTCCCCTTGTGCCGTCCGGAACAACCGAGCACAGCAGACACCCCCTTTGGCTTGTCGTGTACCGGGCGGGTAAAAGTCATGGGGTTGCAACGTTCTTGGCGCCATTGCTACAACTGCCTCATAGTAAGATACTTGCATGTTAGGCAGGTGAGGTCTTGTCCGATATGGCACTCATGCTTTCCATGATAGTGAGCTGCAAGAATAAGCGCGAACATGCCTAAAAAAGCTTGCTTTCAGGCATGGACTCTATAGCATGTGCGGCGGAGAGGCAGTAACTAGGCGAGTGGTTAACGCAGCGAGAAGAGAGGGGTAGCGAGATGAAAACTCTTGTGAGGGTAGTGTGTGGTACCATCGTCGCCGTTGTTTTCTTTGCGACACAGTCTTCAGCACTTATCGTATCGTGGGATGTTGCCGGTCATGGCACACCAGCGGACACGACGTTAGCGGCATCGACAATCAACTCGGATATATCTAACACACCGACGTTGAGTCGTGTGGGCGTCGCTGGCGCTGCGGCGGCAAATTCATACAATTCAAATAACTCGTGGAACAATACGGCCACGTTCCTGCAGAGCAACAAGTACATTGACTTCTTTGTGCAGGCGGATGGTTCGCCCATAACCATTGAGAGTTTGGACTACGCCGTGACACTGAGCGCAAGCGCTCCCGGCACGGTCACGTGGGGTTACTCGATCAATGGTGGTGCCTTCACAACGACCAGCACAACCCCGGGCTCCTCGGCTCCGAGTTCGGTGACCACGTGGGACTTTACGGACGCGACAGTTGGCTCCGGCCAGTCTGTGGAGTTCCGGATGTGGGTCTGGGGCACAACCTCGGCCAGCGGTGGCGTCGCCACGTCCAATGGCACGGGTCGAATTGCCAATGTATCTGACGGCGATCTGATACTGCATTACGACATCGCCGTTCCTGAGCCGTCGACGATCAGCCTGATCGGGTTCGGCTTACTCGGGCTGCTGGCGTTCGTCCGCCGCCGCCAAGCCTAAGCGCAGGTTCAATCATCTCGCTACCTTGGAGAGGAAGCGCGCTCGGTGCGCTTCCTCTCTTTTTTCTATGGATCGGTCGAGCGTAACCCTTCCGGAGTGACGAAACAGGGTCGTGAACCCGCTCGAACCACCGCGCATTTCTGCTTACCGGTTCACGGCCTTCATCGATTCAGCCGGGTAGCGGTCCCCGGCCGTTGCGCCGAATGGAGCCGCGTCACCGATAGCGCGCAGTTCTTCAGCCGTCAGTTCGACGTCAACGGCGCGGACGTTCTCCTCCAGATACCGGCGGCACTTGGTGCCGGGAATCGGCACGACGTCGTCGCCTTGCGCCAGCAGCCACGCCAGCGCCAGTTGTGCCGCCGTACACTTCTTCTTGCCGGCCAATGATTGCAGGCGGCGGACAAGTTCGAGGTTCTTCTGGAAGTTCTCGCCTTGGAATCGCGGTGTACGATGGCGCCAGTCTTCCTGCTCCAAATCCGCCGGCGACTTGAACCGGCCACTGAGGAATCCACGGCCGAGTGGGCTGTACGCCACGAAACCAACGCCAGACTCCCGGCAGGTCGCCAAAATCTCCCGTTCCACGTCCCGGGTCCACAACGAGTATTCGGTCTGCAACGCCGCAAGGGGATGAACCGCCGCCGCACGGCGAATCGTCGCGGGCGCCGCTTCGGACATTCCCAGCCACCGAACCTTCCCCTGCCGGACCAATTCGCCCATTGCCCCAACAGTGTCCTCAATCGGCACCTGCGGATCGACCCGGTGCTGGTAATACAGGTCGATCACATCGACCCCGAGCCGCCGCAGGCTCGCGTCGCACGCCGACTGGACGTATTGCGGATGACCGTTGACGCCGATAAACCGTCCCTGCCTGTCCCGCACGTTGCCGAACTTGGTGGCGAGGATCACTTCCTGCCGTCGACCCTTGATGGATTTGCCGACGAGCCGTTCGTTTTCGCCGAGTCCGTACATATCGGCGGTATCGAGAAAATTGATCCCGAGATCCAACGCCCGCTGAATCGTCGCGATGGACTCGACGTCATCGCGCGTTCCGTAGAATTCCGACATCCCCATGCAGCCGAGGCCGATGGCGGAGACCTTCGGCCCGTGCTTGCCCAACTGCCGTCGCTTCATCATGCGGTGCACTGTAGCCGATGCCGGGAAATCTGCAACCAACTCCCGGACGGGCTCGGGAGCCGCCGGGACGCGGTCGTCCAGCCCAAACCATCGTGGAAGATTGGACGCCTCCGGAGGTTTCCGCTTGCCAGGGTCCGGGCGACCCGTTAGCGTGCCGCTTCGTGAACGGGGGAGCGCCACGGCCGACTCCAACCCACCGTCCCGATGGCGGCGAGGCCCGAAGGATCTGATGCCCCGTCCACGAACCATCCTGTCAATCACCCGAACGGTCGTGTACGCCTCCCTCACCGTCGTGCTCGCCTTGTGGCGTGGGGAAATCAAGGGATTCACCGACACCATCCTCGTCGGCGCAGTCTGCGGTGATTACCTGACCTGGCTCGTTTGGAGCCTGATCGAGTTGCCCGAAAATCTGGTCCACGGCTGCTATGAAGTATGTGTAAACACGCTCTTCGGTTTGTTGATCTTCCGGCTGGGGGACCTCAACCTGAGGGCCGACCTGAATGCTGAGTTCACCGCGGTGATGTTTCTGGCCTTCCTGCTCGTCAGCGGGACCAAAGCTTTCTGCCTCAGCGTCGTTTTCGTGGAGCAAGAGATGGACGACGACTGAGGCCCGGCCCGACCGCGACGGCCACTCACTTCTTCCGTCGCAACACACTCGCTCGCGTGCGAAGGCGGAGGGCATTCAGGCGGATAAAGCCGGTGGCGTCGGTCTGATCGTATGCGCCTTTGTCGGCTTCCATCGTCGCGACGTGCGCATTGTAGAGTGACACGGGAGACTTGCGGCCGGCGGTGACGACGTTGCCCTTGTACAGTTTCAATTTCACCGTGCCGGTGACGTTCGTCTGGCTCTCCCGCACCAGCGCCTGGAGCGCTTCGCGTTCCGGCGAGAACCAGAAACCGTAGTAGACCAGTTCGCTGTAGCGCGGGATCAGCGAGTCGCGCAGGTGCATGACTTCGCGGTCCAGCGTGAGCGTTTCCATCTGACGATGCCCGAAATGCAGGATCGTGCCGCCGGGCGTTTCGTACACGCCGCGCGATTTCATCCCGACAAACCGATTCTCGACAAGGTCGACCCGGCCCACGCCATGTTTGCCGCCCAGTTTGTTCAGCGTGCGCAGAACGTTGGCCGGCGACAGTTTCCGGCCGTTCACGGCCACGCAAATGCCGGCCTCGAAATCGAGTTCGACGTACTCCGGCTCGTCCGGCGCGTCTTCCGGCGCGACGGTAAGCTTGAACATGTCTTTCGGTGGCTCTTTCCACGGGTCTTCGAGGATCCCGGACTCAAAGCTGATGTGGAGGAGATTGCGGTCCATCGAGTACGGTTTCTTCGCGCTGGCCTCGACCCGGATTCCTTTCTCCTGACAGTACGCCAACATTTCGGCGCGGCCCTGGAATCGGCTGTGATACTCGGGCAATCGCCACGGGGCGATGATCTGGAGATCCGGGGCGAGCGCGGCGTACGTCAGTTCGAAGCGGCATTGGTCGTTCCCCTTCCCCGTCGCGCCGTGCGCGACGGTGTCGGCGTTCTCTTTGCGGGCGATATCGATCTGCGCCCGGGCGATGAGCGGACGGGCGATGCTGGTGCCGAGGTAATACTGGTTCTCGTAAATCGCGCCGGCCTGAATGATCGGGAAGATGAAATCACGGGCGAATTCCTCGACGAGATCCAGCGCGTAGAACTTCGACGCCCCGGTCGCCTGGGCCTTCTGGTCGAGCCCGTTCAGGTCCTCTTCCTGGCCGATATCGGCACAGAATGCCACGACCTCGCATTGGTAGGTCTCCTTCAACCAATGGAGGATCACGGAGGTATCGAGTCCACCTGAGTAAGCGACGACGATCTTCATAGGCGGGCATTTGTAATCTCACCGACCGCGAAAATCACGAAAAATCTCGACTCAGTCTGGCCGGGTCGCTAAGAGCTATGCGCATGGATTTTCGCCACCCACGGATCGCCGCCGGTGTGCTTCTGGCCATCATGGCCCTGCTCATGGCCGGAGCCGCGTGGCAGGACAGCGCGACGGTGGATGAGACGACACATCTGTCGACGGGCTACCTGTGCTGGCGCGGCGAACGCACGCAGATGGGCGCCGACGACCACCCACCGCTGTGCCGAATGGTGGGTGCCGCGCCGCTGCTCTTCATGCGGTTGAAGTTTTCGGACGTGGCGCGGGCGTTCTTGCAGGGCGAGTTGTCCTACCAATGGACCCGATCGTGGCGGTCGGAGCAGTGTTCCCTGGCGGGCCTGCTCGAGCCGGGATGCAAAGGGCACTACGTACGATTGCCGCAACTGGGCGATGTGATGATCCGCTGGCAGTGTCCGACCCGTTATCCGTTCGACAGTTGGTACTACTGGGCCGTGCCGGAAGGCCAGTTGTACGCACAGTACTTCGTCTACGATGGCGTCAATCCCGGGGATACGATGCTGTTTGCGGGCCGGATGGCCCTGATTGCCGTGACCCTCCTGATCGGCTGTGTGATTTTCACCTGGACCCGCCGCGCGACGGACCACGCCGGGGCCGCCCTCTTTGCCCTGGCGTTGTGGGTGTTTAATCCGCTGGCGTTGGGCTATGGGCATCTGATCATTACGGACACGGGAGCGATGCTCGGCATCCCCCTCGCTGTTTACGTCTTCACCCGGTTCGTTCAGCAACCGAGCCCGGGAAAGGCCGCGCTGGCGGGTGCCGCAACCGGTCTGGCGCTGGCACTGAAGTTCACCTCGCTGATTTTGGCGCCCATCTACTTTGTGATCGTGATTGTGTTGCGGAAACAGTTGCGCATGTCGGTCGCCGCCCTGGCCCTGAGGGTGGCGCTCTTCGCCGTCGCCACCTGGTGTGTGATCATGGCGGCCTACTTTCCGCACTGGCGGCCGGCCCCGGCACCGACGCCGGCGGAGGCCAGCGTGCTGAGCGTGCCGGGTTGGTTTCAAACCCTGCGGCCGGTGCTCATACCGGCCCGATTCTTCAAGGGCATCGCGTTGACTCTGGGACAAGCCCCCCGCGAGTCATACTTGTTGGGCAAATGGAAAGAAGGCGGATGGTGGTACTACTTTCCGCTGGCATTCGTTCTCAAGACGCCGGTCACGTTCGTCATCCTCATCGTGCCCGCCTTGGTGCTGTTTCTCAGGCGAATCAGGTCGGCGGACTCGCTGGAGCTGACCGCGTGGCTGGCGTCGGCGGTCTACGTGGCAAGCGCGATGACCAGCGGAATCAATATCGGGGTGCGCCATCTCCTGCCGGTGTTTCCCATGTTGTCGGTGGGAATCGGCTGCGCCGTGGCGCGCCTGAACAGTCGTCGCCTCCAAATCATCGCGATCGGGCTCGCCACCGGCCAGGCACTGATCGCACTCGCGACCTACCCCTTGTACATCCAGTATTTCAGCGAATTGGTCGGCGGTGCACGCAACGGCTACAAGTATCTCATCGACTCCAATTATGACTGGGGCCAGGACGCCAACCGGTTGAAGAAGTTTCTCGACAAGCGTCAAATCAACCACATCTATCTGGATTATTTTGGGACCCAATTCTCCATCGAGCACCTACAAATCCCGAACACCCGCGTCGATGCCGATGGGGCGAAACACATTGAGCAGGGTACGCTCGTCGTGTCCGCGTCGGAATTGGTGCGGCCGGAATGGGCGTGGCTGCGGGAATCACGCCAGCCGGTTGCACGGGTGGCTGAGACCCTGTTTGTGTACCAGTTCCCATGACGATGAAGACCGCCCAAGTCGACACACCGAGCAGCCCGTGACCGACACATGAAAGGCCTCCTCATATCGCTGGCCGCGTTGTTAACGTTCGCGGCGATGGCTACCGTGGCGCCCCGGCTGGTGCGCCTGAAGCGGGACCTGCAACTCTTGGTTTACGTGTCCCCACTGGGAGCGGTGGCGTATTTCATTTTATTCGCCGTCACGCCACCCGACCTCGGATTTCTGCCCAAGACCTGGATGTGCTCGAGCGCGCGGGTGGACTTGTTTTATGGATTCGCCGTGTACGTTTTGAATTGTCACACGCTGATCGATTGCTTGTCGGCGAGCTGCGGTGGGTTTTCCGTCTCGCTGTTGATCATCATTCTGCGCCAGCGGGGCCAACCTGCGAGCACCGACGTCCTGCTCGCCAAATTCAGGCTCGGAGACCAAGCCGACAGCATTTACGGCTGGCGGCTCCCGCACCTGGAAAAACGGGGGTACATCCGCAAGGATCCGCTCACGGGGTACTATTCGTTGACGCTCAAGGGGCGCGTCGTCGCCGTCGTCGCCCATCGGTTGAAACGGCTGATGAACCTTGGAGAAGGCGGCTGATGATGGCGCAGGGAATCATCGTCGCGGCGGTTGTGAGCGCAGCCTGGATCCTGGCTCAGAACCTGTTCATGCACGTGCGGCCCGCCGAGAACCGTTTCAAAGCCATGGTTGTCGGTTACTTGTTGAGCCTGCCGTTCGTCCTCCTTGTCTACCACTGGACGCCATCGCCGGTCCCGGAATCCGTCACCGAATCGCCGGCCCTGGGGTTATTTCAGGCTTACCTGCTCCATCTGCTCCTGTTTTTCTGTTACGCCGAGTGCTTTTATCACGTGGAACGTTCCGTGACGTTGCGGTTGTTGGTGGAAATCCTGCAGCACGGGGACGAACCGGCGCCTCTTCAAGCTATCCGGGACCGCTACAACGTCGAGGGCATGATCCGCGAACGCCTGGAGGTGTTGCGCGAGAACGGGTTCGTCGAACGGGTCGATGATTCCTGGCGGCTCCTTTTCAAGGGGGCGGCGCTGGCGCGGGTAACAGTCGTCACGGCCTGGGTATTTCAAATCCGCCCCCAACACGAACGCCTGGATACCCGGAAAAAATGAAGCTTTACTTCACGCTTCGACAACTACGAAGATAATCGCGACCATGGCGTCCCAGTATCAGGAATTCGACCGGTCGCGGCTGAAGCTCAAGCCGTTGGCCGAGCGTGTGAACGATCTTCCAATCCGTCATTGGGTGACTGCCAACGAAGCCCCGCTCCCCTTCGAGCATCCGCATTTACCCGTCCTCGCTGCCCGAATTGTCGCCGCCCGCCAGCGCGGCGCGGCGGTGATCCTGATGATGGGGGCCCACGTGTTGCGCGCCGGCGTCAACGCCCACATCATCGACCTGATCGAGCGCGGCCTGCTCACGCACGTTGCGATGAACGGCGCGTGCCCGATTCACGAATTCGAACTCGCCCGAACGGGTGCCACAACGGAGAGCGTGGCGCGTTACATCCGCACCGGCGAATTCGGCTTGTGGACGGAAACCGGCGAACTGAACGATGTCGTTCGCGATGCCGCGAAGAACGGGCTGGGGTTCGGCGAGGGCGTGGGAAAATTCATCGTGGAAAGCGCATTCCCCCACAAGAACCTCAGTGTCCTGGCTGCCGCCTATCGCCAGAGAGTGCCTGCCACCGTGCACGTGGGTATCGGTTACGACATTGTCCACGAGCACGCCAACTTCGACGCGGCGGCCGCGGGCGCGGCCAGCTACCGCGACTTCCTGATCTTCGCCAGGTCGGTGGAGAATTTGGAAGGCGGCGTGTTGCTGGCGTTCGGCTCGGCGGTCATGGCGCCCGAGGTTTACCTCAAGGCGCTGGCGATGGTCCGCAACGTGGCAGCCCAAGATAGACGCACGATCCAAAACTTCACCACGGCGGTTTTCGACCTTATCAAGATCGAAGGCGATTGGCACGAAGAAGCCCAAAAGTCGAACCCACAATATTATTACCGCCCGTGGAAAACAATCCTTGTGCGGACCGTTGCTGATGGGGGCGAAAGCTTCTATTTCTGCGGCGACCACCGGGCGACGTTTCCCGCGCTCCACCACCTGTTGGTGCCGAGCCGATAGGACTTCTCAACGAGATGCAACCCGGACGAATGGTGGCCACGCCCAGCAGCGATTCGATCCAGGTCCCTCGAGCGGCCGGTGACCGGAAACTTGCGTACCTGCTCGTGCTCATTTTCGCCTGCGTCAGCTGGATCGGGGTGTCGCATCACGAGATGTGGCGGGACGAACTTCAGGCCTGGACCATTGCCCGCGACAGTTCGTCGCTCGTCGAACTCTGGCGCAACATGCGCGTCGAAGCCCATCCCATGTTGTGGCACACCCTGCTCTTCGTTCTCACCAGGTTCACGCTGAACCCCGTCGCCATGCAGGGCCTCCATTGGTTGATTGCCGTGGCCTCGGTCTATTTGTTCGTCCGGCTTTCTCCCTTTACGCGACTCCAGAAGGTCCTCTTTTGTTTCGGGTACTATCCGTTGTACGAGTACTGCGCGCTCTCCCGCAACTACAGCCTGTGCATGTTGTTCCTGTTTTTGTTCTGCGTGCTGGTCCAGCGGCAGCCGCGCAATTATATCGCCCTGGCCTGCGTCATCGGTCTGTTGGCCTGCTCGCATTATTACGATTGGGCGATCGTCCTGGCCCTCGTTGCCGTGCTGATCGCCGACGGCGTCGGCAACCCCGCTGAGCGGGCGCACCTTCGAGAGCATGGACACACGGCCATTGCCGCCGCCGCGATCGTCCTGTTATTCCAGGCGTTCGCGATCGCGGAGGCGTGGAACTACTTCGGCCACATCCCCCCCGGAAAGTCGTTGGGCCACGACCCCGTCTCGATGGGCGCGGCGTTGTCGTTTGAATGGCGCGCGCTTTTCCCGATCCCCATCACCAATCTCACGTCATTCTTGTGGAACACAAATTGCGTCGCCGACGCTTCATCGGTGGGACTGGCAATCGCCATGGTTCTCTCCCCCTTGCTGCTGATCCTGTTCCTGGTCGTCTTCTGGCGGCGCGATCGTCGCGCATTCCTGTTGTATGGTTTGGGCACGCTGCTTCTCTGGGGCGGACAGCTTGCGGTCGGGTTCGGAGGATTGCGTCACATGGGCAAGCACTACTTGCTGCTGTTGGCCAGTTGGTGGCTGGCATCGAGCGGGTCCCCGTGGCCCGGTCTCGACGGATTCCGCGGATCGTGGGGGCGCCGGGCCGAGTCGCTGGCGAGCGGACTCATCACCGTGATCCTTGCGGCCCAGCTCATAGGAGGCGCGCTCTGCTACTGGGGCGATATGCAACACATTTTCTCCGCAGCCGAGCCGGCCGTGCAGGCCCTCACTGACCGGGGACTCGCCGATATGCCGATCGCCGTCAGTCCCGATGCGCTTGCCACCTCAATCTCGGCCTACTTGGGCAGGAAAGTCTACGCCGTCGACAGCGGGAGAATGCAAGGCTTCACCTCGTGGGACAGCGCGTACTACACGGAGACCAACAGTTCCGTCGTGGCGCTGCAGAAAACAGTCGGCTTGTTGTCGGGGGCAACCAACCGGCTCTTTCTGATTTCGGGCGGCGGCGACATCGTGGTTCAGCAAGGTGGGAAACTGGTGTCGATCCAACGGGCGGTGTTTTGGAGACACTTCCAAATCACCAAGCTGGCAGAATTCAGCCAGACTTTGACCGACGAAAGATTCTGGATCTATCTGGTTGAAAGGCTTCCGGGCACCTGATTCCCTCGGCTCGCGCCATTCGGACAGCGCTCCTGCCCGGTGGAGGGAATTAGGGCTTCCCATCGGAGTCACAATTTGGATAAAATGAGATGAAATGCCAACGAACGCTTCCCCTCAAACCGTCTACGTGACCGGCGGCGCTGGTTACGTCGGCGCCGTGCTCGTGCCCAAGCTGCTGGCCGCAGGCTACCGGGTCCGCGTGCTCGACCTGTTCATGTACGGCGAGGACGTGCTGCCGAAACATCCCCACCTCGATGTGATCAAAGGCGACCTCCGCGACGCCAGCTTGTTGCAAAAGACCATCCCCGGCTCCGACGCCGTCATTCATTTGGCGTGCATCTCGAATGACCCGAGCTTCGAGCTCAACCCCGCGCTGGGCAAGTCCATCAATTTCGATGCGTTCGAGCCGCTGGTGAAAATCGCGCGGGACAGCGGCGTGAAACGGTTCATCTATGCGTCCAGTTCGAGCGTGTACGGAGTCAAGAAGGAGGCCAACGTCACGGAGGATCTTCCCCTGGAGCCGCTCACGGACTACTCGAAATACAAGGCGATGTGCGAGGAAGTCCTCACGAAGTATTACGCGCCCGGCTTTTCCTGCGTCACGATCCGCCCCGCCACGGTGTGTGGCTATTCGCCGCGTCTGCGCCTCGATCTCACGGTGAACATCCTCACCAATCACGCGATCAACAAGGGCAAGATCACCGTCTTCGGCGGCGAGCAACTCCGGCCAAACCTGCACATCGACGACATGGCCGATCTGTATTTGCGCCTCCTCGAAGCTCCCGACCAGCAGATCGACCGAAAAACCTGGAATGCGGGCTACCACAACCTCAAGGTGCGCGAGATCGCCGAGTTGGTCCGCCGGGTCATCGGCCAGAAGGTCGAAATCGTGACGGAACCCACCAACGACAATCGCTCGTACCAGGTCTCGTCGGAGAAGATCGCCCGGGAATTTGGTTTCAAACCAAAACGCGCCGTCGAAGACGCCGTCCACGATCTCAAAGCCGCGTTTGACGGCGGGCGAATCCCCAACCCGATGACCGACATTCGGTATTACAACATCAAGACGATGCAGGCCATCCACCTGCAGTGAGGCTGAGGGACATGGTCATCGGCGTTGACTTCGACAATACCATTGTCAGCTACGACGACTTGCTCCGGCAACTCGCCCAAGAACGCGGTCTGATCGATACCCGCAGTCTGACGGGAAAGAAATCGATCCGCGACCGGATCCGCCGGCTGCCCGACGGAGAGATCGAGTGGCAGAAGCTGCAGGCCCTGCTCTACGGCTCCCGCATGAGCGAGGCCCAATTGATCGCCGGCGTGCCCGAGTTCTTTCGCGCCTGCCGTCAACGTCACGTCCACGCCGTCATCGTCAGCCACAAGACGGAACGTTCGGGCTACGACGACACGCACGCCAATCTGCGCGAAGCGGCCCTGTCATGGATGAAGGCGCACGGCTTCTTTGACCCTGACGGCCTCGGCCTCCGGCCCGAAGACGTTCATTTCGCCAGCACCCGCGCCGAGAAAATCGAAGCGATCAAACGCCTCGGATGCACGGTCTTCGTGGACGATCTTGAAGAGACCTACCTCGAACCGTCGTTCCCCCCGGAGATTGAGAAGGTCCTGTTCGCCCCGCACGGACACCCGCCGCTGCCGGGCGTGCACGTTTGCCGTTCCTGGAGCGACATCCGCGAACATGTTTTTCACGAAACGGCCGACGCGTTTTCCCGGCTGCTCGGTCAACCGGTGCCGACGCTCGAGTGGATCGGTGGCGGGGGAAACAGCCGCATCTACAAGCTGCCGGGCCCGCACGCCGGGAAGGTGTACTTCGGGCAGCGCCGCCACGACCGCAACCGGCTCGAAGTCGAGTTCCACGCCCTACAGTTTCTCTGGAACCACGGCGTGCGCTGCGTTCCGAAACCGATCGCAGCCGATGCCCAGACCGGTCATGCCGTATACGAGTTCATCGATGGATCGAGGTTGTCCGGGGCCGACGCGACCGAAGCCGACATCGACGACGCCGTCGACTTCCTGGCCGCGCTCAAGCGGCTCGCATCCGACCCGGATGCGGCGGCGCTCCCGCCGGCCGCCGAGGCGTGTTTCTCGACGCAGGCGATCATCGAAAACCTGCAGGCCCGACTGGCCCGCGTCGCGGCTGCCCCACCGCTCCAGGAGTTTCTCAACGACAGTTTCCGGCCGACCTTGAAGCGAATGACCGAACGGCTGCCGCCGGACGGAGAGTTGCCGCTCGAACAACGAACGCTCAGCCCGTCGGACTTCGGGTTTCACAATGCGCTGCGCCGGCCCGACGGCCGGCTGCTATTTCTCGACTTCGAGTATTTCGGCTGGGACGATCCCGCGAAGATGATCAGCGATTTTCTCCTCCACCCTGCGCTGGAGCTGCCCGAGCCCCTGAAGCGGCGGTTCGTCACGGGCATCTATCGGCGGTTGGACGCGAACAAAAGTCTGGCAAAGCGCGTCGAGACTGTTTATCCATTGTTTGGCCTCAAATGGTGCCTGATCATGCTCAACGAGTTCGTGCCCGAGGATTGGCAGCGTCGCGGCTTCGCCAGCGGCGGCAGCCTCGACCGCGTCGCGGCCCAGACGCGGCAACTCGACAAGGCGCGACGGATGCTGGCCCGGATCGAACGCGAATATGAAGGTTTCCCCTATCGAGATTAAGCTCGACCAACGCTCGCGGGACTTGCGCAAGCTGATCGTGCAAGGCATCGCCGGCGGCCGGCGCGGGCACATCGGCTCCGCGTTTTCGCTGGTCGAAATCTTGCGCGTGCTCTACGACGACGTGCTGCAGTATGACCCGAAGAACCCCGAGTGGCCGCAGCGTGACCGGTGCATCTTGAGCAAGGGGCACGGTTGCCTGGCTCTGTACGCCGTGCTGGTGGACAAGGGGTTCCTGCCGGCGGCGGAACTCGAAAGATTCTGCAAGAGCGACGGTATCCTGGGTGGCCATCCGGAGGCCCACAAGGTGCCCGGCGTCGAGGCGTCGACCGGCAGCCTCGGACACGGTTTGGCCATCGGCGTCGGCATGGCGTTGAACGCCCACATCGATAAATCCTCCCATCGTGTGTTCGTGATCGTCAGCGACGGCGAATCGCAGGAAGGCTCGACGTGGGAAGCGGCCTTGTGCGCGGCCAAACACAAGCTGGCGCACCTCACCGTGCTCGTGGATTACAACAAACAGCAGTCCTACGGTACGATTGCCGAGGTGCTCGACCTGGAACCGTTCGCCGACAAATGGCGCAGCTTCGGGTTCGCCGTCACCGAGGTCAACGGCCACAGCGTGGAGGAGTTGCGCGCGGCGCTGGCGCGCGTGCCCCTCGACCCGCAGAAACCGACCGCCATCATTTGCCACACGGTGAAAGGCAAAGGCATCAGTTTCTGCGAGGGCAACCTCTCGTGGCACCACAAGACCAAGGTGACGGACGAGGAAATCAAGGCGTTGTACGCCGAGTTGGAGCCCCGCTGATGCGTCAGACCTGCATGAACATGGTGTACGAACTGGCGAAGCAAGACCCGCGCGTGGTGTTCATCGGCTCCGATCTCGGGGTCGGAACGCTCAAGCAATTCAAGGCCGAGATGCCGGATCGCTATTACATGGAGGGCGTGAGCGAGCAGAACATCATCGGCATGGCCGCCGGGTTCGCCCTGGAAGGCAGAGTGGTCTATTTCAACACCATCGCCACGTTTATCACCCGCCGGTGTTTCGAGCAGGTCGTCATCGATTTGTGCCTGCACAACGTCCCCGTCCGCCTCATTGGCAGCGGCGGCGGGATGGTGTACGCACCTCTCGGCCCGACCCATCTGGCGGTCGAAGACATCGCGATTTTCCGGGCGGTGCCCAACATGACGATCGTCGCCCCCGCCGACGCCAATGAGATGCGCCGGTTCATGTTGCAGAGCCTGAATCACCCCGGCCCCATCTACATTCGGCTTGGGAAAGGCGGCGATCCGATCGTCACCCCGGACAGCCAGCAGTTTGTCATTGGCCGGACCTACAGTCTCCGCGAGGGGAAAGACGCGCTGATCGTGACCACCGGCGTCACGGCGAAAACGTCGCTGGACGCAGCGACGGCGTTGGCGCAGCAGGGCATCGAAGCCGGCGTTCTTCACGTACCCACGGTCAAACCGCTCGATGCCGACGCGATTCTCAAGTGGGCCGCCGGTGTCCCGGTCATCGTGACCATCGAGGAGCACACGGTGATCGGCGGGCTGGGCAGTGCCGTGGCGGAATTGATCGCCGAGGCGAGTTTCTCGCCGGCCAAACGCTTCAGACGACTCGGCATACCGGACGTGTTCCCCGACCGGTACGGCTCGCAAGCCTCGTTGATGGAACGGTACAACATCACTGCCAGCCATCTGGCCAAGACTATTCAGCAGCTCCTCGGCACGATCTGAACGGTGTTGGTAGGGCCGCGCTGCGCCGCGGCCACGGGATCAGACGCGGGGCACCGCATCCCTACCGTTCTAAACGGTACGAATCTGCTTTTCGTCGAGGTTTATCGTCCGTGCTTCGCGCTTGCCCCATCAGCGTTCAGCGTTCATAATCGCCCCGCGATGGGGGCTTCAGGCTACAAGGCGATCAAGGACTCGCTTCGTCAATTGTACCTCGGCGATCCGCGCCCGTGGCTGGTCGAAATCCGAAGCGGAGTCCGCGAGACGCTGCACGCTGTGTATTGGCGGCAACCCAGCGAGAGTTTCCTCGCCGCCGCGTTTTAAGGAACGGGTGCCGGCGAAGACATGGACATTGCAATCCGTCGGGCTAGATACGAATCCGACCAGCTTCAGGCGGACTATCAACGCCGCAGGAAGGAGATCGAAGCTCGCCGGCAAGTGCAAGCTAACGCTCCGCTGCTTCTCAATGTCGCCTTGGTCGTAACGGACTGAGAGTCGCTTTGGCCACCCACTGAACCTTGTGCCGGTTCAATCCCGTGTTTGGAATCGAACTCAAAGTGCCTTCCGCCAGTGCGTCCCACAACGGATGTGTTTCTTCATCGTACTCCGGTGGTTGCCGCTTGGCTAGATCATGCAAGCAACATGCCGCCAGCCGCTCAGAAGCATTGACTCTGGGCCCTCAAATTAGGACACTATCGTTCCACTATGGGTAGACTCCTCAACATCGTTACGCCGCTGCACAAAGCCACCAAACGCGAGTACCTCGCCCGGATGGTGGACGACAAAGTCCATTGCATGCTTAAGGCGAAGGAATACGAAGCCGATTACTGGGACGGCGATCGCCGGTACGGTTACGGCGGCTACAAGTACATGGCGGGCCGATGGAAGCCCGTAGCCGAAGCGCTCATCAAGACGTATGGACTCAAGCCAGGTTCAAAGGTGCTCGACGTGGGATGCGGCAAGGCGTTTCTGCTGTACGAAATGCAATTGCTCATGCCCGAACTGCAACTGACGGGGTTCGACATCTCGAATCACGGTCTGGCCAGCCGGCACCCGGATTTCAAGGGCAAGCTGTTCAAGCACAAGGCGCAGGAGAAATACCCGTTCGCCGACAAGGAATTCGACCTCGTCATTTCGCTCGGCTGCCTGCACAACCTGCGCATCTTCGAGCTCGAGGTGGCGCTCAAAGAGATTCAGCGCGTTGGAAAACAGGGCTACGTCATGCTGGAGAGCTACCGCAACGAACAGGAGATGTTCAACCTCGAATGCTGGGCCCTGACCGCCGAATCGCTCTTCGACAAGGAGGAGTGGATCTGGCTGTACAATCACTTCGGCTTCAACGGCGACTACGAGTTCATCTACTTCGAATGAAAACCCGCGCCGCAATCCTGGTAGAAAGCAAGCAGCCGCTCGTCGTCGACGAAATCGAGCTGCCGGCCTTGGGCGTCGGCCAGGTGCTGGTCAAGATCGGCGCGTCCGGCATCTGCGGCGCGCAACTCAACGAGATCGCCGCCATCAAGGGCGTCGACAAGTTCCTCCCCCACCTGCTCGGTCACGAAGCCGGCGGCGTCGTCGAGGAAGTCGGCCCCGGCGTCACCCACGTCAAGCCCGGCGACCACGTCTGCTTGCACTGGCGCAAGGGCGCCGGGATCCACGCCCAACCCGCCAAGTACAAATGGAACGGCAAGACCGTCAACTCCGGCTGGGTCACCACGTTCAGCGACCACTCGGTGGTGTCCGAGAACCGGGCGACGCCGATTCCGAAGGAGACGCGGCCGGAGATTGCCGCGTTGATGGGCTGCGCCGTGACGACCGCCCTCGGCCTCATCAACAACGATGCGAAAGTGAAAATCGGGCAGTCGGTCGCGGTCTTCGGCTGCGGCGGCGTCGGGCTGAACGTCGTGCAGGGCGCGGTGCTCGTGGCCGCCGACCCGATCATTGCCATCGACATCTACGACAGCAAACTGGAATTTGCCCGGAGGTTTGGGGCGACGCACACGCTCAACGGCAAGACGACCGACCTGCGCACGGAGATCCGGAAGATCGTTGGACCACAAGGTGTGGACGTGGCCGTCGAGAACACCGGCAACGTCAAGCTCATCGAGTTGGCCTACGAACTGACTGCGCCACAGGGTCGCGCGATTCTCGTCGGCGTGCCGCGCCACGATGAAGACATCACCATCCATTCGCTGCCGCTGCATTTCGGCAAGGTGCTGACGGGCTGCGAAGGCGGCCAATCCAACCCGACCGTCGACATCCCGCGCTATCTGCGGCTCCACCAGCGTGGCAAACTGCAACTCGACCCGTTGATCACGCATCGGTTCCCCCTGGAAAAGATCAACACGGCGCTGGGCGTGGTGCGGAGCGGCGAAGCGGGCCGCGTCGTGCTCACCATGAATTGAAAGATGGACCTGCGTCGGATCATCCTGCTCGGCCACAATGGCTTCATCGGCAGTCGCCTCGAGGCGGCCTTCCGCCGGCAGTATCCCCGCCTCGAACTCGCCGGTTTTTCGTTCCCGGGTCTGGACCTCGCTCAACCACGTGCCGCGGAAAGCCTGGCGGAGTTGTTCGATCCACAGACGGCAGTGGTGATGACTGCCGGCGTCAAGCGCCAGTGGGGGGATACACTCGACGCGTTTTCCCAAAACATGAACATGGCGGTCAACGTGGCGCGCCTGCTCCCGTCGCATCCGGTGCGGCGGTTCGTGTTCTTCAGTTCCGCCGCCGTTTACGGCGAGGAGCGTCACGACGAGCAGATCACCGAAGACACGCCGGTGCGTCCAACCTCGTACTACGGAACCGCGAAATTCGCCTCGGAATGCGTGCTGCGCAAGGCGTTGCCGACGGGATTCGTGGCGATCCGTCCCCCGTTGGTCTATGGCCCTGGCGACACGAGCAAGTCGTACGGACCGGCTGGGTTTGTGTACGCCGCGGCCCGTGGAGAGCCAATCACGCTCTGGGGCGAAGGCGATGAGAAACGGGAGTTCATCTTCGTCGACGACGTCGTCGAACTCACGGTACGGCTGGTGTTTCACGACCACGACGGCGTGCTCAACATCGTCAGCGGCCGGCCCTGCACCTTTCGCCAGGCGGCGGACATCGTCTGCCGCTGTGCTCCGACGACCATCATTTCGCGGCCCCGGTCCCGTCCCAAGGTCGACCACGGATTCCGCAACCGTCAACTGACGCGGTTGTTTCCCGATTTCAACTTTCACAGTCTGGAAGACGGCATCGGGAAAACGGTTCGAGCCGAGCTCCGGAAATGAAAACCTGCCAGCTTTGCGGCCAACAAGCAGTGGAAACGCTGATTGACTTCGGACCCCAGCCGATCTGCAACCGGTTCCCCAAGGTGGTCACCGATCCCGAAGCCACGTTTCCCATGGTGCTCGAACAATGTCGGGCGTGTGGCTTGGTTCAGACAACCCAGCCCGTGCCGGCGGAGGAACTGCGTCCCCGGGTCGACTGGATCACGTACACGGAGCCGGAGGGCCACCTCGACACGGTCGCCGACAAGCTTGCCCGATTACCGGGGCTGACGGGTTCGGCCACGTTCGCGGGGATCAGTTTCAAGGACGATTCGTTGCTCCGCCGGATGCGTAAGCGCGGGTTTACCTCGACATGGCGGCTCGACCCGCAGGCCGACCTGGGGGTCACGGAGCAGGGCACCGGCGTGGAAACCTTGCAGAAACGGCTCACTCCCGAGTCGGCCCGGCGCATCGCGGCAAACCGCGGACGAGTCGACGTGTTGCTGGTACGCCACATCTTTGAGCACGCCCATCGGCCCTTGCAGTTCGCCGCCGCCTTGAAGGAACTCACCAAACCCGACGGCTACGTGGTGATTGAGATACCGGAGGCCGAGAAAGCGCTGGACCTTTGCGATTACAGCATGTTGTGGGAGGAGCACGTGTTGTATTTCACCCCGGTCACGTTCCGCCAGTGCTTTGCCCAGTGCGGCTTCTCGCTCGTTTCGTATGAGTGTTTTCCCTACACGCTGGAGAACTGCCTGCTGGGCGTGGCGCGAATCGATCCGAACCCCGCCCGCGAAGCCGCGCGGGCCGACCGGGAACTGCAGCGGGCGGACAGGTTCGCCGCCGGGTTGGCCGGCCAGCGTCAACAGTTTCGACAGTTTCTCACGCAGCACCGGAAGACGCAGGGACCGGTCGCCATCTTTGGCGCCGGACACCTGGCGGCAACCTTTATCAACCTGCTGGGGTTGAAGAAGCACATCGATTTTGTGGCCGACGACAATCCGAACAAGCGGGGCTTGTTCATGCCGGGTTCCAAGCTGCCCATTCTCGGCTCGGCTTCGCTCGTGGAACGGGACGTCAAGCTGTGTCTGCTGACCGTGGCGGTCGAAAGCGAAGAAAAAGTGATCCAAAAGAACCAGGCGTTTGTCCGGACGGGCGGCGCGTTCGCGTCGATCTTCCCCGCCAGCCGACATGCCCTGAAAACATGATGCGGTTTCGGGAACATAACGCGGAAGTGCTGTACGCCGAGGACCCGATCGTCCAGGTGGACCGGGAGGACATCGAGTTTCTGGTGAAACGGGCTTTCGGGAACCCACGCAAACGCATCCGTCTCTGCGCGCACAAGAACGTGGGCGATCCACTCCACGAAATGTTGATCGTCCACGCCCGGGACTGCTACGTGCGCCCCCACAAGCACGCGGCCAAGTCCGAGTCGTTCCACATCGTTCGCGGCGCGGTGGACATTGTCTTGTTCGATGAAGCGGCCCGGATCATCGAAGTCGTGCCGATGGGCGATTATTCGACCGGGCGCAAGTTCTTTTATCGGCTGGCCGATCCGTATTATCACACCTTGCTGATCCACTCCGACTACGTGGTGTTCCACGAGATCACCAATGGCCCGTTCGACCGGGCCGACACGATTTTTGCCCCTTGGGCTCCTGTGGAAACCGACCCTGTTGCCGTGCGCAGTTTCATGAACGAACTGGCCCGGTCCGTCGACAACTGGAACAAGACCTAGGGATCGCCGTTTTCGGGAGGCGCGAATCGAGATCAATTTATGAGGTTCCTGATTATCGGCGCATCGGGATTCGTCGGCCGGCATGTGTTACAGCATTGTCAGGCGGCGGGTTACCCGGTCATCGGCACGGAGACGACGACGAGGCACCCCGGCCTCGTGAAGTTTGACCTGCAACAGGATCGGATTGCTGATTGTTTGACGCCGTCGTTTCTCGCGGCCGGAGGCCCGGCGTTCGCGGTGATTTGCGCCGGCGTCAATCAACTTGACCGGTGCAAGAGCGAACGCGAACTCAGCCGTTACGTCAACGTGGTGAACACGATCCAACTGTTGTGGGACCTCGACCTGCTCGGAGTCACCCCGGTTTTCTTTTCTAGCGGGTTCGTGTTCGACGGCTCGACCGGAAACTACGCCGAAGATGCGGCCCCCTGCCCGATCAACGAATACGGCAGGCAAAAGGTCACGGTTGAAAAGTTGATCCGGGAAAAGATGCCCCGCGGCCTGGTCATCCGATTGGACAAAGTGATCGGCGACGACCCGACTGAGTCGCATTTGTTCACCGAATGGCACGCTGCGGCAGCCGAGCGGCGGTCGGTGGTTTGCATCCAAGGACAGGTCTTCTCGCCCACGCTGGTCAGCGATGTCGCGCGGGCGATTCTGCTGGGTTGCGCCCGGGGACTCTCGGGGGTGTACAACGTGGCCAATCCCGAGTTTTTCAGCCGGGCTGATCTTGCCCGGGAGTTCTTGCGGATGCTGGGCGGTCAGGTCGAGGTCATCGAACGACCTCAAGAAACCCTGGGTTTCTCCGATCTTCGGCCGTTGAAAACGTACCTTGACCCCAGCAAATTCAGCGCCGCCACCGGGCTGCGGTTTACCCCGGTGCGCGAAGCCATCCAGAACTTCCTGACAAGAGCCACCAACCACCCCGATCCCGGCCGAGGAACGGGACAACCGTCGTGAATCGGACGGGGAAGCCGTTGTCGGGGGCCATTCATGCATTTGGCGAGTGACCATATATTGCCAAGCGGTCCGGGAAAGGGTATAGTCGACACCCGCGTATGAATTCTTCCGCCGTCAAACCAACCGTCTCTTTTGTTGTCACCGCCCTGAACGAAGAGGGGAATATCAACGCAACCGTGGACTCCATCCGCTCGGCAATCCAAGGGCGGCTGGACGATTACGAAATGATCCTGGTCAACGATGGCAGCACCGATCGCACCGGCGAGGTGATGGAGAAATTGGCCGCGTCGGCGGACAGAATCCAAGTCGTTCACAATCCCAAGAACCTGGGCTTTGGCGGCGCGTTTAAGAGCGGAGCCGTTCGGGCTCGTAAGGAGTACGTGGTTCGAATCTGCGGCGACAACGCGGTACCGGCCGAAGGCATCGGCGTGGTTCTGGATCGGATCGGCCAGGCCGATCTGGTCATCCCCTACATTGCCAATCCCCAGTTTCGTTCCTGGGGGCGCCGCCTGGGCTCGCGTACGTTCACCAAGATCATCAACACCTGCTTTGGCTTGTCGGTGCACTACTACAATCACTGCGTCGTGTTCCCGCGGGACTTGTTGAACAGCATCACCATCGTGACGAACGGCTTTGCCTATCAAGCCGAGGCCGTCGTGAAACTCCTGAAGGCGGGCTGTTCGTACGTCGAAGTAGGCGTGAACGATTTGCCCCGGTTCCAAGGGGAATCCACCGCGTTGAAGCCCAAGAACGTGCTCAACGTTGTGCGGGCGATCTTCAGCCTGAATCGGGCAGTCCGTCGCAAGGGAGCCATCCCCATCATCTCACGTCAACCATCTCCTGCCGCGGTACCGCGAAAGCCATGAATTACCACAAGAAGATTGTCTCCATCGACCAGTTACGCGACCTCGTCAAGCAGGCCCAGACCGAAGGCAAAGTCGTGGTCCAATGCCACGGGTGCTTCGATATCCTGCATCCGGGCCATCTGCGCCATCTCGCTTGGGCCAAGCAACAGGGCGACGTGTTGGTGGTTTCCGTGAGCGCCGACGACGTCGTCAAGAAAGGTTCGCTGCGTCCGTATGTCCCCCAAGACCTCCGTGCCGAAAACCTTGCCGCACTGGAATTGGTGGATTTTGTGACGATCGACGACCACGAGTGGGCCGGGCCAATCTTGGAACTGTTGAAGCCGAACATTTACGTCAAGGGCAAGGAATTCGAGAACGTTCATACCGGCCGGATCGGCCGCGAACGCCAACTCGTCGAGTCCTACGGCGGTCAAATGCGCTTTAGCTCGGGCGACGTCGTCTACTCCTCCACCAGAATCATCGAGGATCTCAGGGACCGCCTGGAACCGGGGGTCGAGCCTGTCCACGCGTTCTTTCGGCGCCACGGCATCACCGAGTCGGGCGTGCACCAGACAGTGGACCGGATGCGCGGCAAACGAGTGCTGGTGGTGGGGGACGCGATCGTGGACACGTACGTGCACTGTGATCGTCTCGGCATGAGCGCCGACGCGCCCGTCCTCGTGGTGAAGCCGCTGGAGTCCGACATTTTTCTGGGAGGCGCGGGGATTGTCGCGCGCCACATCAACGGTTTGGGCGGCAGCGCGCACTTTTGCACCGTCGTCGGGAACGATGCGGACGGCGAGTTTGTTCGCACCGAATTGAAGCGCCGGGCCGTTTCGGCCGACGTGGTGGTTGACAGCGCGCGTCCGACGACCACCAAGACCCGGTATTTGTCCGAGGGCAAGAAATTATTGAACGTCAACCAGTTCCGCGACTTCGACTTGGACATCGCGATCGCCTCCCAACTCAAAGAGAAGGTCGAAACGGCCGGGGCAACGGCGGATGCAATCGTCATTTGCGATTTTGGTTACGGGGTGATCACGAAGTCGCTGTTGGAAGTCTTGTGCACCCTCGGCAAGCAGCGCAACATCCCGGTGGTCGGCGACGTCCAATGCAGCAGCCAACTGGGCAACGTGACGCGCTTGAAGGGCATCACCGTGGCCACGCCGTCCGAGCGCGAAGCGCGGCTCGCGTTGTGCGACCGGGACAGCGGGATTGCCGACCTGGGCGCGATGATTATGACGCAAACGGGCAACCAGTCGCTCGTCATCACCCTGGCGGAGCGCGGCCTGATGATCTTCGACACGGAGGGCGCCCCCTTGGGAGAAGAATCCAAGCTCCTTCCCGTGCACGAAATCAAGAAGCGGTTGCGGGCGGAGTACCTTCCGTCGTTTGCCGGTGCACCCTTGGATCCCATGGGCGCGGGCGACGCCATGCTGGCCACGATCGCCTGCTCTCTCGCAGCCGGAGCCTCCATTATGGAATCGGCGTTCCTGGGGAATTGCTCGGCGTCCGTCGAATGTCGGAAGATGGGGAACGTTCCCGTGGGCCGCGAGGAGCTGTTGGCGGTCGTCCAGTCTCAGTTCCGACAAGCGTCAGACCGCACCTGAGCGCCACGGCCCGATTCATCGCCTCCACCACGGCGCGTTTCCAAAGGGTTACGTCGGCCGGCTATTTCAGGCGTTGGTAGGGGGCCCAGGCAAGTTCGCCGTCGATAATCGGCTGGGCAATCTGTTGATAATCGGCACCGAAAACATTCAGCCGCGCCGGCAGGAATCTCGGCGTGGAATCGGACTTCATGATCACGCTTCCGTAGAATAGCTTCTGGGCCGATTCGAAGGGTGGCGGGTTGGTGACCGGCCACACAAAGACCACCACGTCCTGGGCGAGAACCGTCTGCTGGTAGGGGCACTCAAACTTCCGATCCAAGATTCCGAAAATGACCTTCTCATTGCTCAGCGCCGTCAACGTGTGGGCATAGGAATACCAGGTCAGTCCGTATTTGTACCCGTGCTGCTCGATGTCTTTGACGGTTTTCTTGTAATCCGCCAGCTCGTCGGGGAACTGAAGCATCGCTCCCTGATGATAGAGTGAAATGAGGAACATCAACAGCACCACACCGTAAACTCTCCACGTCTTGGCCTCGAGACTCCGGGCCAGCAAAATTCCCGTCCACACCACCAGGACCACGCCCGCGGTCAGAATGTAGCGTCGCATACCGTAATACCCGCCGCCGGCCCGCGGAGAAATGACGACCAACACCGCATTCACGAAGGGACAAATCGCGAGCATGAACACCTGGAAATCCTTGCGCTGATAGCTCTCCCGTGCCGACCGCAAGGCGTATGCGATGACGATGAACGCGACGATCAACCCGATCGTATCCGCTGCGCTCAGGGGAAAACTCTCCCAGTTCTCCAGGTGGTTCAGGTAATGGACCCCGTTCGTGGAGCGACTCAACGGGTCCGCATCGAAGTACGTCGGGATGCAACGAAACAACATGTACCAGTTCTGCGCCATGAGTTGGGGCGACGCCAACGAGAAGAAATGCGACCCCTTCTCGACGTGACCGTAGCGGTCGGTGATCACACCCAGTTGGTACAGCAGCTCCGGACTGTAGCCGATCAAAAACGCAACGAGCGTGAACGCCGCCATCTTGGAACGACAGAACTCACGCAAAAACGCGCGCCCTTCGACGAACAAAACAAACGTGATCCCAATCGAGACCCACACGCTCGCCACCAGTTTGTCGGCGTACCAGTTCCACCCCATGATCAGGCCGGTCAACGCGCACAGCCAGCTCCGTCCGCCCCGCTCGACCAACAGCACCGCCAACCACAGGTATCCCCCAATCGCGAGCGGGATCATGTTGTATTGCGTCCCGTAAACCTGCGTGCTGAACTTGATGAAGTACGGCACCCCCACCGCCAACACGGCCCCGCAGGTAATCATCACCTTCTTGCCGAAACAGCGTCCGACATAGGCAACCACCAGACAAATCCCGGTGCTCCACGCGAACAGAGTCACCATGTCCGCCAACGGAATCGACGGGCCGAACACCTTGAACAACCCCGCGGTGATAAAATCGACGGGACCCAACCCCATGTAATCCTGTCCCCACAGGTAAATGGAGAACTCACCCCGAAGCATCCGCAACGGGGTCAGATAAACGATCGCAAGGTCGGAACCAAGATACAGGCCGTAGTGAAAGGTAAACGGCAGGTGGATCAGGAACGCCAGCAGGCCGAAAAATACCGCCCAGCCAGCCAGCCGCCCGCGCGAACTCGGAGCCGACATGGACCTCCCGGCGGCGCTTGGTCCGGCGTTCTCGGCAGTGTCAGAGTCGCGGCGCTTCAACGGAGCACCTCATCGTCAACCTCCTCGCCGTTGCGGCGGAACACGAGTACGTTCTCCTTGTTGAACAAGAGTTGGTAAGATGGGTTGGAGGCCAATATCTCGACAAGTTTGGGAGGAATCGGCTGGTCGCGTTCGTTCATATCCAACACCAGGTACTTGTAATCGAAGATCATTTGAGGATGTGGCTCGATATACAACAAATACTGCGGATTCAAGGCATGCCGACGCGAAGCCGCGGTTGCCAGGAGCGAACTGGGCACCAGAACCGACGCGTCCTTCGGCACCAGGTTCAGTGCCTGGATCAGGGCGTCACGATACGGAGACGGCCGGTACTCATTCGGATTGATCCACAGAAACCACTGCGAGACGCACATACAAACCAGCAACACCCCCAACCCAGCAGGATACCGAGCGGCGCCGTAACGCCTCGTCAGCCAATTGTTGGCCTTCTTCACCGAATACACCGTCGCCACCACCAGGAAGGCGCCAACGGTCATATTGTAATGCCAGCGAATCACCTTCAGCGCATCGTTCTGCACCACCAGGTTTACCAGCAAATCCGGCAACGCCAGAATGACGGGCAGCGAAAGGAAAGGAAGAACCCATACCAGCGGCTGAATCAACTCCAGCAGGAAGAAAATGTTGGTCTGGTTAAACCAGACGCTGGGCGTCGTGAGCACGGTTCCGATCACCTGCATGGGCGTGTGCCCCAGCGACCCGAAGTACCCAAAGGTGCGATACGGCCGGTTCCCCCGAAAGTACGGCATGATGACCTTGAACGTCAGTCCCAGCGTTGCCACGCTGATCGCGAGAGGCGGAACTATCCATTTCCAGCCTCGCCGTTGGAGAGCCGCCAACCCGGCGAACATCATGATCGTCAACGGCACGTTTTCCTTACCGAGGCAGGACACGACTGTGAAGGCCAAAAACCAGCCGAACTGCTGGGTCTCATAGAGATAATACGTGAACAGCAGGAAAGGGAGGATAAACTGAGTTTCGTGGGTTTGGTTCACGTGCTGTGAGACAATGGTTGGAAAGAACAGGAAGGCCAGCATCAAGCACCACGCGGCAAATCGATCGTCCAACACCCGGCGGGCGATCAGAAACACCGGGACGCCACAGGCTGCGATGGAGACCGATTGGAGGAGCAGGACGGTCGATGGACTTGGGAACAAGGCATAGAACGGGACAAGCAGCAGCAAGATAAACCCGCCGTGGTCGCCAAAATAAGACATGCCGTACGCGTTGTGCCAAAAGAACTTCCAGTGGAGAGTTGACCATAGCCCGTGGACAATGATGGCCGTTTCGCCAGTGCCGGAGTTGAGCATCGCGGCCTTCCAGCAAGCCAATCCCCAAAAGAACAAGGCGTACCCACCCAGGAACAGAAACACGGAACGCAACGATTCACTGCGGGTGGGAATCCCAGCTTCGGGTCGGGGCGCGACTTTCTTCATGCTTGGGCAGCCTTGCGATTAGTATGATGACCCCTCGTTGCGCGCGCAAGCCTTCACATGGCCTCGTCAGCGCTTCCAACCCAGTTGCCACAAGGTGGCACAGTAGAGAATGCGCAAGCCGGTGACAATGACGCTGTAGGTGCCTTTCAGGCCGCTGCCGTGGCCGGAAATGCCGCCCATCCGATTGTGGTAGGTGATCGGAACCATGACAAGTCTCAGTCCGCGACGGCAACACTTGATGGCAATCTCCGCCTCGTAAAGAAAGTGATTGTCGCGGAAATCAATGTCCTCGATAGCCCGGCGCGTCCATGCCTTGAAACCGGTGGTCACGTCATACATCGATTGACCGGTCAACAACGAGAAATAGCCGTTGACGATGCGATTGCCCAGCACGCGGAACAGACTGAACCGATAGTTCTCGACGTTTGATTCCTTCATGAACCGGGCGCCGAAGACCACATCGGCCCGCCCCTCGAGGATCGGTTCCAACAGCTTGGGCGTTTCTTCGGGCAGAAATTGCATGTCGGCATCAAATTGAACGATGAGATCGTACTGCGCCATGGTTATGCCCGTCTTGATGGCGTGGCCTTTGCCGGAGTCTCCATAATGCCGAAACACGCGAATGTTCGGATGCTGGGCGGCCAGCTCGCGGGCCCGTTCGGCCGTCTTGTCGCGGCCGCCATGGATCACCAGGATCTCCGCGCCGGGCATCGCCTGCACGACTCGCCGCAGACATTCCTGGATCGTGTCCTCCTCGTTAAAACAAGCGATGATGACGGTAACGTGGTCTCGGTTCATACGTTCGTGTTGGCCTTCGGGAATCACGCGCTGGCGTGGATGATTGTTGCACCAGATGTCGCAACCCGGATCCGCAAGGGCGTCATTTGTTCCGCTGCTTCCGCAATGGCGGCGTGCTTCTCGGCCGGCGCCCATACCAACAGGAACCCGCCCCGCCCTGCTCCCAACAATTTGCCACCCGTGGCGCCCAACTCGAGCGCCGCCTCGTAGATGCTGTCGATCTGCGGCAGCGAAAGCGGCGCGAGTTGTTTCTTGATCAGCCAACCTTCGTGCAACAGGTGACCGAAATCCAAAATGGGCCGGTCGCTCGCGATGTGCTCCGCACCCCGGCGCGCCAGGTCAGCCAGACTGCACAACGAATTCGCATTGCTCCCATCGGTGTTGCGCCGCGACTGCTCCATCAGCACCTCGCCACTGTTGCGGGTCATGCCCGTGTATAACAACAGACAATGGTCTTCTATCTCCTGCAGCCGGCCCTGCGAAAGCGGGATGCGTTGGACCTCGAAATCGTTCTCACCGCTGAACGTGATCAGGTTGAACCCCCCGTAGGCCGCCAAGATCTGATCCTGAACCCCGCCGGGTTCAGCCAACTCGACCCGCTCAATCCGAATCGCGTCCCGGGCCAGTTGCTCCATCGCGACGAGCCGGTTCCGAAAACCATACAACGCCTGGAGCAGCGCCACCACAAACGAAGAACTGCTTCCCAATCCGGTGCCCGCCGGCAAGTCCGCCACATAGTGCATCTCCAGTTCCGCGTCCGGGCAGGCGAGCCGGATGCCTTCCCGGATGGCCGGATGACGGATCTCATCCAGCGACGAGGCGACTTCGACCTTGCTGTAGGACAGTTTGTAGCGGCAACCGTGGAACTTCCCGCTGAGCGGCGCCACGGTCACGTAAGCATACCGATCGATGGCGGTCGCCAAGACCGCGCCACCATGAACCCTGAAATGAGAAGGAAAATCACTACCACCCCCGAGAAAGCTGACGCGAAGAGGTGACCGGGTGATAATCATGGGCTCACATTATCCCCTTCTCCTGGAGATCGGTCACGAACTTTTCTGCCTCTTGGAGACTTTCGGGAGTGCCAATATCAATGAAGTTGCAGTGGACCTTGATCACTGCCAGTCTCTCTCCGGCGGCAATCCACGCCGGATAGAAGTCCGTCTCAATCGAGTACGGCCGGCCTTCGGGAAACCGCCAGAATAACTCGGGACCAAGGCAATACACCCCCAGATTCACCAGGAGTCGCGGTGCCCCTCCCCCACGTTTTTCCGCAAAACCCGTCAGGATCCCTTCGGAACTCACCTCCAAGCTGCCGTAACGTCCACCCTCGCGCACTTCTCCCGCCAGCAGGGCGCCCGCACAGGGCTTGGCCGCCTCCACCAGGCGCGCGACCGGAAAGGGCACGAAGGAGTCGCCATTGAGAAGGAGGAACCGCTCCCGCAAGCCCGTGTACCCCAATGCCGCCCGCACGGAGCCACCGGTGCCCAGCGGCATCCGTTCCTGCACGAAAGAATAGGTGACACCGGGCAGGGGTCGCCCGGCAAAGTAATCGGCCACTTGTTCGCCAAGATGCCCCGTCAGGAAGAAGAACCGCCGGACGCCCTGGTTCACGAGCCAGTGGACAATGTGCTCCAAGAATGCTTTGCCCGCCACGGGCAGCAGCGGCTTCGGCAGCTTATCGCATACGGAACCCAGACGCGTTCCGCGTCCACCGACCAGGAGCAGCGCCGGCGGCATCAGCCCGCTGCCGCCGATTAGGGATTCTGATGCGCCCCCTGCCATGACGTGATGAATTCTCTGGCGGTTGCGGAACTCAACGGGATCCGCCAAAACGTGGCCAACTTTTTGTTGTCGATCTCGTACCGAATCCGGGGCAGCGAGGGATCGGGGGCTTCCACTGCCCGCCCCACCCAGGCCGCCATCTCCCGCACGCTCACCATGCCGGAACCGCACACATTGAACACCTCGTTCACGATCTTTTGTTGAAGCAAATGGGCGATGATCCGGGCGACCTCTTCGGTGTGAATGTAGCCGAACTCACTGTCGGGATGAACCCGCAGTGGCTGTCCCGTGAGCAGATCAAAAATGGGGTTCTTCCGCAAACCAGGACCGAGTAAACCGCCCAACCGCACAATCAGCCAGCGAGCACGCCGATTCCGCACGACGCACTCTGCCAAATACTTGTTGAGACCGTAGGCGCTGAGTTTCTCCACGGCGATTTCGGTGCGTTCCGAATTCAATTGCGAATTACTCGTGCTCGGATAGACGTCGGCGCTCGACAGCAAGACGTACCTGTCCGCCGAAAAATCGGCGCAGCTTTGCATGACCGATTTGACCGAACGGTCGATCTCGCCAACCGGATCGCGTTCGGCAAGATACTTGGCCGAATTGCCGTTGGCATTGATCAGGACATCGCCCTCGGCTCCAACCATCGCCGCATAGTTATTCAGGTCGATGGCGACGCAATCGTGACCAAGTTGCGAGAAGATCCGCACCAAGGCAGAGCCCGCAAACCCATATGCTCCGACGATCAGAACCCTCATAGACGAACGGCTCCCGGCTTGTCCACGTTGGCGACGAACCAATCAATGGTCCGCTTGAGCCCCTCCCGCAACGGCGTGTCGCACGAGAGTCCCAGAGAATGCAGCTTCTCCACCCCGAAAATCTTGTGTATCTGGCCGTCCGGTTTCGACGCGTCCCACACCAGTTGCCCTTGGTACCCGATCAATTCGGCAACCAGCACGGTCAACTCGCTGATCCGCGTGGTCGTGCCGCTGGAAATGTTGACGGGACCGCGTTCTCCGTCGTTCTCGATAAAGAACGGGAACAGTCGGGCCACGTCGCCCGCATAGACAAAGTCGCGCGTCGGTTTGCCCGTGCCCCAGCACGCGACCGAAGGCAAGCCCTGGACTTTTGCTTCGTAGAACCGGCGGATCAAACCGGGGATCACGTGGGAATCGCGGGGATGATAGTTATCATATTCGCCGTACATGTTTCCCGGCACCAACACCACGCTGTTCAATCCCTGTTGCTGGCGATAGGCATCGGCCGCCACCAACCCCATTTTTTTGGCCATCGAGTAGCCCGCGCTGGTCCCGACGGGATAACCGTTCCACATCTGTGATTCATCAATGGGTGAAACCGCCGTATTGGGATAGGAACAACCGCCCATGGGATAGATCAACTTCCGGACCCCCCGCGTCGCGCACCCGTGGAATACATTTTCCATCAGCAGCAGATTGCGATGGAAAAAATCCGCCGGAAACATTCGGTTCGCCTCGATGCCGCCCGAGTACGCCGCCAGATGAACCACAATTGTCGGATGCAGCTTGGCGAACATCGCCTCAACCTGCCGGGGGTCGAGCAGGTCGTAATCCCGCGAACACACCCCGGTGATTTGCGCCTGGGGATAGCGCGCCCGCAGGACGGGCAGCAAATGGTTTCCCAGAAACCCGGTGGCGCCCGTTATCAAAAGGTGGTCTCCGGCATCCGGCATCATGTTCGTCTCGAGTTCTCCCTAGAAATTCGCGTATTGGTTGTTCTTGATGATCTGATAGGCTTTGATCAACTCGCGGATTCCGTCATCCAATGAATGCTGCGGCGCCCAACCGGTCCCTTCAATCCGCGCGTTGCTGACGATATAGTCGCGTTTGTCGGGATCCTCGCCAATCGGCGAGTCCACAAACACGAAGTTCGGGATGTGCTTCTTGATCCGCTCGCACAACTCAAGCTTGGACAGGTTGGCGTCGGACAACCCCACATTGTACGGACGCCCCTTCATCTTGTCGTAATGGGCGACGCCGTGGGCGAACACGCGCGCGACGTCCCGGATGTGAATGTAATTGCGCTTGAAGTGCGATTCAAACAGCACCACCGCGCGATCAAACACGGCCCGATACACGAAATCGTTTACCAGCAAATCGGTTCGCATCCGGGGCGACACCCCGAACACGGTCGCCAGACGAAAGCTGATCGTGTCACCGGACGCCAGCACCGCTTCTTCCGCCTCCACCTTCGTGCGCCCGTAAACGGAGATCGGTCGCAGCGGACTCTCTTCGGTGCAGTGTGTCCCTTTCTCCCCCACCCCGTAGCCCGAATTGGTCGTGGCGATGAGCAGGAGCTGCTGCGGACTGCGGAGCTGGGCCATCAGGCGAACCGCATCGCGGTTGATGCTGACGGCCGAGAGCGGGTCCCGCGCGCACAACGGGGCGCCGACCACCGCCGCCAGCGGGATGATCACATCGGCACTCGCCACCAGCTTTTTCACCAACGTCTCGTCGCGACAATCACCCCGCACGACGTCAAAATCCGGATTGGCACAGCACGACAAGAGGCTGTTCTGCCGGTACACCATGCTGTCCAGCACCGTCACCCGATAACCCTGTTCCAGCAAAAACGGCACGAGCGTCGAGCCCAAATACCCGGCTCCGCCCGTCACCAAGATCCTAGTTTTCTGTGCCATTGGCCCTGTCTCCACGCGCTTCCAGCACGCGCTGTTGATTGAGAACCTTCACCGGGCTCCGAGCATACGCATTCTGCCCAAATCTGTCCAGCCCCTGCGGCACCGACGAAAACCAGACTCATGACCACACACCCGGCAACAAAAGGCTTGTGACGAACTGCACAAAGGATAGAATCCACCCACTTTTGCGCCCTGGCGATTCACGACGCTCGAGCCCATTGACTGAACAGCGTATCATGAGAACCAACTGGTTATGAGCCCGGGTACTGTGGCCGTCATTCTTCATGCCGCGATGATCCTCGCGGTGGGATTGGGAATCTATTTATTCCTCCGATCCGCCGGCAACGACATGCTTTCCCGGGTGATCGCCGCCATCGTACCGGTGGCGACGCTCGTGCTGACCGAGGCCCTGCTGATGAGGGTCCTACACGCGCCGTTTTGGGATTGGAACGGCGCGCGGCTCACGCCGACCTTCGCGATTACGCACGGCTACAAGCTGTACTACGAACCCGATGCGGGCCCGGCCATGAACTTTATGTATGGCCCGATGGCCGCGTACGCCTACCTCCCGGCGACGCTGGCCAATACTCCGACCGCCGCCATCATCATCGCCAGCCTCATTGGCCTGATCTGTTTCTTCGGTCCAGTTCTCTGGCTGCTGCTCCAACAGGGCACGGGGATGCTCGCCAAACTGTTCGGCTTGGGAGCGTTCGTCTGCTTCTGCTTTCTAAGCTTTTTGTCCTCGCCGTTGAGCTACTCTGGGTTTTCCGTCCACGCCGATGCTCCCGCTCTGGGGTTGTGCGCTTGCGCCTGCGCCGTGCTGGGTTTGCGGAAACACCCCGAGAGCACCCCGATTTTCATCGTGTCGGGATTGCTGGCAACGCTGGCCGTCTGGACAAAACAAACAATGGTGCCCATCCTGCCCGGCCTGATCGCCTACGTCTGGCTCGCCGACGGCCGGCGCTGCGCCCTGCGGTATACACTGTGGATCTTTATCGCCGGAGTGTGCGTGTCGCTTGTCTTCCTCGCGCTCAACGACGTTCGGGCACTCATCTTCAACATGTTTGTGAAACACCTCCATCATCCCCTGAACCATCCGACCACGGGCCGGCGCGCCGAACGACCCTTGGACAACCTGTTCTTCCTTCTGGTGGCGGCCCGACTCCTTCTGTACGCCGCAGTCATTCCGCTGTCGGTCGTGATTGTGTACGGGGCGTATCAGTTTCACCGGACGGCCGGGAGCGGGCTGTCGCGGGTGAAACAGTGGGTCACCCAGAACCCCTGGCTCCTGACCACCATCGTGGGAGGCGTCATGATCCCCACCTCGATCATTTGCCGAATCGGCGTGGGAGGCGATTCGAACGACCAAAGTCCGGCGGTTTATTTCCTGGCCGCCGGGGCCGCGCTCGGCCTGGTCAAATGCGCCACCGAGTCCGCTGCACCCGGTCTCCGCCTCCCGCAATGGATCGCCAAAGTGCTGCTGGGTCTCCTGCCGGTGTGCTTTGCGTATACCGCATTCATCACCCCCACCGCTCTGTCACGCACGCTGGAGGTATTGCCGTACAATCCAGCGCAAAAAGCCTACGAGCTGGCCAAGCAATACCCGGACACGATCTATTTTCCCGGCGACCCGTTGTCTTCGCTGCTGGCCGACGGCAAGCTCTACCATTTCTTGATGGGGCTGCATGAGAGAGCGATGGACGGCTATCCGCCCAGCTACGAGTATTTTTGGGAGTACCTGCCCACGAACACGCAGTTGATCGTGCTGCCAAACCCGGCGTGGATGAAAGATTACGTCGAAGAGTTTCGTCCCTATCTCCGGCGATTCTCACCACCCATGCGCGACCCCTCCGGGTGGTGGGTCTACCGGCGGGAACAATGATGGTCACGGCGACTGGCCCGGCTGAGCCGCACCCGGCCCGCCGCATCTGGGGCGTACGTGAATGAAGTGGACAAAAAAAACACCAGTCTGTAGATTCGGTCAGCCGCTGGTTGGATACAGCTTGCCGCCAACATCTTGAGGAGAGACCCGGGCATGACGAGCAAGAACAAGAAGATCATGGTTTTGATTCCCGCCTATCAAGCCGCCCAGACAATTGGTCAGGTGTTCGCGCGGTTGCCCGAGGAGATGAACCGCAAAGACGCCACATACGTCGTCATCAATGATGGAAGCCGGGATGAAACCGCCCGCGTTGTCGAAAAAATCGCCCAGGAACGCGACCGCGTCCGCCTCGTCAATCACCCGACCAATCGCGGGTACGCCCAAGCGCAAAAGACAGGGTTCCAAATCGCCTTGAGCGAAGGATTCGATATTGTCGCCTTGCTGCACTCAGACGGCCAGTACCCACCCGAACTTCTCCCAACCCTGCTGGCCCCCCTCGAAAACGACGAAGCCGACCTGGTCCAGGGATCCCGGATGGCGCACCCCCGGGACGCGCTGAAGGGCGGTATGCCGCTCTACAAATGGCTGGCAAATATTTCCCTGACCACCCTCGAGAATCTGGCGACGGGACTGAAGATGTCGGAGTACCACAGCGGTTACATGCTGTACTCACGCAAAGTCTTGGAGACCGTGCCGTTCATGCGTCTGACCGATACGTTTCATATTGACGGCGAAATGCTGTTCATGACCGCCAAGAAAGGCCTCCGCGTCAAGATTCTGGCCATCCCCACCCGATACGCCGAGGAGAAATCACACCTCAAACCCGTCCGATACGGGTTCGATGTGTTGAAAATCATGTGGAACTACCGACGCGGCAAGTACGATTTCTAGGCGCACGAATCACAAGCGGGAGACCGGAACGCCGGTCCTCCATCATCTCTGCCAGCTCGGAGGCAGATTCTTGGCGACCTCCAGTTCGCCAAACACCCGGCTCTGACGCGCCCCCACCTGCTTCACCCACTGGGCCATCCTCCGAACGCCTTCCTCCAGCGAGTACCGCGGCCGGTAGCCGAACACCCGCGCAACCTTTTCGTGCGACGAGTACGCGTGCTTCACCTCGACGCGCGCCGGTTCATACCGGGGCGCGAACTCGGCCCCCAGCTCACGACAGACGACGCGCGCCAACTCGTTGACCGAGTACGGCTGATCGGCCCCGACGTTGAACACCTGTTGATATGCCTCGGGCCGATCCACCGCGCCGGCAATGATCGGGGCCACGTCCCCGATGTAACTGAATGCCCGCGTCTGCTCGCCATCCCCAAAAATCGGCAGGGGCTTGTTCTGCAGAATGTTGTTCATGAAAATCCCGACGACGTTGCGGTACTTGTCGCCTATGTTCTGCCGCTCGCCGTACACGTTGTGCGGACGGAACACCACGAAATTCAGGCCGAACAATTCATGGGCCGCCCGAAGATCAAGCTCGACCGCGTACTTGGAGACGCCATACGGATCCTCAGGCTGCGGCACCAATTCCTCGACCATCGGCAACTGGTTCCGTCCGTACACGGCGATCGACGACGTGAAGACGAAACACTTCACGTTGTGGTTGACCGAGGCGTTGATCAGATTGATGCTGCCGATGAGGTTGTTCTCGTAGTTAAACCGCCGAATAAAGTGGCTCAGACCCTCCGCGGCGTACGCCGCGAGATGAAACACGTAGTCCAACCGCTCCTCGCGAAACACCCGCGCGACCAGACCGGCATCCGTCACGCTGCCCTGAATGAATTTCGCCTGCGGGTTGACGTTATCGCGAAAGCCACCCGACAGATCATCCAGCGCCACAACGTCATGCCCGCGCTTGAGCAATTCGTCGACGAGATGCGACCCCATGAATCCAGCCGCACCCGTAACCAAACTTGTCTGTTGCATGCGCGAATCCTATAGCAATCCCCCCAACAAGCCAAGAGTCCTCCTGAACGCACCGGCGTGCCCCTCGCCACTAAACATCTTGATTGCTGGGAGAGAGTCAGTAATGATTCGTGCCTGGCCGGACCGGGCTCCGGTCCCAAGGGCGCCGTGACAGCAACTCGCTTGACATGATTGCCAACAATAAAGTTGTGGTTGTCCTCCCCGCGTATCATGCCGCGAAAACGCTGAGGCAAACGGTGGCCGAGATTCCCCAAGACGTGGTCGATGACATCCTGTTGGTCGACGATGCCAGTCACGACGAAACGGTGGCCATTGCCCGGCAACTGAATCTCAAGACCTTTGTTCACGAGCGCAATCGGGGATACGGCGCGAACCAGAAGACCTGTTACCGCGAAGCGCTTCAATCGGGGGCGGACATCGTCGTCATGCTGCACCCCGATTATCAGTATTCTCCTCGACTCGTGGGCGCCATGGTCCACATGGTTGCCAGCAAACATTATGACGTCGTCCTCGGCTCCCGGATCCTCGCGCAAAACGCCATGGCCGGGGGCATGCCGCGGTACAAGTACATTGCCAACCGCTGCCTCACTCTTCTCCAAAACGCCCTCATGGGGCAAAAGCTTTCGGAATATCACACCGGTTACCGGGCGTTCACCCGCCAAGTCCTGGAAACGTTGCCGCTCAACGCGTATTCGGATGATTTCGTCTTTGACAACCAGATACTCTGCGGGGCGATTGCCGCAGGGTTCCGCATCGGCGAAATCTCCTGTCCCACGCGGTATTTCCCGGAAGCCTCGTCGATCAACCTCCGCCGGAGCATCACGTATGGATTGGGTGTGCTCCGCTGCGCCTGGCAACACCGCCGCTGGCGCCGTCGGGCCACCTCCCGCGAAGGCGCGACCGTTGACTTGCGCCGGACATTTGTTTAGTGTCTGCCCCATGGTGAGACAGCGGCCATGAAAGGCGTCGTGCTGGCAGGCGGTCTGGGCACCCGGCTGCATCCCTTGACCAAGATCACCAACAAACATTTGCTGCCCATCTTCGACAAGCCGATGATCTTCTACCCCATCCAGACCCTGGTCGATGCCGGTATCCGCGACTTGCTGATCGTCACCGGCGGCAACGACGCGGGCGACTTCCTGCGGCTGCTGGGCAATGGCCGGGCGTTCGGCCTGCCGCACATCAACTACACGCACCAGGAAGGAGAAGGCGGCATCGCCGACGCGTTGCACCTCGCCGAACACTTCGCCGCCGGTGAGAAGATCGTCGTGATGCTCGGTGACAACGTCATCGAAAAAGACATCCGCCGCGGCGTCGCCGCGTTCCGCAAACAAAAGCGCGGCGCCCGCATCTATCTCAAGGAAGTGCCCAACCCGCAGGAATACGGAGTCGCCGAACTGCGCGGCAAACGCGTCGCTCGGATCGTCGAGAAACCGAAGCGCCCGAAATCCAATCTCGCCGTCATCGGGATCTATATGTACGACCCCGGCGTGTTCGATATCATCCGCACCCTCAAACCGTCCCGTCGCGGCGAACTGGAAATCACCGACGTCAATAACGCCTACATCTCCTGCCACCAACTCGCATACGAAATCCTCGAGGGCTGGTGGGCCGACGCGGGCGGCTCACCGCAGAAACTCCTCGAAACCAGCATCCGCATCGCCCGCCAACGGGGCCTGAAGTTGTGACGCGCGTCCTGGTCACGGGCGGAGCGGGTTTCATCGGGTCGCACTTCGTCAAGTGGGCCCTGCGGACACATCCTGACTGGCACCTTGTCAACCTCGATAAACTCAGCTACGCGGGCAACCTCGACAACCTCGCCGACCTGCCCGACCCCCAGCGGCACGAATTCGTCCGCGGCGATATCGCCGACCACGAACTCGTCGCCCGGCTTTGGCGCGACGGCTTTCAGGTAGTCATCAATTTTGCCGCGGAAACGCACGTGGACCGCTCCATCCTGTGGGCCGACGATTTTATCAAGACCGACGTGCTCGGCACCTTCACGTTACTCGAAGCGGCGCGACAATTCGGCGTGAAGACCTTCGTGCAGATCTCGACGGACGAGGTTTACGGGAGCATCGCGCGCGGCAGTTTCACCGAGGACTCGCCCTTGAATCCGCGCAATCCGTACTCGGCCAGCAAGGCCGGCGCGGATCGGTTGGCCTTTGCCTATTTCACCACCCACAACGTACCGGTACTCATCACCCGGTGTTCGAACAACTTCGGGCCGAACCAATACCCGGAAAAGTTCATCCCGCTGTTCATCACAAACGCTCTGGAAGACAAACCCCTGCCGCTCTACGGCGACGGCCGCTACGTCCGCGACTGGATCCACGTGGAAGATCACTGCGCCGCGATCGATTTCCTCGTCGGACTCGGCCGGGCGGGCGAGACCTACAACATTGCCGGCGGCAACGAAGTCGAGAACGCCGAGATCGCGCGTCGCATCGTCCGCAAACTGGGCAAGCCGGAGTCGCTCATCCAATCCGTCGCCGACCGCCCCGGCCATGACCGTCGCTACTCGCTGGACGCCAGCAAGCTGGCGGCCCTCGGCTGGCGCCCCCAGCGCGATTTTCCCGCCGCACTCGATGCCACGGTCGATTGGTACGCGCGGAACGAAGCCTGGTGGCGCAAAATCAAGAGCGGCGATTTCCAAGAATACTATACCGCGCAATACGGCACGCGGCTGTGAAAGTCCTGCTCACAGGCGCCACCGGCTTCATCGGCTCCCACGTGGCACGGGCACTCGTCCGAGCCGGCCACGCGGTCCATGCTCTCGTCCGGCCGAACGCCGATACCGGGCGCATTCGCGACATCCAGCCATCACTCGCGATGGACCGGGGCGATCTCCTGAACCCGTCCTTCGTCCCTCCCCCGTCCCCGTTCGACCTGTGCATTCACCTGGCATGGTACGTCGTGCCCGGCGCCTACCTCGACGCGCCCGAGAATCGGGACTTCCTCCGGGCCAGCCTAGCATTTGCTGAAGCCATGGCGAACGCCGGTTGTCCGCGCTTCGTGGCCGCCGGTACCTGCTTCGAATACGACACGCATCTCGGCGTGCTCGACGAATCCAGCCCGACCAGTCCGCGCTCCCTTTACGCCACCTGCAAACTGCAACTGTTCCGTGAACTGCTGAAACTCGGAAGCCAGACGGGGATGGAAATCGCTTGGACCCGGTTCTTCTACCAATACGGTCCGCACGAAAACCCGCGGCGCTTCGTGCCCGTCGCCATCAACACCCTGTTGCGCGGCGAGCCGTTCACCGTCCCACCGAACGAACAAACGCGCGACTACCTCCACGTCGCCGACGTCGCGTCGGCGGTCTGCGCCGTGGCGTGCGCCCGCCTCACGGGTGCAGTCAACGTCGGCTCGGGCGAACCGGTCACGGTTCGGGTGATCGCAACCGAAATCGCCCGGATCATTGGCCGCCCGGAGTTGATCAAGACGGGAACCCGGCCGTACGCGCCCGAGGATTCCCCGCGCATCGTCGCCGCAAACACGCGCTTGAGAAAAGAGACTTCCTGGAAACGTCAGTACCCACTCGACAACGGTCTGACGGAGACGATCAATTGGTGGAAGGCTCGTCTACCGCGGTGACGATCGCCGATTCCGCAAGGCATAGCCGATGCCGCCGACCAGTGCGACAAGGCTGACGACCCCCGCGACCGCGTACAGCCGCGGCGGCTGGTAGCGCAGGACGATTTCGTGCGGGCCCGCGGGCAACTCGATGCCCATCACCGCACAACTGACCCGCAAAACGTTCGTCGGCCGGCCATCCAACTCGGCCCTCCAAAAGGGATAATAGCTTTCCGAGATCACCGCCAGACAATCGCGCGAGCTGGTCAGATGGATGTGAATCAACTCGTTGTTCTCGCGAACGAGTCGCACGTCGGCCAAGGACACCGTCTCGCCGAACCGCAACGGCGGCGGGGCATTGCCGTCGCGGTAAATGGTTTCGTACTTCAGGAGGGCATCGGGGCTGGCAGTCCCGTGCACCAACGGCCAGTCCCGAACGGCCAGCGCGAGCGCCAACCCCGGCGAGTTGCGTATATCACCGTCGTAGAGACAGGCCCGCGCGTATCCCGTCACATAGGGCCGGGCGGACGGGTTGCGGAAGACCACGAAGTCCTCGTTCTCGGTCACAACGGGAAACGTCTGCCGGTACGCGGCCAGCACCTGCTGCAAACCCTGCTGCGCGTTGCCGGGGTCCGATTTATCAAAGACAACGTAGCGCGCCGCCAGCAGGTTCAGAAACGACCGATGATTGTCCCAGGAACTCAACGCCTGCTGATTGAGCAGCCCCGTCCCCAGCGGGCACATCCAGTTGTAGAATGCCTCGTAAACCTGCGGTTTGCCACCCCACATGGGCCCCAGCAAATGAAAGTAGCGGCCCGACAACGCATAGGTCTTGACCCAATCGGTATCCTGCTCGAGAGCGCGGTACGTCGCCGGCAGGTTCTGCAGCGTGTGCGCCGGAACGCCATTGTCTTTCATCGGCTCCTGATACGGCCAGTAATCGAGCAGGAGCAGCACCGCGATGACCCCGACAATCTTGCGAGTGTGCGCCCGCCACTTCTCGGCGACCAGTACGTCCGTAACGAAAAACCCAATCAGCATTCCGCCCCAGAACACGCCGGGGCCATCGTAGAACACAAACGGCGCACGGATATCCTTGAAATAAGGTAGCACGGCCAACAACCGAAAACCGGGCAGGAACAGGAACAGCGCCAGCGCGAGACCCGCGATGAATTTCTTGCGCGGCGTCGTCAGTTTGCGACGGTAGAAGAGGACCAGAAACGTCGCGCACGCCAACAGGCCGACAATCTCGACCCCTGTCTGCCCCTGCCAGACAAGCGCCTGCCCTGTTTCCCAATTCGCGTCCCAGACATTGTCCAGTCCGGTGGCAAACATCACGCTCGCCAGCGACGCGGCGACAAAGAACCAGAACGCACGCCGGTCCACTCGTCGCTTGTTCCACAAGATCGTCACCGCAATGACCACCAGCAACACCAGCCCCATGTATTTTTCGGGAGAATCGATCCTCAGGGACAACACCCGTTGCACCCGGGCGAACTCGGTTTGCGTGCCCGCCCGTCCACCGTTGGCTTGAATCCACGCAAACACCGCGCTGACGGCGTGGCTCGTGGCCCAGCCGTTCCGATCCACCACGCCGAGCAGGCTCTTGAACGAATACGTCCTCTGCCAGTCCGTCAACGGGTCGCCAATAAACAGTTTCACGTCTTTCGATTCGACGACGCCAGGCGCAATCACCCACGCCCCGAGCGCCAGCCCGAACGCCGCCAACAGGCCGCACGTACGGGCCGTCGGCTCCCAGTACTTGCGCCGCGGCCACAGCCAGTACAACGCGTAGCCGAACAGGAACAGGAAATGAATGAACGCCTGCTTGTTGTCCGTCCACCACGCCAGCACCGCGACAACCGCGCACACAAACGTGTCGCCAAACCTGTTCGACTCCAGCGCGCGGGCCAACGTCAGCCAGAGCAACGGAATAAAGGGGAAGAACAGGCTGATGGTGATGTGCTCGGCGCCGGCGGCGCGAATGATCTGCTCGGGGTGGAGCATGAATGCCAACGCGGCCAGCACGGCGGCCCATTCGTTCTTCAAGAAATGCCGCGCACAGAAATACATCGTCACCGCGCTCGCCAGGATGGCCGCCAGCGCCGTCAGTTTCCCCGCGGTCATGAGGTCGGTGAACGTCGAGAAGAAGATCCAGGGAACGAGGTAAAAACCCCGCGCGTGGTTCAGTCCGTAGCTCGAGCCGCTCATGTAATAGGGCGTCCACCACGGCAAATAATGGTGTTGGACGATCTCGCGCTTGATGTCCCACACGCGCGACGCCGACGCGGCCAGCTCTTTGTCGCTCATGCCGAGCGGCAGCCAGTGCGCTCCCAGGTAGGCCACGTACAGCAACGCCGCTCCCAACACGATCCACAGCCCGATGGCGGCACGCCCCCAGGCCCACCCGCGCCCGGACGGAGTGCTACTCGACGCCTGCTTCTGGTTCGCCGTCATGGATTGCGCTTCACCGCCTCATGCAGGACGTCGAGCGCCCGCCGCGCGGTCTCGTCCCAGGTGAGGTGATTCGCCTGCTTGACCGCCGCCGCACTCATCCGCTGACGCAACGAGTCCGTGGTCAGCAACAACAACAATTTCTCGGCGAAGCCGGCGATGTCACCGTGCCGCACCAGAAAACCCGTCTCGCCGTCGCGCACGGATTCACACAGGCCGGGCGAGTTGCTGGCGACCGTGGGCGTGCCGCAGGCGGCCGCTTCCGTAACGCACAGCCCCCACCCCTCCTTGGGCGACGGGTACGCCAACACCCAGGCGCGTTGCATCTCGTCGCGCAAGCGGTCGGCGTCCAGGTAACCAGTCATCGTCACGCGGTCTTGCAGGTTTTTGGAAGCAATGATGCGGCGAAGCTCGCCCTCAAAATCACCCTGCCCAACAATCATGAGCGTCGCGGCCGGCAGGCGGCGCGCGATGATTTCAAACGCGTCCACCACATGCGTGACGCATTTCGTCTTGCGCACGCGCCCGACCCACAGGACCGAGGGTTGTACCGTCTTCGAGCCCGCCGGGCCGGGCCGGAAATGAGCGAGGTCGACGCCGTTGTAGACCACCCGCAGGTTGGCGGCGGGAATGCCGTTGGCCACGACGTCCTGCGCGGTGGATTCCGAGACGGTGATGAACAAGCACCGACGGTACACGCGCATCGCCACTTTTTCCATCGCGACGACGTAGGCCGCGACCGGCCACAACATGGTCTCGAAAATCGTCCGGCCGAACAAATGATGGACATAACCAACCACGGGCCGACGCGTGTACCAGGGAAGCATGCCGGCCACCTTCGAGATGTGTTCGACGATCACGTCGACGTCGCCGCCCCACCGCCGCACGTACCACGGGGCGACCCAGTTGAACACTTCCTCGCGGGCGCAGCGGGTAACGGCGACCCCGTCCACCGTGAGCTGGCGCGCTGATGAACCGACGAAGTCGCTGGCCAACAACCGCACGCCGTGCCCCCCAGCCACCCAGCGCGTGGCCGTCTGGTACAACACCTCTTCCACGCCACCGGCGCGCGGATTGAGCCAGTCGCGGTGATTGACGATCAAGATGCGCATGTCGAGCACAAGCCGAGAGTCATCGGCCGCAGGAAGATAGCGGGGCGGATGGTGGAGAGCAACACATCTTTCTCGACGGCCCGGGCCCGGCTCCGCGAACACAAACGACACTCGGGCCGGGAATCAAACCCAGGCGACCAACGGGAAATTCATCCGCGACCAAGCCCAAACCGGGCGAACTGCTGCCTGGACGGCCGAACGACAAGTCGCTGCCGACCGTCTCCCCCGATGCTACGGCGCTCGGGCAACGGCGGGTTCCTCGCGCAAGATGGTGACAACGAGGCGTTCGATTTCGCGGATGTTGAATGGTTTGCTGAGCCACGGCGCCCCGGTTTCGTCCAGGAACCGCCGCGACGTGGGGCTGACCGTGTCGCCCGTCACAAAGACGATTCGGTCCTGAAGATGCGGGAACCGTTCGCCGATCATCCGGTAAAGTCGTTCGCCGCTCATCTCCGGCATGCAGAGATCGGAGATGATGAGGTCATAATGTTGCGACGCGATGCGCGCCAATGCCTCCGCGCCGTTGGACGCCGTCTCAATGCGATAGCCGCTCGTCCCGAGCACCTCCTTCAACACATCGACGATCCCCGGTTCGTCATCCACAATCAACAGCCGACGCTGCGCCGCTTCGGGATCAACTTCCCGCTTTTCCAGCGGGCCGGACGGGACGCTGGGTTGGTCGGGGCACGCCACCACCGGCAGCTCAATAAAGAACCGTGATCCGCGGCCCACCTCGCTCTCCACCCAAATCCGGCCCTTGTGTTCCTCCATGATGCTGTAGCAAATCGACAGGCCGAGTCCGGTGCCTTTGCCCGGCCCCTTCGTCGTAAAAAATGGATCGAAGATCTTACTGAGGATCTGCGGCGGAATGCCCGGCCCGTTGTCGCTAATCGTGACGCACAATTTGCCGTTGCGCTGTCCCGTGATGGCCTCGATCATGTGCGGACCTGGATGGTCGGCCAACGCTTGCACGGCGTTCGTGACCAGATTCGCCAACACCTGCTCAACCTGGCCCGGGTCGGCCATCGTGGGCGGAAGATTGGACGCCAGCCGCCGGACGATCTGTACGTGGGCGCCCTGCAACTGAATGTCGCGCGTCTCCAGCGCCTCGGAGACGAGACGGTTCAGGTCGACCATGACCATGTGCGGCTCACGCGGCCGCGCAAAGGTCAGCAGGTTGCGAACGATCTTGGCCGCCCGGTCGCTCTCGTGAAGAATCTTCAACAAATCCTTCCGCACCCGCTCCTCAATCGTCGGCTGCTGACAGAGGATCTGCGCGTAGCCCATCACGACGGCCAGCGGATTGTTCAACTCGTGCGCGACCCCCGCAACGAGTTGCCCGAGAGCGGTGAGTTTTTCCGTTTGCCGGAGTTGTTGCTCCATCTTCTTGCGTTCCGTGATCGCGCGCGCGTTGATCTGCAACACCGGCCGTTTGTGGTAGGGCACCAGATTGGCTCCGCCCTCACACAACACCTGGCCGCCATCGGCCCGCACCACCGGAAACTCGCCCGAAGATTCGAGCATGTCCTCCACCAGCCGCTTGTTTTCCAGCAGACTGTGGCCCGCCGACGACAGTTGCGGACACAGTTTCACCAACGAATGGCCCACCAGGTTTCCCGCCTCGGTACCGGCGAGTTGGGCGGCAGCCTCGTTGGCGCCCACGATCTCGAAATTGGACAGGTCGATCAGCACGATCGCGTCGCTGGCGGAATCAAACAACGCGCGATATTTCTGTTCCGAAAAACCGATCTCGCGCTGGAGCAGGCGCCGCCTCGTCACGCCTTCCTTGAACTTGACCAGCATGGCTTCGTTGCGCTCGCGCGCCTGTTCCAGGCCGAACATCATCATCCCCAACGCAATCACCTGCGTCAGCGCCGCCGCCGTGAGGTAATTCACCATCATGAACGCCGGGGCGATCGATTTCTGAAACGGGAACGCCAGCAGATGGAGCGACCACAACAAGAACGCCGCCGCCAGCAGCTTCGCGCTCCGGCACTTCTGGCGCTGCGGCAGGTGACACGCCCCGGTATACACACCCGCCAGCGCCAGCAACGAGAACATGGGAATCGTAATCCACGTCCGGCCCTGCAATTGGTACGCGACGAGATAACCCCACCCGAGCATCACCACCATGCCCAGGGCCAGCTCGCGTTCGTGCCGCGTGTGGCCGGTGAACTGCAGGCTGCCCCAGAACATTGACAGCGCACCGACGCCAATGCACGCCTCGCGCAGCATGACCACCACGGGCCGATCGAGTTGTTCCCCCAGCCCGATCAACGCCACCAGATACGTCGAATAGTACATCCAGCCCGCCGCCCAGAACCGGAAATACGATTTGTGGGTATACCGGCTGAGGTAGACGAAAACACTGCACACGATCCATGCCCCCACCAACGCCAGCACCAACGCCACCCTCAGCCTCACGGGCGTAAAGGCCGCATCCACCAACAGCGTTAGATTCGTCAGTAGCTTGCCGGTCATCTCTGTTGTCGCCTGAACTTCTTGATCGCCTTACGCCACGGTCGCACCGCAATTCTCTAACCCTCAGAAAGCACGAATTTTGCCACCGATTTGGCTGCCGCCGGACCGTCCCCGACCAGTCTTGCGAAACGGGTCATCACAATTGCCCAGCTTTCGCACGCCCTGCACAGAATTGGCCACCTCCAACCAGGTAGCGGACATCTCGCCCGCCGTTGACGACCGTTCGCCCACTGCTATAATCCGCAGCCATCATGAATTTCTCGCTGACGACCTCTTCGGCTCTTTCTCAAAGGCAACCGGCCGCCGTCCTCTTTGCATTCGAAAAGGAGCACCTCGAAGGACCGCTGGCTCTCAAGAACCTGCTTCGGCGGGTCGGGCCGAAGGAGTTCCACGGCGGCGAGCGCCAACTCCTTCTCGTGCATTCCGCCGGCAAGATCGCTCCGCACCGCGTCCTGCTCGTCGGCCTCGGCAGGCGCAAGGACTTCATGATCGAGACCCTGCGCCGCGCCATGGGGTCGGCCGCCAGAAAACTGCGCGATTCGGGCGTGACTCGCGCCGCCGTGCAACTGCGCGACGACATCGATGGTTGCCTGCCCGCCATCCTCGAGGCCTCGATCCTGGCGACTTACAAGTTCCGCCAGTTCAAGCCCGACGACGATAACAACGCGGTGGACCTGAAGTCGTTGACGCTGTGTCTGCCGCCGCCCGCGGACCTGACGACGGCGAGGAAGATCGTCGCGGATGCGCAAATCGTCGCCGACGCGACGAATTACGCCCGCGAGATCGGCAACCTGCCCGGCAATATCGTCACGCCGGGTGTGCTCGCCGACAACGCCCGGGCGATCGCTCGGGAACACGGACTGAAATGCACGGTGCTGGCCAAGAAGGAATTGGAGAAACGCGGATTCGGCGGACTGCTCGCCGTTGGCGGCGGCAGCGTCAACGAACCCCATCTGATTGTTCTCGAATACTCCGGGCGCCCCCATCCACCATCCACCATCCACCATTCTGGCCCCATCGCCCTCGTCGGCAAGGCCATCACCTTCGATTCCGGGGGCATCTCGATCAAGCCGTCCGACAAAATGGACGAGATGAAGTTTGACAAATGCGGCGGCGTCGCGGTGCTCGCCATCCTGAAAGCCGTCGCGCAACTGAAATTGCCGCTGAACGTCATCGGGATCATTGCGGCCGCGGAGAACATGCCGAGTGCAACCAGTTATCGCCCCGGCGACATCGTCACCAGTTACCGCGGCCCCGACAAACGCGGCGTGACCATCGAGGTTCTCAACACCGACGCTGAAGGCCGCATCGTGCTGGGCGACGCGCTCGCCCATGCGCGGGAGCACCAGCCCCAGGCGATCATCGATTTTGCCACGCTGACCGGGGCGTGCGTCGTCGCGCTCGGCAACTTCGCCGCCGGACTCCTCGGCAACGATGACAAATTGCAGGAAAGAATCCGCGCTTCGGCCGAGCGCACCGGGGACCGGGTGTGGCCGTTGCCGCTCTGGCAGGAGTACAAGGACAAGATCAAGAGCGACGTGGCCGATATCAAGAACACCGGCGGCCGTTACGGCGGCGCCATTACCGCGGCGGCGTTCCTGGCGAAGTATGTCGATGACACGCCGTGGGCGCACCTCGACATCGCCGGAACCGCCTGGACGACGGAAGAACTCCCTTACCTGACGAAGGGCGCGACCGGGTTCGGCGTGCGGTTAGTGGTGGACCTGCTCCGGCGGTGGAGCTGACGGACGCCCTGACGTGTGACCCTTCCACGCGCCGACGACCAGGAGCACCACGACGGCGACGCTGAGAAGGAAAAAACCGAGCACCAGCACATTCTCTTTGAACTTCCGGCTCGGATTCATACAATGCACTCATCGTAGGCGAGCGTGGCGGTGAACACAATCACGCAAATCGATATTCCCGGCGTCAACAGGCTCAAGAGCGGCAAGGTCCGGGAGATCTTCGATCTCGGTGACGCGTTGCTGTTCGTGGCCAGCGACCGGATCAGTGCGTTCGACGTGATTCTGCCCAACCCGATCCCCGAAAAGGGCCGGGTACTCACCGCCCTGAGCGAGTTCTGGTTCGCCAAGACCAAACACATCATCGAGAACCATTTCATCACCAGCAATCTCGACGCGATAGTAGCGCAGGCGTCTCGCCTGCGGCCGTCTGCCGATCAACTCCGTGGCCGCTCGATGCTCGTGCGCAAGTGCCGGCCGTTGCCCATCGAATGCGTCGTGCGCGGGTATCTGGCTGGCTCGGGCTGGAAAGAATACAAACAATCACGCACAGTCTGCGGCATCCGACTGCCGGAAGGCCTCGTCGAATCGAGCCAACTCCCTCATCCCATCTTCACCCCCGCGACCAAAGCCGAAACCGGCCACGACGAGAACATCGACTTCAGTCGGTGCGCCGAGATCCTCGGCAAACCGCTCGCCGAGAAGGTCCGGGACATCTCGCTGGCGCTCTACAGCTTTGCCCGCGACTACGCCGCCCAGCGCGGCATCATCATCGCCGACACGAAATTCGAGTTCGGACTGCTTGAGGCTGTCACCCCGAGCCTGTCGAGGGGTCTCCCTGCTAACAACGAGATGCTTCGACAAGCTCAGCATGACAAACAACGGAAAGCGCACCTGATTCTGATCGACGAAGCGCTCACACCCGACAGTTCGCGCTTCTGGCCCGCTGACTCCTACGCGCCGGGCCAGCCGCAGCCGAGTTTCGACAAACAATTCGTCCGCGATTACCTCGAGACTCTCGATTGGGACAAGACCCCGCCCGGCCCTGTCCTTCCCGATGATGTTGTTCGCAAGACTACCGAGAAATACGTCGAAGCGCTTACCCGATTGACGCCCGTGACGGCTCGGAAAGCCTGAATTTGCTTGACGCGCAGGCTGTGTTCTGCTCTATTCCCCGTCTTTCGAAGGCAAAGAGGCTGGCGTCTCGTTTGCGTTAAGTTCTTCGTGTCCTTTTATCCGTAGCGGACACTTATGAGGTTTGACGTATCGGGCGGGTCGCGCGCAAAAGCGGTTCATCCAGACGCAACGCCACGCTTGTGCCCAGACGCGGTCGTTTGCCGCGTTGGTACTTGGGCGAGCGCGACGCGAACGTGTCTGGCTGCGGCCTCGTGGGCCGGGTTGCTCGTATCGGCTGTGTCGGAGTATGGCTTCGAGGTCGACTTCCCTCTCACACCACCGTTGTGGCTGGCAATTGCAGTCTGCGTCTGGCTGATCTGCAGTACGCACGTCGCTATCACCTGCCGGACCGACCGCGCCACCAACCGGGTGACTCGGACCCAGTGGGTGGCCAATACAGTGTCGTTGATCGAGCCCGGCACTTGGATCCACAGCTCAGGCAAGTCGGACAACAGCCAACCATCGTGCCGTGTCAAAGAGCGGTTGGATCACCGGGTTTTGCGGGTCAGACGCGGGTTCGAAGATAGCCCCCAAGATTGTCCCAACATCCCCGCTGCCGGCATCACGCCGTTGAACTTCTCGGGTGAAGTGGTGAACGTCCCCGAGACCAGGCAGTCGATCATCCTCTTGAACCCCACGGGTGCGAGAGGGCCTCCGTGGGCGAGCGGTCGGAGTCCGCAGTTGTTTGCCTACCCGCTGGGTCGTCCGACCCGGTACTTTTACTCCGCTTCGCCTCTCTTGGAGTTTACCGTTAACGATTTATCCACGACGCGTACCGCCGGGAACTGGTCTCTAGACGTCGCTCCGCCCGATGTTCCCATTGGTGCTTTCCCATCGGAGAAACCCACCAGCCTCACTTGTCTGGACTGAAGCGATGAGCGACGTCACTCGCATTCTCGACCGTGTTCATCAAGGCGACTCCACAGCAGCCGAAGAACTGCTGCCGCTGGTTTATGACGAGCTGCGCAAACTGGCGGCGCACAAGATGGCGCGGGAACTCCCGGGGCAAACGCTCCAGCCCACGGCCCTGGTTCACGAAGCCTGGCTGCGTCTCGTTGATGGCCAGGACGCAAAGTGGGATGGTCGGGCACATTTTTTTGCCGCGGCGGCGGAAGCCATGCGTCGGATCCTGATCGAGAATGCCCGGCGTAAACGCGCCCAACGCCATGGCGGCGGCCTGGCCCGGCTCGATATCGATCAAGTCGATGTGGCTGCCCCCGCCAAAGACGAGGAATTGTTCGCCGTCAGCGAGGCCCTGGAGAAATTCGCCGCGTTTGACAAACAAAAGGCTGAGTTGGTCAAGCTCCGCTACTTTGTCGGGCTCACCATCGAAGAGACCGCCGAAATTCTGGGTATTTCGACGGCGACCGCCGAGCGCTGGTGGGCTTACAGCCGCGCCTGGTTGTACCGAGAAACTCAATCTCAACGGAGGAATTTTTGAGCCCTGATGGAATCATCCCCTGAATTTCGCATTGATTTGGTAGTGAGCGACTCGGGTCAACATGAAGACGCCGTCTTCGAGGCGGCGCTGGCATTGCCTGCCGACCAGCGGGCGGCCTATCTGGACCAAGCTTGCAGCGGCAAGCCGGCTCGCAGGAGGAGCCTTTCACAAGACTGAATGGTTTCAGGTTCCAGATTTGCACTGTCGGGCGATGAGCAGAGGAATTCATCACTTCCGGCTTGGTAATCCAAACGCTCACAGTAGACGGCAGCGTCAGTATTCGTCGCAATCCAAAGGAGGAAGAACATGGCGTCATTAATCATCATAGAAGGCCCTCAGAGTCAGATTGGGAAACAATACATCCTGAAAAACCGGACCTTGGCCGGTGGCCGACACCCGTCACAAGAAATCCAGCTGCTAGATCCGGAGGTATCGCGTCGGCATTTTCTGATTCGGATGGTGGATGGTGCCCACGTGATTGCCGAAGCGCAGGCGGCGAACGGGATCCATGTGAATGGCCTGAAAGTCCAGGAGTACAAACTTCAGGAAGGCGACGAAATCCGCGTCGGCGCCACTGTGCTGCTCTATTCCAAGCAAGACGAGGCTAATTGGCCGGATGAAGTCCAGCGTCAGCGCCGCGTCGAACGGCAACTGCGAGAAGGGAGCACCGTGCTGCAAGATCCTCGTGACTTCTGAGCCTATAAAGCACGTTGATCGTTTGACCTCGGCAGCGAGCGATTCCCGGTCGACAAATCACACTTGAGCCCGATCCAAGTGATGGAATCATCCCCTGAATTTCGCATTGATTTGGTATGAGCGACTCGGGTCAACATGAAGACGCCGTCTTCGAGGCGGCGCTGGCATTGCCTGCCGACCAGCGGGCGGCCTATCTGGACCGGGCCTGCAGCGGCCAGCCGGACCTGCGCCAAAGCGTCGAGGCCCTGCTCGAGGCCAATGACCGGGCGGACGACTTTCTGGCGGAACCGGCTGTAACCCGGGCCGCCATCAGCCCAGCTTCTTCGGCCGCGCCCGCCGAGAAACCCGGCGACAAGATCGGCCGGTACAAACTCCTTCAGCAAATCGGCGAAGGCGGGTGCGGCGTGGTGTACATGGCCGAGCAGGAAGAACCGGTGCAGCGCCGCGTCGCCCTGAAGATCATCAAGCTCGGCATGGACACCAAACAGGTCGTGGCCCGCTTCGAGGCCGAGCGGCAGGCGCTGGCGTTGATGGATCATCCCAACATCGCCCGGGTGTTCGATGCCGGCGCCACCGAGAGCGGCCGACCGTTCTTCGTGATGGAACTGGTGCGCGGGATCAAGATCACCGACTACTGCGACCAGAACGACCTATCCACCGAGGAACGCCTCCAGTTGTTCATCGAGGTTTGTCGGGCGGTCCAGCACGCGCATCAAAAGGGCATCATCCATCGCGACATCAAGCCGTCCAACATCCTGGTCACGGTCAACGACGGCGTGCCTGTGCCCAAGGTGATCGATTTCGGCATCGCCAAGGCGACGCAGGGCCGACTGACCGACCAGACCCTGTTCACCGCCTTCGAGCAATTCATCGGCACCCCGGCCTACATGAGTCCCGAACAAGCGGCCATGACGAGTCTGGACGTCGACACGCGCAGCGACATCTACAGCCTCGGCGTGCTGCTCTACGAACTGCTGACCGGCCAGACGCCATTCGACGCGAAGGAATTGTTGGCGGCCGGTCTGGAAGAGATGCGCCGGACGATCCGCGAACGCGAGCCGCTGCGGCCGTCGACCCGCCTGAGCACGATGCAGCAGGCGGATCTGACAACGACGGCCCGACGGCGCCGAGCCGACCCGCCCAGACTGATTCACCTGGTGCGGGGCGATCTGGATTGGATCGTGATGAAGTGCCTGGAGAAAGATCGGACCCGCCGGTACGAGACGGCCAACGGTGTGGCGGCCGACATACAGCGCCACCTGGATAACGAGCCGGTGGTCGCTCGCCCGCCCAGCAAGTTGTACGAATTTCAGAAGACGGTTCAGCGACACAAATTCGGCTTCGCGGCGTGTGCCGCGATCATCATTGTGCTGGCTGCCGGTGTGATGGTGAGCACCCGGGAGGCGATTCGGGCCAGGCGGGCGGAGCGGGAGCAAATCCGACTCCGGCAGCAGGCCGATGAGGCGCGAAGCAACGAGGCGAAGCTGCGCAGCAAGGCTGAAGCCGGCGAACAGAAAGCGAACACCGAAGCGGCCAAGAGCCAGCAGGTGGCCCGGTTTCTCGAGGACATGCTCCAAGGCGTTGGTCCGTCGGTCGCACTGGGCCGGGACACTACCATGCTCAAGGAGATTCTGGACAAGACGGCCGAGCGTGTTGGTAAAGACCTGACCAATCAGCCCCTGGTCGAGGCGGAATTGCGAAATACCATCGGC
>DATJBF010000059.1:0-11747 GCA_035515475.1 Verrucomicrobiia bacterium
TGCCCGATCTGCCGCAACGTTACAGAGAATTGCCGAAAGATAAACTCGTCGTCCTTCACTGCAAGGTGGGGCACCGTTCGATGCGCGCCCTGAAATTCCTCCGCCAACAGGGCTATGGAAAACTCAAGAATGTTGCTGGCGGCATTAACGCCTGGGCCGAGCGCATCGACCCCAACGTGCCGCAGTATTAGCCGAAACTGTCAGATGTCGGCCATCGGCTTTCCACTATCAGGTCCCGCCATAAGAAACCATCTGGTTTGTAGCCGCACCCTTTGCAGATGCGAGCCGCGGCGTGCCGGCCCCGAGCAGAGCCGAAGGGGGCCGCCAAGGATCGAAGCCCGTGCTTCGGCTACAGAGGAGGCTGGCCGCACCCCCCGCCGCTCCGTCAAAACGGTGGCAGTGTCAAGATGCCCTACACGCGGGGCAGACGCGAAACCGCGAAACCTCTTGTGATTTAGCCCTCATTCCAGTACAGTCCCCCCTCGAATTCCCAAGGCGAAAATCAAGGAGTTTATGGAAAAGAAACACTATTTATTTTCGTCGGAATCGGTAACCGAAGGCCATCCCGACAAGGTGTGCGACACAATTTCCGATGCGGTGTTGGATGCCTGCCTCACGCAGGATCCGAAAAGCCGGGTCGCTTGCGAGACGCTGGCCAAATCCAATCTCGTGGTCGTTGCGGGTGAGATCACGACGACTGCCAAACTCGATTACTGCAAGATCGTGCGCGACGCAATCCGCGAGATTGGCTACACGAAAGATGTCAGCGCGGTTTTCAACGACGAGGATTGCCAGATCCTCTGTGCCGTAGTCAAGCAAAGCCCTGATATTGCGCAGGGCGTTGACGAGAAAGCCGCGGAAGGCAAAGCCACCGCTGAGCAAGGCGCGGGCGATCAAGGATTGATGTTCGGCTTCGCCTGCACGGAGACGACGGAATTGATGCCCGCGCCGATCATGTATGCCCACAACCTGGGCAAGGCCCTCCGCGAAGCGCGTCGGAGCAAACGCATTCCGTGGTTGCGTCCCGACGGCAAGACGCAGGTTACCGTCGAGTACGACGGGTACAGACCGGTCCGGGTTCACACGGTCGTCATTTCGAACCAGCACGCCGCTGATGTGAAGCACAAGGAGATTTCCGAAGTGCTTATCGAGGAGATCATCAAGAAAACCATTCCGAAGAACCTGCTCGACAAGAACACGCGTTACCTCATCAACCCGACGGGCCGGTTTGTTATCGGTGGTCCCGAGGGTGACAGCGGGCTGACGGGTCGCAAGATCATCGTGGATACCTACGGCGGCATGGGCCGGCACGGGGGCGGAGCGTTCAGCGGCAAAGACCCGAGCAAAGTGGACCGCAGCGCGGCGTACATGGGCCGCTACGTCGCGAAAAACATCGTCGCCGCCGGGCTGGCCGAGCGGTGCGAAATCCAGTTCGCGTATGCCATCGGTTACCCCGAACCGGTCAGCGTCCTCGTGGAGACGTTTGGCACGGGCAAAATGCCGCACGAGAAAATCGAGAAGGCCGTGCTCGAGATCTTCAGCTTCAAGCCCGCCAATATCATCCGACAACTCAACTTGCTGCGTCCGATTTACGGCCGGACGACGAATTACGGCCACTTCGGCAAGGTGGATGGCGATACGTTCACGTGGGAGCGCACCGACAAGGCGGACGCGCTCAAGAAGGCCATCAGGTAATCAGACCCGGGACGGAACCATGGGAATCAAAATTCCACACGACGTTAAGGACATTTCATTAGCCGCGAGTGGGCGGCTGCGGATCGAGTGGGCTGACAATTACATGCCTGTGTTGGCGCTGATTCGCGAGCGGTTCGCGAAGGAGAAGCCGCTCAAAGGCCAGACGCTGGCCGCCTGTCTACACATCACCACTGAGACGGCGAATTTGCTGCGCACGCTGCAGGCAGGCGGCGCGAGGGTGTTCGCCTGCGCCTCAAATCCCCTGTCGACACAGGATGACGTGGCTGCGGCGCTGGTGAAAGATTTCGGGATTTCGACGTTCGCCATCAAGGGCGAGGACAACAAGACGTACTACAATCACATCCTTGCGGCGTTGGACGCGAAACCGACGCTGACGATGGATGACGGTGCGGACACGGTCGGCGTGCTGCACACGAAACGCACCGATCTTATCAAGAACGTCATCGGCGGCACCGAAGAGACCACGACGGGGGTGATTCGCCTGCAAGCGATGGCCGCCGACGGTGCGCTGCGTTATCCGATCGTGGCCGTCAACGAGGCGAACACGAAGCACATGTTCGACAACCGGTACGGCACGGGCCAAAGCACCATCGACGGCGTGATCCGGGCCACGAACGTGTTGATCGCGGGCAGCAAGGTCGTGGTGTGCGGTTACGGCTGGTGCGGCCGCGGCGTCGCCACCCGCGCCCGCGGACTCGGCGCACACGTCATCGTCACCGAAATCGATCCGCTCAAGGCTTTGGAAGCGGTCATGGACGGCTTCGAGGTGTTGCCGCTGAAGAAAGCGGCCGCGACCGGCGACATCTTTATCACCGTCACCGGTGACAAGCACGTGCTCGACGAAGGACACTTCAAGGCGATGAAGAACCGCGCGATCGTCTGCAACAGCGGCCATTTCAACGTCGAGATCAATATTCCGGCGTTGGAGAAGCTGTCAAAGCGCAAGCGCACGATCCGTCCGTTCGTTGAAGAGCACACGCTGCGGGACGGCCGCAAAATCTTCCTGCTTGGCGAGGGTCGTCTCATCAACCTCGCCAGTGCCGAAGGCCATCCGGCCGTGGTCATGGATATGAGCTTCGCCAATCAGGCGCTCTGCGCCCAGTACATGGTCAAGAACCACGCGAAACTGCAGAAGAAAGTTTACCCCGTGCCGCCTGACATCGACGCCAAGATCGCCGCCCTCAAGCTCAAGGCGATGGGTGTGGAGATCGACGTGCTGACCGCCGACCAGAAGAAATACCTGTCGAGTTGGGAAGAAGGCACGTAGCGGCGGAATGGTTCATAGAACGTGGTTCATGAACCATCCACGATGAATCATGTCGTAACCATTTATTCCCGGCCCGGTTGCCATCTCTGCGAGCGAGCGAAGGATTGTTTGCGCCGCGTACAGGCGCGCGTTCAATTCTCGTTGGAGGACGTGGATATCTCCCAAGACCCTGAACTCCTCGCGCGTTACGGCAACGACATTCCGGTCATCCTGCTTGACGGATGTGAGATCGCCCGCCATTTTGTACGGGAACGTAAGTTGGTGGAATTGTTGGCGTAGTCCATCCAAACAAATCGGAGGAATGTCGCACATGAACATCAGACTAGTGGCCCTCTTCGCTCTCGTGGCCGGATTGATTGCGGGGAGCCTGTTCGTTGCCCGGGCGCAAAGTGAAAGCAAATCTGCCGTCCTCGATCCGCGGATCGACAAGCTCATCGAACAGAATGAGAAGATCCTTAAGAATCAGGACGACATCCTGAAACAACTGGCCGACCTGAAAGAGGGCGTGCTGCAATTGCGTCGCCGCTCAAGCTGATCCACCTGCGGCAGTTATTTCTTCAATGACGCGCCGGGCAGCTCGGACGGGGTCCGTCGCGGCGACAATCGGCCGTCCAAGGACGATATAATCCGCCCCGGCAGCGACCGCTTCCGCAGGAGTCATCACTCGTTCTTGGTCTTCCGCCGCCGCCCATGCCGGACGGATTCCCGGCGTGACGATGAGAAAACTTGCGCCCAGCGTGTCCCGGATCAGTCGGGCCTCACGCGGAGAGGCGACCACGCCCTCAAGACCGCAGTCCTTCGCCCGTTCCGCCAACCGCCGCACGTCGTCCCGCACCTCGCCGGCGACACTGGTCAGCACCGTAACACCAAGAAGCAGCGGACGATTGGGAACGGCCGCAGCCGCTCGGAGCATTTCTGTGCCGCCGCTCACGTGCACGGTAAGCATGCGCACGTGCAGAGCGGCGGCCGATTCGACCGCCCTCGCGACCGTGCTCGGGATGTCGTGAAACTTCAGGTCGAGAAAGCATTGCTTCCCGTGATCACGCAGGAATTGAACGATCGGTGGACCAACGCGTGTGAACAGTTGGCTGCCGACTTTGAAGATGTCCACCATGTCGCGCATCGTGCGAATCAGGGCGGTCGCGTCCTGATAATCCGCGACGTCCAGTGCCACGATAAGCTTTGATTTCATTGGAGGCGCATGGTAGGGAAAACTTCGTGACCACACAAGCGCAACCGCGGCGTCCGGCCGCGCCGTTGGAAGTTTTCTCGCCGGCCAAGATCAACTTGTACTTGCGGATTCTGGGAAAGCGGCCCGACGGCTACCACGAACTGGAAAGTGTGATGCTGCCGCTCGCGTTCGGAGACGAGATTACGTTGCAGTTGCGCGGGACCAACCTGACGCTGGAGTGCGACAACCCGAATCTCCCGACGGACGATTCAAACCTGGCATTGAGCGCCGCAAAGGCGTTGGCCCAGGCGTTTGCGGTGAAGAAGGGGGCGAGAATCGTGCTGCAGAAACGCACGCCGTTGGCCGCCGGTCTGGGCGGCGGCAGCAGTAATGCGGCATCGGTATTGATGGGGTTGAACCGGCTCTGGAACCTGGACGCACCCCGCGCAAGGTTGGACGAGATCGCCGCCCGGCTCGGTTCCGACATCAATTTCTTCATGATTGGTGGCGCCGCACTCTGTCGGAGCCGGGGCGAGATAACCGAGCCGATCGCGTGCAAATTCAGCGGCGCGATCCTGTTGGCAAATCCCGGCTTCGGTATTCCGACAAAGTGGGCCTATGAGAACTGGGCCAAGGCGAGCACCGAGGCACGGTTGACAGTCAAACCGCCAGAAGTTAGTCTGCTGCTGCGCGCCCTGGCAGAGGACGATCTGGCCGGCGTCTCGCACGGCATGTTCAACTCGCTGGAAGCTCCGTCGATCCGGAAATTCCCCGTGTTGGAGTTGATCAAGAACGCACTGCGCGAGGGCGGCGCAGCGGGGGCGATGATGAGTGGCAGCGGCGCTACGGTGTTTGGGTTGTTCGCGAGCGCAGAGGTTGCGGAGCAATCAGCGCGGCAGATTCGTGGACAATTCGGGCCAGGTGTTTGGACACAGGTGACGCAGTTTGCCAAGTTGCGACCCCGGCCCAGCGCAACGCGCGGGACTGCCCGGTAGTGTAATTGGTAACACAGCGGCCTTTGGAGCCGTATTTCCTGGTTCGAGTCCAGGCCGGGCAGCCAACTTTTCCACCTCGGCTTCCAATGGCATATGGTGTGCTTTATCAAGATTGTGAGCTTGGAGCGCAACCATATGGCCAGCATCTCGGAAGACGAAATCCAGCAGTTGCTTCGAACGATCGAAATGTTCGAAGCCATTACGGAATCCCAGCCCGAAGACTACCAGTCGTGGGAGATCCTCAAGGAGGCGTACAACAAGCTTGGCCGGCGCGAGGATAGCCTGCGTGCGTCGAAGAAGCTGGCGCAAGCCCACATTACACTGGGCCAAATCTCCCAAGCCATTCTGGAGTACGAAGGCATTCTACAGGAACACCCGGCCGAGCCCGAGGTCGTCGCGGTCCTCGCGGAACTCGAGTCGAAAACTTCGCAGCTTTCTGCCGTCCGTCAACCCTCTGGGGCGCCGTCGTTGCGTGAGGACTCCAAGCCAACATCACCTGCTCCGACGCTGGCCGCCGGGGCCGCGGCGCCCCTTCCTTCTTCTTCGTCGGAACTCAAACCCGAGGACGGCAATCAGGCGCTGGCTGAGTTGTTGATTGCCGAAAAGCTGATTACGCCGCAAGCCGTCGAGCCGTTGCTGAAACGGCTGGCGGCGAGCCGTTCGGCCAACGGTGAAAACACCCAACCACTCACGCTCGTACAGTTGCTCGTTGACGACCAAATCGCCACACTCGATGACATCATATCCGTGTTGGTCGACCGCAGTGGGCTACCGTACCTCCCTTTGTCAGTCTACGACGTGGATCGCGACGCGGCGTGCTTGCTTCCGCGTGAGTTCTGCTTCGCCAACAGTGTCGTGCCGTTCGACGTGATCAGTCGCTCGGCGCTCCTTGCCATAACCAATCCGTTGGATGCGCCCACTCGCAGTCAGGCGGAAGGCATGCTTCCGTACAACGTCTTTTGGTACGTCGCCGCGCCCCTCGATATTTACGCGGCCTTGCGGCGCGCTCACGGCCTCGACTCCAACAAACCGCAAGGTGTTCGTCTCTAAGGCAAGTCATGAAATCATTCGGCGAACGCATCACCGACACATTGATTGCCGACGGATTGCTTACGCCTGAGCAGTTCGCCGAGGTGATCGAGCTGCAGAAAAAGCAGGGCGGCCGCCTCCTCAAGTTGTTGCTCGACAAACAGTTCGTAACCGAACAGGACATGATGGTCAGCATGGGCCGGTGTCTCGGGACGGCGCCCATTACGCTGGTAAAAATGCACGTCCCGCAAGACGTCATTGACCTGATACCGAAAGACCTCGCCCAGACCTACAAGATGGTGGCCGTCGCCCGCCTTGGGAAGAAGCTTTTCGTGGCCATGGCCGACCCGCTCAATGTGCTGGCACTTGACGACTTGCGTCGCGTCCGCCCGAACCTGCAGATCATCCCGCTGATCAGCACGGAAAAGGCAGTCGTCGATTTCCTCAATAACGCCCAGACGCAGGCCAGCGGCGGCATCGACGAGATTTTGAAGGACGTGGATGTCTCTGACGTTGAACTCGCCAAGGAAAAGCAGGAGGAGATCAATCTCGATCAACTCGTCGAGAGCAGCGAGGAAGGTCCCGTCATCAAGCTTGTGAATCTCATGCTCGTGCAAGCGATCAAGGACCGGGCCAGTGATATCCATATCGAACCGTTCGAAAAACAGCTTCGACTCCGTTACCGGATCGACGGCGTGCTCTACGACTCAACTGCGCCACCGAAGGCGTTGCAGTCCGCCATCGCCTCGCGCATTAAGATCATGTCCAACCTTGACATTGCCGAACGTCGGCTGCCGCAGGACGGTCGGTTTCGCATCAAGCTGGCAGGCCGCGAGGTCGATCTGCGCGTTTCGGTGTTGCCGACCGTCCATGGCGAGAAAATTGTCATGCGTGTGCTGGATAAGGGCACGCTGGGGCTGAGCTTGGAAAGCCTCGGCCTGCCGCCCGACGACGTGCAAAAATTCAAGAACGCCATCGATGCGCCACACGGAATGATCTTGATGACTGGCCCCACCGGCTCGGGCAAGACTTCCACCTTGTACGCCGTGTTGAGTCAACTCAACACGAGTGACGTGAACATCGTTACCGTGGAAGACCCCGTTGAGTACCAGATGCTTGGCGTGAATCAAGTGCAAGTGAAGTCCGACATCGGACTGACGTTCGCCGGGGGTCTGCGTTCCATCTTGCGACAGGATCCCGACATCGTAATGGTTGGTGAGATCCGCGACTCGGAGACAGCGGACATTGCCGTCAAGGCGGCCCTGACCGGTCACTTGGTGCTCTCGACGCTGCACACCAACGATGCGCCCGGTTCCATCACGCGGTTGGTGGACATGGGTATCGAGCCGTTCTTGGTCAGCTCATCCGTGCTGATGGTCTGCGCGCAACGACTCGTCCGCAAGATCTGCCCCCATTGCAAGGAAGCGCTGGAGGTGCCCGAAGACGTCACGACACGCCTGGGTCTGAGTCATGGAGATGTGAATTCGAACACGTTTTACCACGGGCGCGGCTGCTCGCGCTGCAAAGATACAGGCTTCCTCGGTCGCATGGCCATACTCGAAATACTGACCGTCACGGATGCGCTCCGCGAGCAAATCCTCCACACCACCAGCGCCAAGGTTATCAAGGATCTCGCCCTGAAAGAAGGCATGAAGACTCTCCGCATGTCCGGCCTCGAAAAGGCAAGAGCGGGTCTCACCTCGCTCGATGAGGTGTTGCGCGTGACGGGCACCGACTTCTAACCCGCGGGCCGCCTCCGCGAGCACTCGCCTCGCAATCCTGAGACTTTGGCGCGTCCGACAACGCCTTTGCCTTCTTCCGCCCACCACGCGTTCATGGCATACGGGGTGCTCAGTAGGCCGTGCGAGTTGTTCGGGATAACCAGGGAACCTGATCATGAGATTGCCGTTTTTTAAGAGTTCGAAAACTGAATCCACCCATACTGCGAACGTCGTCGTTGCCCCTCCACGTCCGTCACCGCGCACGCAACTGGCCGAGACTCAGCTTATTGTCCCCGAGGATGAGCAGTCTCAAACCGGCTCGAAGCGTGGCCAATCGAGGCCCTCCGCTCCGGAGTCGCTGACGGGCTCGCCCCCGGCACCGGCCGGTAACGGGGCGTCGATCCCCATTCCATTGAGTTCCATTTTCTCGCAATTACCCACGCAACTCCTTTCACCGACCGCGCAAGACCAAGCTGCCCAAGTCAAGATCCAAGTGCCCGCAGACTGGGCGTTGTCGCAACTGGCCACCGGCAAAGTCGTCCTCCCAATGGCGAGATTGCTCCCGCTGCTGCCGCCGACTGTGCTGCGCAACCCACTCCCCGTGTTCAATAGCCTGCATCCGATCACGCTGTCGCTCGAGCAAGTGGTGACCGCATTGCCCGCCGATCTGCTCAAGCACCAAAACCAAAGCACGTTGGACATCGAGGCGCCCGAGTTCGATCAATTGCCAAAGCTTTTTGACGACGCCGACTTGGCACGCCTTGCTCCATCGGAAAAATCGACCTCGGCGCCCGGGCCCAGCGAACCGGTGCCGGCCGCGCTCACCCAAGCATCCGAGAAACCACCGGCGCCTCCGCCAGCTCCAACGCCCATCGTTACTCCGTCGCTACCACCGCTATCGCGGCCCGCCGATCCGCTACCGAGCGCTGGTTCACCGGCGCCGCGGCCCGCTGCCGACAACCAGGTTTTGGTCACCCTCCGCAGTTTGATTGCAGTGATGCCTGATCACGTGTTTGCCTGTCCGCGCACCGAACTGTGGCGGCGCGTCAATCTGGACTCGCGGGTCCCGCTGCCACGCGATGCCGTGTTGTCCCAACTCCAAACGGCGCGCATCCGCATCCCGCTAGCCGTCGCCGTAGAAGCGATGCCGACATCGATTCTCGCCTCCCCCCTGCCGCCGATTGGAGACGAAACCATACCACTGGCTCTGCAGGAAGTCGTATCGCAACTGCCCCCGCAACTCTTTGCCAGCGTCGCCACGCAATCCGAAGAGGAAACACTCGATTTCAGCGAAAGCGAGATCCCGATGCCATTTCAGGAAAAACTGTTTGCGGCTTCCGAGCAGGAAGTGAAACTACCGGATTCAACAGACATCAACGTTCCCGAGCCATCCCGTCTCAGCCCTGTGGGTACTGCGGATCAGTCCGACATTGGCCCGAAAGTGTTTGAGATCACGGCTGATGAGCTTGCCGACGAGGAGGCGTCTATTTTCGCGGAGAAAACTGCGGCCCCTGAACCCGTAGTTGCCAGACCTGGGACGGTCGTGCCGCCGATGGCGGAAGTGGAACAGCCCATTGCCGAGACCAAGCCCGTCGAACCAATTGCGGAGATTGTCCCGCCTGCACCGTCGGTACCGGAAGCGCCCGCCACCGTCGAAACGCCTAGTTCGGTCGAGCAGCACACGGCGCCAGTGGAACACGCCATCGAAACGCCAGCCGCCCCGTCCCCGATTGCCGAAGTGCCAGCAGCCCCCGAGGTCGTTCACGAGCTGGAGGCGCCGGAGGAGGCAGCTGTGGCGCCGAGCGCTACGTCGCCGGTGACAAGTCCTCGCGGTGGGCCGCGCGAAAGCCAATTCTTGGTCAACCTGAACAAGTGCACAGCTGAGGATCTCGCCAAAATCGAAGGCATCGGGCCAGTGCTGGCGCAGCGGATCATCGAATTCCGCAACGCGCGGGGCGGCTTCAAGTCCCTCAGGGAATTGCACTACGTGCCAGGCATCACCCGCAAGACACTTCGCGAGTTCGCTGCGCCCACGCCGCGCTCGCTCAATCGCCTGCTCGGCGTCGAGCACAACGAAGAGTTGACGTTGCAGGAAATCGTGCGGCTAACCAGTCAGATGAAAGGCGTGTCCGGTTGCATCCTGGCGATGTCCGACGGCGTGCTCCTGACCGGGCAATTGCCGCCGCATTTGGACCAGGAAACCATCAGCGTTTTCGCCCCGCAGTTGTTCAAGAAGGTGGCGCGCTACACGAAAGAATTGTGCGTCGGCCAAGTCACGCGCCTGTCGGTGTTCACCGATCAACAGCCGCTGAGTATCTTCCACGCGGGTGACATCTTCCTCGTCGTCGTTCACGATCCTCGTCACTTCAGTAAGGCGCTGCTGCGCCGCTGCGAGCGCATCAGCCAAGAAATTGCCCGTCTCTGTCGTCAGCGGGCCGTTGTGTAAGGAGCACCAACCATGTCGATCATCAACTACGTCAACAAGGAAATCCAGTTCAAGATCGTCTATTACGGCCCCGCCCTGTGCGGCAAAACTACGAACCTGACGTATATTCACGGCCAAGTCGCCGACGCCCATAAGGGTGAACTCGTCTCGCTCGCCACGGCAGCGGACCGTACTTTGTTCTTCGATTTCCTCCCGCTCAACGCGGTCGTAGTCAAAGGATTCAAGACCAAATTCCAGTTGTACACCGTTCCGGGCCAGGTGATCTACAACGCCACGCGGCAACTCGTCTTGCGCAGCGTGGACGGGATCGTGTTCACAGCCGACTCGCAGTGGGATAAGATGGAAGAGAACATTGAGAGCTTTAAGAATCTCGAGGAGAACCTCGCACGCCAAGGCAGCAGCCTCGATCAAGTCCCCTACGTGTTGCAGTACAACAAGCGTGACCTGCCCAATCCTGCGCCCGTTCACTACCTCGACTTCATTCTCAACAACCGCAAGGTCCGGGTCCCGAGTTTCGTAGCGGTCGCCACGACTGGCCAGGGCGTGTTTGCCACGCTCAACGCGATCTCGCGGCTCTTGCTTCAGAAATTCGCGAGAGAGAACGAGGCCGCTGCCGCCAAACAGCAGCAACGCAGTTCGTTGCCGCCCGCGACCACGGCGCTCTCGGGAATCGCTGCCGCAGCCGCGCGTCGTTGAGAACGTCCACGCGCCAAACAACCATTTACAATTCTCGAGCGCGAGCAACTGAGATGCACGCGATGCCGATTCTGACGATTGAGGCTGCCGAGAGCTTGCTCGACACGCTGCAGGACTTCCTAGAGAGCTCGGAGGCCGCTTTCGCGTTGATCATCGAACGCGGTGGCGCGATCCTCGGGCAGCACGGCGAGATTCCCACCTCGATTGACCCGACGATTGTAGCCGCCCTGGCTGCCGGTAGCTTCGCAGCCACGCGGGAGTTGGCGCTCCGCGTCGGCGAGGCCGAGTTTTCCGCCCTCCATCAGCAGGGCAAAGAGTGCCAAATCTTCATGTCCGCCATAAACGAAGATGCTGTACTCGTGACGGTCTTCGGCGCGAAGACCACTCTCGGATTGGTGCGGTTCTATTCGGTGCGTGCGGTCAAACGCATCGCTGCCATCCTCGACCACGCCCGCGGCCAATCCCAACTGCCGATCGACCTCGGCGACGAAGCGTTGGACGATTCGTGCGACGTCTTCAACGAACACCCGTCACGACACGGGTAAGGACTGAAGGACTCCACGCACCTTAGCCGGAACGATGCGATTGACGTTTGGTGAGGCCGTAGGGTTTGGTGGTTTCTGCAATGAAAACTTCCCAAACCTTGATTTGTAACGGCGCTCACCAAACGGTGAGCTTGGAGATTAGCACCGCCACCGGCCCACAG
>DATJBF010000060.1:0-125412 GCA_035515475.1 Verrucomicrobiia bacterium
GGTCAACCTTGATTGGGAGGGCGAGCCTCCCGGCGAGCCGACCGGTTTCTCCGTCAACGCCGCGGCTCAGCAGGAGCCCTGGTCGCCTGCGGCGCCGCCAGAGGCGGGTAAACTTCGCCCTCCCCGCACGCTTCTGATGAACGTTGACGGAGCACTAGGCTTGGAGCCAGAGGGATTGGTAGCCCCCGGTTTCCAGGCGCAGTTGGCCGTTGCGGGCGGCAAACGTCTCGCCGCTGATCAGGTCGCGCCAGTTGGTCGCCGGAAGTCCCCAAGCGGAAAGATCGACGGCAACCGGCTGGGGCCGCGCCGTCACGTTGACCAACGCCACAACCGTTTCGCCGCCTTCCGGGGCGGTGCGGACCAATCCAAACACGCCATCCGCCAATGTCAGAAGTTTCTGCGGCGCGTTGGGATGAAAGGCCGGATGGGAACGGCGCACCCGCAACAGGTCGCGGTAGGCGTGGAAGATGCCGTGCGCGAGCGAATGGCGCTCGGCCAACTCGGCCTCGAGTGACGCGCGCTGGAATTTCTGGCGATTGATCGTGCGGGCTCGGCCGGTTTGGTTCACGCCCTCGTGCCAGTTGCGCGAACCGAACAGACTGTGGATGTAGACGCCGGGTACGCCGGCCAGGGAAAGCATGATCGCCTGCGAGGCAAGAAACCGGCGGACGGACACCGACGCATCCGAGGTGCCCGGAGAGTTGAGAGCGTCAAAGAGCGTGGTGTTGAGTTCGTACGGGCTGCGGGAGCCGTCGGAGTTGGTTTTGTAAGAAACTTTGCCGCCTTGCGACTCGGTCAGGTCGACCAGGGCGTCGATCTCGCGTTCGCTCAGCAATCCGCGCGCGGGCACGACGCCGATGCCGTCGTGGGACGCGATGAAATTGAAGAACGTGGTCGTCGGCGATGGGGGCACGAGCGTCGCGGCCCATTGGCTGAGGACGCGGGCGTTGCCGGTGCGGAAGGTGTGAAGCACCAGCGGCGGCAGCGCGAAGTTGTACACCATCTGCGCCTCGTCGGTGCCGTCGCCGAAATAGCGGATGTTGTCCTCGTGCGGGACGTTCGTCTCGGTAATCAGCTGCACGCGCGGGGCCACCGCGTCGAACACGGCCCGGAACAATTTCACCATGCGATGGGTTTGCGGCAGGTGGATGCACCGCGTGCCGATTTCCTTCCAGAGATAGGCGATGGCATCGAGGCGGATGACCGTGGCGCCGCGTTCGACGTACAACAGCAACACGTCGACGATCTCCAGCAGGACCCGGGGATTCTGGTAGTTGAGGTCGATCTGGTCGTCGCTGAACGTGGTCCAGACGTGCTTCAGCCCGTGGGCAGTCTCGACTGCCGTGAGCAACGGCAGCGTTCGCGGCCGGACGACGGCCGACAGATCGGCCCGGGGATCGCAAGTGATGAAGTAGTCGGTGTAGGGCTCCTGACCGCGGAGGAACGCTTGGAACCACGCGCTTTCGCGGGACACGTGGTTGATCACGGCATCGAACATCAACCGGAAATGTTTCCCGAGGCGCTCCACATCGGTCCAATCGCCGAGCCGGGGATTGACCTGGCGGTAGTCGATGACCGAGAACCCGTCGTCGGACGAATACGGGAAATAGGGGAGCAGGTGCACGCCGCCGAGGGCGTCGGGCGCATGCGTTTCGAGAAACTCCGCCAGCGTTTGCAGCGGGGGACGTCCCGGCTCGGCAATTTGATCGCCGTAGGTGATGAGAAGGACGTCGCGCTCGGTGAACCACGTGGGCGCGGTCGGGCTTTCGACGCGGGACCGGGGATGACGCCGGCGAAATTCTGCCAGGCGCTGGGAGAGGGCGGCGAAGGTCCGTTCGCCGGTGGCGGGGCCGTAGAGGAAATTCAGATGATTGCGGATGCGGTCCTCGGGCGACATCGGTCCGTCCTCAGACGATGTCCTCCGGCACCGGTTCGAAGCCGGCGAGGAGCACGCGCAGCCGTCGGCGCAGAACGCTCAACGAGAAATGCTGCTTGGCGATGGCGAAGTTGCGGTCGATCATGCGCTGGCGCAGGTCGGCATTCCGCAGGACCTCGCGGACCCGTTCCACGACCTCGTTGGTCACGTATCCCTCCATGGTGATCGTCTCGAAGCCCAGCGGTTCGATGTCGAGCATGTAAACGGAGTAGCGGTTGACGACAATCGGTTTGCGGAAGTAAACGGCCTCCAGAAAGGCGTTGCCGAAACCTTCATACACACTTGGGTACGTGATGAGGTCGGCGTGGGGATAAATGTCCCACAGCGTGTAGATTTTCTGGCCGTGTTCGTCGTGTTTGCGCGTCTCGCTGAGACGATTGGCGACGAAATGAATGTCCACGCCTTCGACTTGCGCCAGGTCGCGCAGCCAATGGTAGTAGCCCAACCCTTCATCACTGGCGCTATGGGTGACGATCAACTTGGCGCGTGGTTCTTTGAGCCGACGCACGAGTTCGATCGCGTGTTCGACTCCCTTGCGGGCGACCAGCCGGGTCGGTTGCAGAATGAGGATGTCGTCGGGCTTCAACCCCAATTGGGCCCGCACGTCGCTCGAGTACTCGTCCGCGGCCGGCGGATCGGAATCGAAGTCGAACACGTTCGGCACGATGGACGCCGCGATCCCTTTGCGTTGGGCCAGATCATGCCGGGCCGGCGTGTTGATGACGACGTGGTGGATGCTGGGCAGGCTGGGGGGGAAAGCGGCGTCGAGGACGTCTTGGACCGCGTTGATCATGAACCGTTGTCGTTCCCAGTAAAAATCGTGGTGATGGGCCAAGGTATGGATGCCGGTCTCGGCAATGAACTCCGTCAAGGCCAGCCCGAGTGCGAGGTTCATCGGGATCGTCAGAGCGTTTTGCGGGACGAGAAGGTTGACGGAAAACTCGCTCACGAAGTCCGCGATTCGCTTCTTCAAGCGTCGGCGCAAGTCGTGAATGTGTTCGGTGATTTCGGGGGTACGCGCCCGCACGCCGAGGCACTGTTGTTGGATGGCTACGACCTCGGGATGGGAAAAGTGGGCCTCGGGAATCAACAGAGACGGCTTGAACTGGGGGTCCAGTTCTCCCGCGCAGAAGCACACGTTGTGGCCCAGATCGCGACAGACCCGCGCCCATTTCATCGTCTCCAAGGTCACGCCATCCGTGCCTGCCAGTCTGGTGGAGATGAACCCGATGTTCATGAGCGATAGTTTTGCCCGAAGGCGCTACGGCGTCAATGATGCGCTTCGCCTTTCAGCAAATCAATCGCGTGCGGAATGGCGTCGACGACGAATTCGAGGCATTCAACCGCGCCCGTCGGGTTGCCCGGCAGGCAGATGACGAGTGCTGGACCAACCACGGCAGCCATGGCGCGCGACAGGATGGCGTTGGGAAGACCGGGGAAGCTTCGGGCACGCATCACTTCGCCGAAACCCGGCAGTTCCTTCGCCGCGATCGCGCGGATGGCCTCGGGCGTCACGTCGCGCTCGGTAATGCCGGTGCCGCCGGTCAGCAGGACCAGCACGCAGGATTCCTTTTGGATGAACTCGCCGATCTTTTCCTGTATCAGTTCCTCCTCGTCGGGCACCACGGTCGTGGCGGCGACGTTCCACCCACGCTGCTCGCAGAACTGTTTCAGCGCGGGGCCGCTTCTGTCTTCGTACCGGCCCCGGGTCGCCCGGTCGCTGACGGTGATGATGCCGACGGTAAGCATGTGGGATTGGAGCACAGGAGTGTTGGAGTGCTGGGAACGGCGGTGATTCCCGGTCTCCGTTACTCCGTCACTCCATCACCCCCCTTCCACTTCCGGACCAATTTGATTTCGCCGATGACCATTTTCTTGTCCACCGCCTTGCACATGTCGTAGATGGTCAGCGCCGCGACCGCGACGGCCGTGAGGGCTTCCATCTCCACTCCCGTCTGCGCGGCGATTTTCGCGGACGCGGTGACGTCGACCCGGTCTCGGCCGACCACGAACCGGACGTCGGCGTGCGCGAGGTTCAGCGGGTGGCACAAGGGGATGAGTTCGCCGGTGCGTTTGGCCGCCTGGATTCCCGCGAGGCGCGCCGTGTGCAGCACGTCGCCTTTCGCGATCGCGTCGGCCTTGATGAGCCGAATGGTCGACGGCTGAAGCTTGATCGTGCCGCAGGCAACGGCTTCGCGCAGTTGGACGGGCTTGGCGGACACGTCCACCATCTTCGCTCTGCCGCGTTTATCGATATGAGTGAGACGACTCATCGCTAAATTCGAAATCCGAATGTCGAAATCCGAAACAACTCAGAAATCCAAATTGGGTGATTGCCCGCTCGAATTTGCTTCGAATTTCGGATTTCGATATTCGAATTCTTCCTTCCTACCCGCCAATCGCCACCATTTTGCGGCCGGGTATGTAGTTGTCGCGGAACTCGTGTTGCTCGGGTTTGTTGCGGATCGTCTGGACGAACACGCCCCGCAAATCGTCGTCGGTCCGGGTCCGGTCGCGGAGCACGGTCTTGAGATCGAACTCCATGTGCGCGCCGAGGCAGGGGCGCAATTTGCCGTCGGCGGTGAGCCGGATTTTGTTGCAAGCGTCGCAAAAATGGAGGTCGGTCATCGCTCCGATGAACCCGAGGTAAACGGGCAAGTTCTCGGCGCGATAGTAGAGTGCCGGGCCGTTGCCGCGCACCGATGAAGGCGGTTCGGCAACGGGAACGAGGTCGTACTGAGTTTCGATGACGCGCCGGGCGTGGCCGATGGAGAGGAAATTGTCCTCGGTGAGTACCTCGCTGGTGCTGATGGGCATCAACTCGATGAACCGCAGCGTCAGGCGTTTCCGGGCGGCGAACTCGACGAGGTCGAGCAGTTCGCCGTCGTTCTTCCCTTTCATGAGCACGCAGTTGAGTTTGACCTGGGGAAACCCCGCGTCGATGGCGGCATCGATGCCGGCCAGGCAATCGGCCAGTTGACCGTTGCCCGTCAACTCGTGGTACAACCCGGCGTCGAGCGTGTCGAGAGAGATGTTGACCTTGGTGACGCCGGCGGCGCGGAGCGGCGGGGCGAGCGGCGCGAGCAACGTGCCGTTGGTGCTCAGTCCGATGTCGGTGACGCCGGGCAGTTCGTACAACCGGCCGATGAACTCCGTCAGGTCGCGGCGCACGAGTGGCTCGCCTCCGGTGATGCGAAACTTCGTGACGCCGAGAGACGTGGCGACGCGGGCCACGCGCAGAATCTCCTCGTAGGTGAGGATCTGGCCTTTCGGCAGCCACTCGACGGTTACGTCGTGGGGGAGACAATAGGCGCACCGCTCGTTGCAGCGGTCCGTCACGGAGATCCGCATGTAGGTCACGATATGCACGCCAACAGTCAACAATACGCGGTGGCTGTGGTCGCCGCAAGCCCGGAGAGGCACGCCCGGGAAGCCCGGGAGGCAACCAGATTGACTTTGCCCAATGGCCTCGTATCCTGCGCCTATGCGTTGGCTGCGATCACGTGCGACGGTCTCACCATCCGGTCTCCTGTGCCCGCTCTGGCTCGTGGTCTCACTCGTCCTTGCCGGTTGCGCGACGAGTCCGTACGCGCGGCTGGAGACGGCCACGCCGGCGCTCTCACCGGCGCAAGTGGCCGAGTTGCAGAAGACCGCCAAGACGCCCGCCGAACTCGGATTCGAGATGCGCGTGACGAACCGGTCGTTTGATTTTGCGGAGGTAAACCTCGTCGAGGCGAGCGACAATGCCACGGTGCCGTTGGAGGAACTTCCCCCGGCCAACCCGGCTGCCATTCCGTCCCGCCTGCCGGTCGTGCTCGCCACGGTCAATCCCGACAAGCGTGCCGGGGTCAACGGCGCACCCGAGGTGCCCGTGTTGCTCGACAGCGGCAGCAACCGCAACCTGTTCGGTTACGAGCTGGCGCGTCGTCTGGGAATCCCGCTCGTGGCGGGGCTCGCCCCGGTCCGGGGCCTGGGCATCGGCGGCGCGATCGACGACTACGTCGCCGTGGTCCCGTTTATGCAGATCGGATCGGTCGAACTGCGAAAGCTGGTTGCGTTCATCGGGCCTGACGCGCAGGCCCTCAGCTTCACACGCGGGTTCTGGGGTGACAAACAAATCATGATCCTGGGCGTCAACGCTCTGCGGAAGCTGTCTTATCTGACCATTGATTACCTGCGGGGCACGGTGACCATCGGCGCGCGCGCGGCGTTCTTGCCCGATGACACGTTGAAGTTCATGACCACCGCGCCGTTGCGTTGGGTGAACGACCTGCCGACAGTGGAAGCGTCGGTTGACGGACATGATCCGGTTCCGTGCATTCTGGATACGGGCGGCGATTACGGGATGCTGGTGCCGCGCGTCCAGGCAATCGAGTTGGGGTATTGGAAGCCCGGCGAAGGGGAGCTGACGACCTCACGGGGCGTGGGCGGCGCGGCGCTGGCCACGAGCTATCTGGTCAAGCAAGTGCGGATCGGCGGTGCGACGCTCGACCGCATCCCGGCCCATACGACGGTGGTCGGCCCCGAGCCGGGCGGGGGCCGGCTTTTTCTCGGCAACGTGATGCTTCGCCGCTACCGCGTGACCTTCGATTTCCAGCACGGCGTGCTCTGGCTGGAGCAATAAACCGGTTCCCGGGTGGACGGCGGGCGCCGAACGAGACGTCGATCCGCGACGCGGCGCGGTGTTTGACGATGGGAGGACGTGGGGTGTACGGTATTCGGAAAGGAGGACGCGGGAATGAAGCGGATCTGTTTGCTGTGCGTGGCGCTGGCGTGGGCGCTGTCAGCAATGGCGAAGTCCGACGAGAAGAAGGACGAACCGAAGACCGGCGATACGACGGTGATTGCCTACGAGGGAAGGCAGAGTTGGCCGACGAGCAAGACGGCCGAGGTGATTCAGGATTACGCGGTGCCGATCTACAAGGGTCTGCCGGACAAGGCGTACAAAGTGATCGGACGCGTTGTGGACGAGCGGCAGGAGGGCATTGAGGAGGTGGGCCGCGCATTCGACGATGCGTTTGCGAGTCGAAAACAGCGGCTGCGCGTCTGTGCCAATCAAGCCAAGCTGCACGGGGGCAATGCCGTGATGATTACCGACGACGAACGCGTGTTGAAGGCGCTCAATCTGACGACGAAGGATGCCAAAAAAGAGGCCCCGCTGGTTCACGAGCGACATAGTGTGGTGTTGATCATCAAGCTCTGACCCGGTAGTCCGCTTGTCCGCAAGTGGGGATTTCCCATGGCGCCGGCGTTGAACCGGTCCGCCGCACCCCGTATAGTGTCGGCCGCGATGGCACCGAAACCTCGAATTTGCGTCGGCATGTCCGGCGGCGTGGACTCCAGCGTCACGGCGTATCTGCTGAAGCAGCAGGGCTACGACGTGATCGGCCTGACGTTTCGCGGCTGGCCACAGGATTGTCGGTCGCTCGAGGAAGACAGGTGTTGCGGGCCGCAGGCGGTTATGGACGCCCGCATGGTCGCGCATTCGCTTGGCATTCCGCACTACGTCATCGACGAGATCGACACGTTCCGGCGCGAGGTGATGGATTATTTTGCCGCGGAATACCAGCGCGGCCGAACGCCGAACCCGTGTATTATCTGCAACGAGCGGGTCAAGTTCGGTTCGCTCCTGCGGAAAGCCCGGACGCTCGGCGCGGAGCAGATCGCGACGGGGCATTACGCGCGGGTTGTGAAGACCAACGGGTTATCACAGGCAGGGACGCCTGTGCCACCAAAGATTGAAGACGGTGGGAGAGGCGTCCCGCCTGTTCACGGCCATGGAGATGAACGGGCGGGACGCCCGTTCCACTACCGACTCCGCCGGGCCCGCGACGAGCGGAAGGACCAATCGTATTTTCTGTTCTCGCTCAGTCAGGAGCAACTCGGCCGGGCAGTGTTTCCGCTCGGCGAGTTGACGAAGGAACAGACCCGCGCCATCGCGAAGGAAATTGGCCTCAAGACCTACGGCAAACAGGAGAGCCAGGAGGTCTGTTTCGTGCCCGAAAACGATTATCGCCGGTTCCTCCGCGAGGGCGCCGGGGTGGGGGATCGCAGCGGCGAAATCGTGACACGTGACGGACGGCGCGTGGGCGAGCACGCCGGCATCCACAACTTCACGATCGGCCAGCGCGAAGGCTTGAACATCGGCGGCCTCAAGCGGCCCCTGTACGTGGTCGCGCTCGATTCGGCTGCGAATCGGGTAATTGTTGGGACCGACGATGAGTTGATGCGCGATGAGTTTCAGATCTCCCATTGCACGTGGTCGGCGATGGCGGAGCCATCCACGCCGGTGGAATGCACGGTCAAGATTCGCAGCAACAGCGAGTGTGTTCCGGCCGCAATTGTCACCCTGAGCTTGTCGAAGGGTCTCGGTCGTGTCCGGCTTCATCGACCCCAGCGCGCAGTCACGCCCGGCCAAGCCGCCGTCTTTTATCAGGACGATCTGGTCATCGGCGGCGGCTGGATTTGTTGAACGGACGGACGTCGTGGTTCGCGGCTAATGGTCCATGGCCGATAGTTCGGCGGTTCAGGGCTGAACGTCGCGCTCACGGCCACTGGAATTGGTCTTTGACATTATGGCCAATCCGGCGTCTACTGGTTGCAGCCAAGTGGCAGCCCTCCGGTCCCACCTCGTTTGGGTCGAAGCGGAGCGATGACAGCTTGACCAAAGAACCGAATGAGGCATGAACCATGACCAAGAAGGTTTTGCTGACGACGGTGTGTCGTCCGATGGGGCCGCAATGCGGCGATGCGCCGTCGGTCGGTTATGAATTGCTGTACCGGCAGGTGACGCGCGCCCAGGGCATCTTCAGCCCGCGCACGGTGAACATCCAGTTTTCCCTGGAGTACATCGCGGAGAACCTCGACACGCCCACGGTGGTGTTGCAGTACCCGTCCAAGCGCGAACTCATCCGCGAACTCAAGAAGGGCTACGACTACGTCGGCATTTCTTTCCTGATGGCGATTTTCCACAAGGTCAAGGACATGGTCGCCTGTATCCGCCGCTACGCGCCCGACACCAAGATTGTCCTCGGCGGTTATGGCACCATCCTGACCGACGACGAACTCAAGCCCTACGCCGATTTCATTTGTCGCGAGGAAGGCGTCGGATTCATGCGCCGGTTGCTGGGCGAACCGGAAATCCCGATGCCGTACAAGCATCCGCTCATTGTGAGCGACCTGAAGGTGTTCGGCTGGAAAGTATCGGGCACCGGAAAGGTTTTCGCGGGACTCGGTTGTCCCCACGGCTGTGATTTCTGTTGCACCTCGCATTTCTTCAAGCGCAAACACATCAAGCTGCTGCCCGACGGGAAGGACATTTTCGCCGTGATCGAGCGCTACCTCGACATGGATCCGAGCCTGGTCTTCCTGATCATCGACGAGGATTTCCTGCTGAACAAGAAACGGGCGATGCAGTTCCGCGATTGCGTGATGCGGAGCGGCAAGACCCTGTCGATCTTCGCCTTTGCCAGCGTCAAGGCAATCAGCCAGTACACCGTCGACGAGATTCTGGAGATGGGCATCGACGGGTTCTGGATTGGTTACGAGGGGACCCGTTCGGGTTACGCCAAGCAGCAGGGCCGGCCGATCGAGGAAATCCTGACGGAGTTCCGCGAGCACGGCATTACCGTGTTGGCTTCGATGATCCTCGGGTTCGATTACCAGAACCGGGAAGTCGTCGCGCAGGAACTGGATGGCCTGATGAAGCTCAAGCCCGCGCTCGGTCAATATCTCATCTACGGTCCCGTGCCCGGCACGCCGTTTGGCGAACGGGTCATGAAGGAAGGACTGCTGCACGAACGGTACATCCGCGACCGCGAGTCGATGTATCGGATCGCCGACGGTTTCACTGCCGGGATGAAACATCCGACGCTGTCCGCTGGGGAGATCGAGGGATTGCAGCGCTGGTGTTTCGAACAGGATTTCCAGCGTCTCGGTCCGAGCATCTTCCGCGTTCTCGAAGGTCGGTTTCTCGGCTACCAGAAACTGAAGAACTCACCGAATCCGTTTCTGCGTCGGAAAGCCGAGGTGTATGCCAACGATTTGCGGTGTGCGTACCCGGTGTTCCTGGCGGGCCGGCTGCTTGGTCCCAACGCGGCTGTGCGCCGTTGGATCGGCGATTTGGAGCAACGGATCCATGCCGAACTGGGCCGCGCGGCACTGGCAGACGGATTCAAGTCCGTCCTGGCCGTGGGTGCGGCGCTGTGGACGGCGGTGACGTTGAAGCTGGACCTTTTCCAGCATCCCAGATTGATGCGGACGGCCTATCGGATGCCCGCCAAACGCTGGAGTGAGTTCCATCTCTGGGAGGAAATCCCCCACAAGATTTCGATTCCCGAACTCGCGATTCGCGTCGAGTTGCAGCACGCCAAGAAACAAGTGTGGTTACGTCTCGAGGGCGCCCTGTCCGCGGCGCATGCCGAGAGATTGGGTCAACGCATCCATGAGTCGTTGGCCCGGAGCAAGAGCCGGCTGGTACTGGATTTGAACAAGCTTCACTGGGACGAGGTGGACGACTTGCGCCCGCTGAGAGAGAAACTCATGGCGTACCGCTCGCGCATTCAGCTCGTCCTGCCGAAACTGTCAGTGGCGCATCCCGAGCTGATTGTGCTGGCCAGCATGTTCCACCATTACAAGGGATGAATGGGATGGCTCAGGCATGTGTCATCCTGGGCCTGTCGAAGAATCTCACGGTTCGGGGCTCACTTACCGGCCCAGGCCGCCGCAAGTAAGTCGGTATCAGACTGCCGAATGGTCGAGAGTTGAGCGTTCGACGTTGATTTGTTCGCTGGCCCTCACCGCCAACGTCCATCGACCCAGACGACGCGGCCGAAGCGTCGGCCCCAGTGTCCTGAGACCCACATGACTCCGTGCCGTGGCGGGATCACCCACGCGCCGGGCACCCAGAGCCAATAACGGCCGTGCCAGCGCCAATAGCCCGCCACCCAAACGTACTGCGGCCCCGGCGACCCTACGACTGTCTCGACCATCACCGGGGGCGGCTCCGATCCGACGTGGCCGACCACCATGGTCGTGGCGGCGGGCGGAGGCGCGGATACCGCGACTGGAGCAGCAGCGACCACCGGCCCGCCCGGGCTGGTGGTCGGCGTATTGATCATGAAATCGATGACTCGCTGGCTCACGCCGGCATCCTTCAGGTCGATGATTTCGGCGGCGCTCAGGCGATACACGGTGTGGGAATTCCGAATCTGGCTGAGGATGACGTCGTCACTAACGCCGTTCTTGGCCAGCATCTTGACGTCGGGCAAACCGAGCGGCTGGTCTTGGGCGGCTGATTGTGGGGCGGTCCCGCCAACCACGACGAAGGTCGCAGCGGCGACGATCAGGGGAAGAATGCGTGGTTTCATATACGCTATTATGACACCGCAACCGCCAAAATGTTGCGGTTCATTTTTCGACCCGTCCGCCAACGCTTGGATTTGCTGGGCGCGACGACTGGTTGTCGGCTTCAGGTTTCGACCAATAGCTTGGCAACACCGGTTCTGACCGTAGCCGCAGTGCGAGTTGCGGTTGAACTTCCTGGTGATGTCTGCCGTCGAGACCGAAGCCTACGGTTCGCTACAAGATTCGTCAGAGGCTGCAAATCCCGACAAGTTGCGGATTTCTGGAGTGGGTGGATATTGGGTACGGAGAGAAACGGATGGCGTCACATGAAGACAGGGTTGGTTTGGGGATTGTTGGTGTTGTTGGTGCCCGGCACCTGCATGGCGGGCCGGCATCAACTCCAGTACTCATGGCTGTTCAATAAGCCGTTCATCGAATCGTACGTGGCGGACGAGTTGGCGTTGGACGCCGAGCAAAAGGCGGCCTTTCGCGATTTGAATCGGGAATACGACGCCGCGCGGGGGCTATGGTTGGATTTCAATGGAGAGGAACTGCGGACGTTGGAGCAATTCATCCAGGCCGCCACAGCGGTCCATGATTCTGTCCGCGTGCAGGAGTTGCAGCAACAGTACCGCGCGAAGCTGCGGGAGTTGGCGGATTTGCGACGGGATTATATCCGCAGGTTCCGGCCCGCGTTGAATCCATGGCAACGGAGACAACTGGACGAATCGTTGCTCGACGTGCGCGAGCATCGTGCGGAATATCACGCCGCGCTGTAGTCCGTCGTTGAACTTGCGCGTGGCCGGCGGTATCGTTCTGCCATGGCCAACAAGGAGAGAGAGACTGCCGACACGGTTTGCTCAACGTTCCGCAAGCTGAAGCCCAAGGAACGGGAAGAGGTGATCGCGCGTTTGCTTCAAAACGGCGAGTTTCTGGAGGATTTGGAGGACGTTGTCACGATGCGGTTGCGGAAGCGGAGGGCGCGGTTCGTTCCGTGGGACGACGTCAAGGCGGATCTGAAAAAGCGTGCCAACGCTTGATCTATCAAGTCCTCATCGAACGTCGTGCTCGCGCCCCTTTACAGCTGTTCCTTTTCGAACTGGACAGTGTGCTGGTTCATCATCAAGCTGCGCCCGGCGGGCCGTAGCTTGATGAGCCGTCCGCGGGGACGCACAATGTACGGTGCGTCCCGCGGACGGCCACGTGCGATGCAAGCAAACCAGTTTCTTATGTTGCACACTATTTCCTGCAAATCCCTTGTCAGGGGATTATCCCAGAAATAGAATGCAATCATGAAACAGACGCTGGGGCAGATGGAAAGGCAGTTCTTTGCCTATGTCCAAATGCGGAAGCTTCAGGCAGTGCGCACCGGCGATTTGACCCGACCATTGCGCCTAACTCGACGACAGCAAGGCAAGCTCTTCAGCCGTCTGGCTCAAGCCGGCATGATTGCAAGAGTGCGGCGTGGGTTGTACTTGGTTCCCCCGAGGCTGCCGCTCGGTGGGAAGTGGAGCCCGGACGAAATCCTCGCACTGAACGCGTTGATGGAAGATCAACAGGGCCGCTACCAGATCTGCGGGCCGAACGCGTTCAACCGGTACGGCTTCGACGAGCAAGTGCCGACACGGGTGTACGCATACAATAACCGGCTGTCTGGCGAGCGTAGCATCGGGTCGGTGGCGCTGACGTTGATCAAGGTGGCTGACAATCGACTCGGCAGCGCCGAGGAGGTTAAGACCACGGACGGTCTGACTGCCGTTTACTCGTCGCGAGCCCGGACGCTGGTGGATGTGGTCTACGACTGGTCACGATTCAACAGCCTGCCGCGAGGTTACGGGTGGATTCGCCGAGAGCTATCGGCAAAGCGCGTTAGTGTGACGGAGTTGATAAACGTCACGTTGAAATTTGGCGACAAGGGAACCATCCGCCGGGTAGGCGCGCTGTTGGAGCAGGAAGGTGTGGCAGCGTCGCTTCTCCGAAAGTTGGAGAGAGTGCTGCCGGCGTCCGCCAGCTTGATTCCCTGGATCCCCACACGTCCGAAGCGTGGGACGGTGAACCGGCGGTGGGGAGTTGTGGTTAATGGCCAAGCCTGAACCGGCGCCGATCCGATTCCACGACGACGCAGCGCTGTTTCGTGAGGCGGTGAACTTTACCGCGGCCGAAACTGCGTTTGCCGCGCGCCTGATCGAGAAGGATTATTTCTGCACTGTCTTACTGATGCACTTGGCGCGGGTGGCGGGCAACAAGTTGGCGTTCAAAGGGGGCACGTGCTTGGCGAAAGTCCACGCCGGGTTTTACCGGTTGAGCGAGGACCTGGACTTCGTGATTCCGGTGCCGGTAAATGCCTCGCGCACCGAGCGGAGCCGCCAAGCGTCAGGGTTGAAGGAAGCGGTGGCTGCGTTGCCCTCCAAGATTTCCTGTTTCCGAGTGGTCGAGCCGATGACGGGAGCGAACATCTCCACCCAATATATCGGCGTGGTCAGTTACGCGTCCGTGCTGGGCGGGCAAACGGAAACCATAAAGATCGAGGTGGGACTGCGTGAACCGTTGCGCACGCCCGTGGCGGAGGCCGACGCGCGAACCATCCTCCTCGATCCTGTGTCGAATGAACCGATGGTGCCGCCCATTCGGGTTCGGTGCATTTCGAGGATCGAAGCGTTTGCCGAGAAATTCCGGGCGGCGCTCACCCGTCACGAGGTTGCGATCCGCGACTTTTTCGACATCGATTACGCCATCCGAAAACTGTCACTGCTGCCTCAAGACGCGGCGATGGTGCGTCTGGTGAAGAACAAGATCGCCGTACCCGGCAATGACCCGGTGGACGTTTCGGAGCAACGGTTGGCGGCACTGCGGCAGCAGATCGAGCCCCGACTTAAGCCCGTGCTGCGAGAACGTGATTTCACCGAGTTCGATTTGAACCGCGCGTTCAAGACAGTTGTCGAGATGGCCAAGGCAGTAGCATGACTCGTTAGAATTCTGCGTTGAACGCTGCGCCTTGATCTGTTAAAGAGCGCGCAGTGCTACGTGCGGATCCGACCGCGTGGGAAATGAGATATGGCACAGACTGTTCACAATCCAGATCAATACATGAGTGATTTGCGGCAGATTCTTGCGCAAGGACGCAAGCGATTGGGGATTCTGGTCGGAGCAGGTGGGCCCGCTGGCATTTTGGTCGACAAGGCAAGCGGACGCGCAAAAGCGGGTGGAGTTCCGCTGATACCTGTTATTTCTAAGCTGACAAGCGAGGTGACGACGGCGCTGGCGGGAAAATACAGCGGCGTTCTTAAGGCCATTGTTGCGGATCTGGGGGGCAAACCTAACATCGAACAAATCCTCTCAAGGGTGCGCACACTGGCTGACGCACTGGGCAAGAGCGAGGTTCACGGTTTCGATGGGTCGAAGTATGAGGAGATGAGCAAAGACATATGCAAGGAGATTGGCAAGGCTGTAAGCGTAGAACTTCCGTTTGAGTCTACTCCGTATTCCGAATTAGCCGGGTGGATAGGTGGAACGGTGCGGGATCACCCGTTCGAGATTTTCACACCGAACTACGATCTTCTCTTCGAGCAGGCTTTTGAGCGTGCGCATATTCCTTATTTTGATGGCTTTTGTGGCTCAGATGAGCCGTTCTTTGACCCTGCGACTATTGCCAACGACGAACTCCCGCCCAGGTGGGCGCGAGTTTGGAAGCTGCACGGCTCTCTCGGTTGGGACGTGAACTCGCGGAACGAAATCATTCGTGGAAAGGGCAAGAGCGCGACTCGGCTGATCTATCCGACGCATCTCAAGTATGACGATACGCAGAAATTGCCTTACACAGCCTTATTCGAACGGTTGAAGACGTTTCTACGAATGCCTGATTGCCTTCTCATCACAGCGGGTTTTTCCTTTTCGGATAAACATTTGAAGTCCGTTATCGACGAGTCGCTTGCTGCGAACCGTGGCGCGGCGGTGCTGGCATTTCAATTGGATGACCTTGATCCAGAAGGGCCCACGTGCGAGTTGGCGCGCCGACGAGCCAACATGAGTGTTTATGCACGAGACGCCGCGATAATCAACTGTGTACGAGCACCATGGAGACCTGGAGAATTGCCTCACCCTGCTTGGGGTGCGATTAGGGCGAGCTATTGGGGAACTCAAGTCGGGAAGACGGATTCTTGCTTTCTGCTCGGCGAGTTCGCAGCCTTGGCTCGCTACATCACGCTTACTAAGGCAGAGCAGGTGGAGCCTCCTGCCACCGTACCGACGCCAGCCTCGCGGGCGAAGGTATGAAGGACGAGCCGACACTCCTTGGTCACGTCGGTCAAGTGACGGGGTCTACCGTGAGTGTGAGGCGGGTAAGGTCGATCTCGTCTGGGTTGGCGATTATCGATGGCAGAACCTATCGCATCGGACAGGTTGGCGGATTCGTGCGTATTCCGCAAGGTTACTTGGATCTCTTTGGCGTAGTTTCTCAAGTGGGTTCTGATGCGATTCCAGAGGCGCTCCGTGCCACAGAAGGTCAAGGCAGTGGATGGTTAACAGTTCAATTGATCGGTGAAAGTATTGGCTCCTCGTTCGAACGGGGTGTCAGCCAGCACCCCGCGGTGGCTGATGAGGTCCACTTGGTTACTGAAACTGACCTTCGGAAGATTTACGGAGTGAGTGGCGCAGGCCAAGTGGTGATTGGCCGTCTCGCGAGTGCTGAGAGCATCGAAGTGAGACTGGACTTGGACAAGCTCGTAACTCGCCATTGTGCAGTTCTAGGCTCAACGGGGTCTGGAAAATCAACCACGGTAGCGAGTTTGCTTCGTGCAATCTCCGCGAATGCCGGCGACGATCGAGATGTTGTGTACCCAAGCGCAAGAATACTGCTTCTCGATATACATGGGGAATATGCAAGAGCACTCAGTGATGTGGCAAAGGTCTTCCGAATTAATGCGCAGTCAGGGGAAGAAGAGCTTTACATTCCCTACTGGGCACTCGACTTTCAAGACCTAATTGATTTTCTCACGGGCGGAACACCTGAGGAGAAGCTCATGCATTTTCGGGACAAGATCGTCGAGCTAAAGAACGACTCCTTGGGCCAAAAAGCGCGGGCGGGAGCTGATCCGTCTTCCTTGACGGTCGACACGCCTGTGCCTTTCAGTTTAAAGAGGCTTTGGTACGAGCTAATTGATCAGGAGCTTTTGACCTTTGAAGGCACGGATCGCGACGAACCTGCTCTTGTAAAGAAGGGCGATGCCCAAACTCTCACACCGCCAAGCTACAAACCTTGGACTCAGAATAGAAGCGTCGTACTGAACCAAAGAGCGCCCGGGATACGTCGTCAACTCGACCACCTGCGTTCCCGGTTGTTGGATCACCTATTCGACTTTCTTCTGCACCCTGGAGCGTGGGAACCAGACTTGAATGGACAAGTGCCAAAGGACTTAGACGCGCTTTTGGCTGGTTGGCTGGGGCATGACAGGGCAATTACAATCTTGGACCTCTCAGGCGTGCCGAGCTTTGTGATGACGAGGCTGATCGGCGCGCTTCTTCGAATCGTCTACGATGCGCTTTTCTGGAGCCGCGACAAGAGCGAAGGAGGAGTGAATCGCCCTCTACTAATTGTAATGGAAGAAGCGCACGCTTATCTCTTGAAAGAGCAGGAGAAAGTTGAGAGCCCGGCTGCCAAGTTGGCTCGGCGTATAGCAAAGGAGGGACGAAAGTACGGCATCGGAGCTATGGTGGTCAGTCAACGTCCGTCTGAAGTGGACGAAAGCATCCTGTCTCAATGCGGAACATTTGTCGCCCTTCGTCTATCAAATCCCAAAGATCGTTCGCAGGTCCAAGGAACAGTGCCTGATAATCTTGAGGGGTTAATGGATATGCTTCCAGTACTTCGCACCGGCGAAGCTATCATAACAGGCGAGGCCGCACGGCTCCCCATGCGGGTCCGTATAGCGTTGCCCAGGGAGGATAGACGACCTGACAGTGAGGACCCAGATGTGGCTGGGAGATGGCGGGTACCTCGCCTTCCCGAAGACTATGAGCAGGTGGTGGCTGCATGGAGAGCTCAGTCTCCCCGAACGGTTAAACGGAGGGCAAAGATTCGGCGTAAGCGTGTTGAGGACAAACCAGAATAAGGGGCCAAACTATGCACCGTAATCCTGTTGTCTCCTCGAATATAGTTTCTGTGGGATACGAGCCTTCATCTCAGACTCTCGAAATCGAGTTCGGCAGCGGCGGTGTGTATCAATATTACAACGTCCCTGAGTCGATCTACCAAGAGCTTCTAGGTGCTTCTTCGAAAGGGCGTTTCTTTGCGAGTCAGATCAAGGATCGATTTCCATATGCCAGAGTGTAGCAAGCGCCTGATCTAGTCTAGCCATCCCTGCTGTCGTAACACCTGCCGGAAGTGGGCGTCGTGGAGCGACAGCGGGGGAAGGTAGGAGCCGACGTACTCGCGTTTCCACCAGCCGTCTTTGAGCGAATCGGTGAAGTGATACTGGTAGAGCAGGGCACGAACATAGTGCGGCGGGGCATTGGGGAAGGGGTTCGAGGCCAGCAAGCCGAGCACGGGTTTGTCGTTCTCCAGCAGCTTGGCGACGAGGTTCACAATCCACGGGTGATACTGGTAGGCGCTCATCGCTGCGAACCACATCTGCCAGTCGAGTTTCCAGTGGTACGGCGAAACGATGCACGGACGACGCTTCGGGTCGCCGGGTTTGCCCTTGAACTCGTACGCGCGCGACGTCTGACCGTCGTCGCTCCCTTCGATGATGATTTCGTAACGGTCCCGGCTCACGCTGCCGAACGCGCCGTAGGTGTTGACGAGATGGAGCGGCTCGAAACTGGCGTTCATCAGCTGGCCCGGTGAGATGAGGTTCACCACCGGTTCGATGCTGAGTAGCCCGATCAGCGCCAGGAGCACATAGACCGCCCGGCGGTGAAATGGTGACTGGTCATCGGTGATCGGTGGTCGGACCGGAATGACACGGCGCAGCATCGCGTCGTCGAAACACGGTATGGCCAGCGCGATGGTGACGTAGTTGAGCCACGAGAGGTTGCCGCTCAGGATCAACGTGAACTGAAAATAGACGGTCAATAGTCCCGCGACAGCCCGGACCCGGCGCCACGGCACAAAGTAAAACCACGGGACGATGAGTTCGGCGAACAGCGTGAACGCGACACACGTTTTGTGCCACCAGTGCGGCAGATGATGGAAATACCAACTCAGCGGATTCGGCAGCGGCTGAGTCTCGTAGTGATAGTACAGACAGGTCAGATTGCGCCAGCACGGGTCGCCCCGCAGTTTGATCGTGCCGGCGCCGAACATGATACGGAACAGCACCCACAACAACAGCCACAACACAATCCGGGGCGGTTTCGTGTTGGAGGCACCCAGAAAGATCGCCAGGAAACCACTTTCCAGAAGAATGTCTTCCCAGCCGAATGCATAGAACACCTGGCCGACGTTGACCAGCGAGAGGTATAGCACCCACAACAGCGCCCACACCGCCGCCGAGAACAGCGTGTTCCAGCGTTCTGAGATGCCCGTCAGGGCGAGCACCGACAAAGCCAGTCCGCACCAGATCGCCGTGGTGAGGAACGCGTCGGAATGATCGAACCAGAAAATGCTCGGTACATCCGCGGGCGTCGCTTGTGGCAGAAACAAACGGATGGGCAACAAACCGTTCGCACCGAGCAACGGCAGATACTGGTTGGCGGCGATCAGGAATCCCAGCAGATAAATGAAGCCCAACGCCCGTTGAAAGCACCAACGGGTCAGCCAGTAGGACTGTGTGTCGCCCGAGTCCAATCGCCACCTGCCCGCACAACGGCTACATCACCCCGGCACACAGTGCAACTCTGTGTTCGACCAGCGGATGCGAAGAGCTTAAGATGCGGTGGTGTTCCGGAAGGGGGACGTCATGCCATATCTGAAAATCCAAACAACAGCAGCCATCAACTCGTCAACCGCTTCAACTCAGAACTTCCTTAAGAAGGCGTCGCGGTTGGTGGCGAAAGAATTGAGCAAGCCCGAGGATTACGTGATGGTCAGCCTCGAACCGCCCAGTGCGATGCTGTTTGCGGGGAGCGCGGAGCCGACGGCGTTTCTGGAGTTGCGGGGCATCGGATTGCCCGTAAAGAAGACCGGCGATCTGTCGCGGGTGCTGTGCGAATTGGTCGAGTCGGAACTCGGCGTGCCAAAAGAGCGGGTGTATGTAAACTTTGTCGATGTGCCGGCAAATCTGTGGGGTTGGAACGGGGAGACGTTTTAACGGATTGAACGGTCGGACGTTGCCGAACAACTCCAGATGATGCGGCGAGAGATCCTTCGCTTCGCTCAGGATGGCAACCAGTTGGATAGGGAGACCCTTCGACAGGCTCAGGGTGATAATCACTCGGGCCCGAGTGATTGTCACTTCATCGCCGTGTAGACGCGGTGGACGTCGTCGTGTTCGTCGAGCGCGGTGAGGAACGCGATGACTTCCGGCTTCTGCGCTTCGGGCACGTCCATGGCGTTCTTGGCCACGTAACTCATCTCGGACGCGGTAACGGTCCAGCCCGATTTCGTGAGGAACTTGCTCACCGCATCCAAATCGCCCCGATCGCAGAAAAATCGGGCCCCGATGTGGCCGGCCGTCGCTTCGTCGGCGTCCAGCGGTTCGACGTTTTGGGCGCCGGCTTCGATGGCGACGGTTTCGAGGTCGAGGGATGTGTCGGGATGATGGGCCTCGACGATGCCGACGTGGTTGAACATCCAGGCGACGCTGCCGATCTCACCGAGATGGCCGGCTTTGAAGAGCACGCGGATTTCCGGCGCGGTGCGGCTGCGATTGTCGGTCAGGCACTCGACGATGACGGGGACCTTGTGCGGGGCGAATCCTTCATAGGTGACGAGTTCGTAATTGACCTGTTCACCGGTGAGTCCGGCGCCCTTCTTGACGGCCCGCTCGATGGTGTCGCGCGGCACGGAATGTTTCTTGGCAGTTTCGATGGCGGCAAACAGTCGGGCGTTGAGGTGGGGATCGCCACCGCCGGCCTTGGCGGCCACGATGATTTCCTTGGCCAGTTTGCCGAACAACTGCCCGCGTTTGAGCGCGCTGGCTTCGCGGCCTTTCTGTTTCCATTGTGCGCCCATCGTGGGTCACCGATCGGTCGTGCGAGACCTGATTCCCAATGGAAGATGGTGACAGTTGGCGAAGCTCATTTCCCATTCGCTTCGCCCTTCGGGCGTCGCAACTTCACGACGCCGTCTCGCCCCGAACCCATTTGGGGCTCGGCTCTGTTTCCATTGTGCGCCCATCGCCGGTCAGTCATAGCAGGGGGGCGGAGTCATCCGCAAGCGCGAAGCGGAGTGACGGCGAGAGAGCGAAATCCGTCCGACCCAGTTCGCGAGCGGTCAGGGCTCCCCCTCACCCGGCCCCGAAACGACGCGGGGCCGGCCTCTCCCTCGAGGGGGAGAGGCAGAATCGTCGTCTGCTCGGGCTCGCCTCGCCCCTCGAGGAGAGGTCGGCGCCAACGCCGCTGCCGTTTGTAACGTTGGCGATGGGGGAGGGGGCGTCGTCTACTCCATCGTCCCGGCTCAGGGTTCGAGCCGGGGGTCCATCGTGATCTTGGCGTTGAGGACGCGCGAGACCGGGCAACCGGCTTTCGCGTTGTTGGCCGCCGTTGTGAACGCGGCGGCATCCGCGCCGGGCACTTTGGCGGTAACGTCGAGGTGCACGGCGGTAATCGTCCAGCCGGCGTCGAGCTTGTCCATCGTCAGCGTGGCCGTGGTGCGGATGCTTTCCGGCGTGAGTTTCGCGGCACCAAGCTGGGCCGAGAGCGCCATGGAAAAACAGCCGGCGTGCGCCGCGGCGATGAGTTCCTCGGGATTGGTGCCGACGCCGTTCTCGAATCGGGTCGTGAACGAGTATTGGGTGTTGGCGAGCACACCGCTGTCGGTCGAGATGGTGCCGGTGCCGTCCTTGAGTCCGCCGCGCCAGACGGCCGATGCTTTTCGTTGCATAAGTTCCTCCTGAGGGTTGCGATCCCGCGCCGATACTCGGCGAATTCTCGAGCATTGTCAAACGGCGGGGGACAACGGCGCCAGCGGCGCGCTGGTGGCGGTTTGGGGGTGTCGAACGGCACGGGCGGGACGCCCGTGCCACGATCAGAACGCGCAAAAGATACTTGTGCAAAAGATACTTGTTGCTATTCCGGGGAAATGACGTATCTTCACGGCGCTCGCAGATAGAAGATCGTCCACAGTGAGATTGGTAGATTGTCAGTCAGCCTTGTTTGCTCGGTGACAGTCCGAAACCCGAATCACGGGAACAGTCACTGAGACCTCCTAATCGCAGCAGAAAGAGATACACCTAGAACCTATGGCTACGAAAATCTTCGTAGGAAATCTGTCGTTTAACACCAGCGAAGGGGACATCCTCGACCTGTTCAAACAGGCGGGCAGCGTCACCAGTTGCGAACTCATCATGGACAAGTTTACGAACAAGTCGCGCGGATTCGCCTTCGTGCAGATGGGCACGCAGGAGGAAGCCACCAAAGCCATTGCCGAACTGAACGGCAAGGAATTGGACGGGCGCGCACTGACCGTTAACGAAGCCAAGCCGCGGGAAGAACGCCCGCGTGGCAGCTTCGGCGGTGGTGGTGACCGGGGCGGCCGTAAGTTCGCCGGCAACCGGTACTAATCCGACAGCGAATCTGATGGAAAGGCGTCCCGAAAACGTTCGGGACGCCTTTTCTCTGAGGCGGGTGGGGCCCGCGTCACCCGCGAGTGGAGAGACGATTGTTACAGACGCCGGAACCAATCCATGATAGGTTGAGGTCGAACTTCGTAACCAGGAATCAAATTCTCATGTATCAACACCGACACGGCGCCCGAGCGGAGTACCAGCACGAGGAAGGCCAGCGCGTCAAGGACTCACCCAGCATCGCCAGCAAGTTTGGCAAGTTGAAGTCGCTGATGGTGAATCTGACGTATCACAACCCCGATGGAGTCACCAAGAGCAGCGAAGTCAAATACGAGGTGAACCTCGCCAACGCCAAGTCCGTGTTTCGGTTCAAGTGTCCCAACCCCGAATGCGTCGGGGGCGATTTTGACCTGAGTGACGAACTCTCGGACGCCGTGGACGCGCGTCGCACGACGGTGACCGGTGAACTGACCTGTCAGGGCTGGCTCAACCGGGCCACCATCGGCTCGGCCCACTGCAGCAACATTCTGCGCTACAAGCTTACGCTGAAGTATTGAACGGCAGGCGGCTTTCGGTGTTCAACCATCGGCCGGAGCCCAACTGACCGCTGACAGCTCTGTGGGCCAACTCAGTTCAGGCGGTAAACGATGCGGGCTTTGTGGAGATCGTAGGGCGTCATTTCCATCTTCACGCGGTCGCCGACCGACAGACGGATCCAGCGTTTGCGCATTTTGCCCGAGATGTGGGCCAAGACCTGATGCTTGTTGGGCAACTCGACGTGAAACATCGTGCCAGGAAGCACCTTGGTAACCGTGCCTTCCACATTCATTAACTCTTCCATACGGTCTTCCTTTCAGTTGGCGCCTGCCATGGTTACTTCAGGCGTCAAAGGACAGGCTTTGACCCTGGCAAAAGAATCGGGCACTGGCTTCGGACAGCGGCTCGGAGAGCGCCAGCAACATGACAGGTCCGGCCCGTAATGCAAGCCTTGAATCGGCCGGCAATGGCGACGCCGTCCTCGTACGGCGTGAATGTTATCTCGTTGTCCTTGGCGAGTTCGCCTGACCCGGGATGGCCGAGACGGAGAACCAACCCGCAGCCAAGACGGGGATCGGCTTCTAATAGCGTTGTACAACCGACGGCGGTTCCGGTACGCTGCGGCGCATGGAAACGTCGGTTACGCAACTCATCGTGCAGATGGTCAGCCCCGCCGTGATGGTGTCGGCCTGCGGACTGTTGTTGCTGGGATTGGGAAGCAGATACTCGCGAGTGGTGGATCGCATACGGGCGTTTACGGCCGAGGCGCGCGAACTCCAGAAACTCGGCGCAAACACCAATCCGATCGATGTCGAGCGGCTGCGGGTGCTGAACGTCCAGGTTCCCGACCTGTTTCGGCGGGGGTTGCTGTTGCGAAACGCCGTGTTGTTTTGCCACACGGCCATCACGTTGTTCGTGGCCTGCTCGTTTGTCATACCGCTGACGCGAGCCGGCGTGCCGGCGTCCGTGCCCCTGGTGTTGTTCTGCGCGGGCATGGCCAGCGTGCTGGTCATGACCATCTTCGCCTGGCGGGAAACCACGCTGTCGTTTCTGTTGTTGCGGCTGGAGGTGCCCGCGTCCGCTCCATGACCCGGCACCGGCCGCTCGTCTTGACCGCATGGATCGTTTCCGTTCTGGCTGCAGGGATCGCCAGCGCGGGAGCCGACAACGGTCTGTTGTTCTATCTCTCCGGCGAAAAAGGCACGACCGCCGACTTCGCCGCTCCCGGCACGAGCCAACCGAATTTCGATTTCGAAATCACCCGCATTCCCGACGGCGCGAAGGGGGCCGCCCTCCAGTGCGGTGATCTCCAGCGGCTTTGTTGGTGGGCGCCCGGCAATATCTACGCGCAACGCGGCACGTTGTCGTTCTTTTGGCGGTCGCGTTATCCGGTCGGGCCGACGGAGTTTCCCATCTTTCGCGTCGGCTACGGCGATCATTCGAGTTGGGACATGGTTTGGCTCCGCATCGACTACAACGGGCATGGGTTCGACGCGTTTGTGACCGACGCGAGCCTGGCTCGGACCCGGGTGTCGGTCCCGGTGCAGCCGTTTCCCAAACCGAACGAGTGGACGCACCTGGCGATCTCGTGGGACGAGACGCGGGGCATCCGGTTTTATGTGAACGGCAAGCTCGCCGCGAAGAACGAGACTGTGGCCGTCTACAACACGGCGCTCGACCAGTTCGGGCCTCACTCCCGCATCATCAGTCCGTACAACGTCCAGAGCGACTACAACTTCGTGCGCGGCGGCGACATTGACGAGGTCCGCATCTACGACCGGATGCTCGGCGACGACAACGTTGCCACACTCGCAGCAGGCCGCGCGGTGACCGGGCTGCCGCCCTTGCCGGCCCGGGATCTGGGTGATGCCCGCTGGCGCGACGAGTGGTGGCTGCGCTACGGCTGGAATCGCCCGAACGATCCCCCGCCGTACTATGCCGGCCCGACGCTCGCCGTGCGCAAGGTCGAGATTCACGATGCGTACGACCTCAAACGCTGGTGGTGGAAAGCGTGCGACGGGATTCGCGAAACGACCTGGCCGGGCGTCTACAACCGGTCGCGCCTGCCGGGACGCCACGACTATTTCACTCTGCCCGACTGGGATTGCTACGTCCAATCGGGCAAGTCCGTCACGTTCATCATGCCCGACGAACCGTGGAACCATCTCGAGATTTCCGGCGCGGCGTGGGGCAAGATGGAGTTGCTGAAACCGGACGCGGCGAACGATGGCCCGGCCGAATCGCTGCTCTTCGAGCGTCCCCAAGGCCAGGAAAAGACCGTGCATCATCTCGCGACTCCGATTACCGGCCAGAAGATTCGGTTCACCAACGTCGAACAGGAGGAGCCGATCGGCGAACTTGTCGCTTACAGCGTCACCCCCGGCCGCGAGCCCGCGGGGATCACCAATGTCGCCTGCCGTCTTGCTGCCGGTGCGCCCACGGACGCCAGCCTCACCAACCTCGTACGGTTCACCACGGGCCGGTACGAACCGGACGAACGGGCGTGCCTGGTCGCGCGACCCGCGGCGTTGCGGGTCCGGGCGGCAAGAGGCCGGGCGCGAACCAAGGGCTTCTTGCCGTTGGTCCACATTCTCGTTCCCGACACGTGGGACAAACTCGACGGCGGCCTCGATGGGATTGCCATCGATCTGCCGGCGCTGAAGGTGAAACCGACCCACGGCGAATTGTTCCCACTCAACATCCAGGTGAAGGACCCGCTCTGGCCGATGCGGAACATGTTTGACTTCACGTTCTCGGTGAAACCGGGCGAGCCGAAGACCCTCTGGCTCGACCTGCGCGACCGGATCCTGCCGCCGGGCAAGGGCATCTGGATCAGCGTTGCCGGCGCCGGTCCCGATTTCGGCCCGGCCTCGCTCGAAGGCGCCGCGGTGCGGCTGGTATTCAAATCCCGGGACGCGGCGCGCCCCGAGCACGAGCTCGACCGCTTCACCCAGGTACGCGACTGTTACGCGATGCTGGTGGAGGAACACCCGCACAGTTCGCAGTTCAACCTGTGGAACCGGTTCGTGGGCGACCTCACCGATCTCCTGCGCGTGAACCCGAATCACTACCCCGGCCGCAATTACGCGGCACTCGAGTTGGGGACGCCGGCGCCGCCGTTCCAGCAGCCCGAGCCGCCCCCAGGCGTGCCGCTGTGGGCGTTCCGCCAGGTCGAACTGCTGGGCCGGGTGAAACACTTCGTCAACTGGTATATCGACAATCGTCAGGTCCCCTACGGCGATTTCGGGGGCGGCATCTCCGACGATGTTGACCTGCTGAACACGTGGCCCGGTGTCGCGCTGATGGGGTGCGAGCCGGACAAGATCAAGCAATCACTTCACGCACTGCTCGAGGCAGCGTTCCGCAACGGCATGTTCACGAATGGTCTGCCGACCATTCAAACCGACGAACTGCACAGTTACGAAGAGGGGATCGACTGCCTGGGCGCGAACCTCATTCTCGACTACGGCAACCCGAAGCAGATCGAGCGGGCCATGGTCACGGCGCGCGGCGTCGCCGGCATCACCGGGGTCAACGGCGCCGGGCACCGTCATATCCGCACCTCCTACTTCAGCGGCACGAAGATGGCCGAGGAGGACCCGTGGGGTTGCGTCAAGGCGTACTCCTATCTGGTGCTCCAGCCCGGGCAGTTGCTCGTGGACTACAACGGGAACCCGGCGGTGAAAAAAGTGTTGTTGGAACTTGCGGATGGCCTGCTCGCGCACCGGCGCCAAGATGCTAACGGCCATTACGTTCTGCCCACCGCGATTCGGTTCAGGGACGACAAGGATTTCACCGCCACCCGCAGTTATTTCCCATGGCCGTTGTTCTGGACCGCGTGGAAATGGACCGGCAACCGCAAGTATCTCGACCCGATTTTCGATATGGGCACGACCGGGATCATGGCGGTCAACGCCAACGCGCTCGACATCCTCGACCTCCGGAAAACCTGGGGTCCGCGTATCCTGTCGGGCGAGCAGGGGGCCGCTGTCGATGCCCGACCGAACGATGGACGCGGCCGGGCGCGTTCGCACACCTACCGCGTTTCCCGAGCCCCGCAGTTCGAGTGGCAACTGAGCGGCGACAAGGCGTACCTCGAGAAACTGTACGCGGACCAGATTGCGTGGTGCGACCTGCTCGACTACATCAACACGGAGGGCAGCCTGTGGATTGATCGCGTCGGCGTGCCGACAGCCGAATTACAACGGGCCCGGCTCGGCGGCGTCGCGCTGCTCCGCAACGCCACGTTTCCCGGCCACGTCGTCAGTTGGCGGTTCGAAGCGCCCGCCAACGATCAGAGCGTGGCGATCCTCGTACCGGACGCGACGCCAACGGGTTTCAAGGTGATTGCCTACAATCTCGAAACCATGCCGGTGCGCGCGACGATGACCGGTTGGGACGTCGACCCCGGCCTGTGGGAAATCACGCAGGGAATCGATACGAACGACGACGACATTGCCGACCGCGATCTGACGAGCCGCGCGAGTGACTTCGAGCGCACGACTTCGCTCGGGTTTACGTTTGCCCCGCGGGCGGCGACCGTGCTGACGTTCAAGCTCCAGAAGCCCGGCCTACCGTATTGGGAGCGACCCGACCTCGGCATCGACCGGGAGGACGTGCAGATTCAAGGTCGGGAACTGCGGGTACGGATCCACAGTCTCGGCGCCAAGCCATCGCGGGCGACCACGGTGGTCTTCCACAACCGCGCTGGTGAGATCGTCAGCCGTACCAAACTGTGGGCACTGGCTGCGCCGGTCGATCTGCATCCGCAGACGGCGGATGTGACCCTTCGCTTGCCCGAGGGCGAGGAGGCCGCAGGCGGCGTGGTGGAGATCGATCCCGACCACCAACTCGAGGAGGTCACGCGGCTGAACAACGCGGTGAGGCTGTAAGGACCGAGACGGCGTCGACATCGATCCCGCGGCTATTCTGTCGCCCGTTGCAGTGCGCCGGGTGCGAGCGCCTGGGGGTGGAACCGGACCTCTTTGATGGAACCGTTGAACCAGTAGACCCGGTTGAGCCGGACGCCGAGCGACGTGTACCCCGTCGGCATGGGTGGGAAGACAACTCGGCCACTCAATTCTCTGGTTCCGTTGACGTAGTCCGTCATCCGGTTGCCATCATAGACCAGCGCCACCCACGCCCATTTCCCGGCCGGATGCCGCTTGGCGCGGTTGCGGAGCGTGCGATGATCTTTGCCGCAGCGCAGAAACGCGTCCAAGACCCACGATTTTCCGTCACTGGTACGCGTCTCGAGTAGCGCGCGGCTCCCGTGTCCGTCGTCGATGTGCAGAAACCGCTGCGCGCGGGGGCCGTCGACAGCGGGCCGCAAGAGCACTTCGATCGTAAAGTTTGTCCAGCCCGCGAGCGGATTGAGCGGAAAGATGAGGCCGTCGCTTTGACCGTTGAACTGCAGCGCCGGGCCGCCCGCCGCTTTGTCCAGAAGCTTCGGGGCGCCGAGCACGAAAGGTTTCTGGCCGCCGACCGATGTGACGTTGTCGAGTGTCCACACGATTGGTGCCGAGGCATTGGCTGCGCCCTTTTCCGCCGCCCGCACCGTGTCTGAGGCGGCGGCCAGCGTCGTCATCGCGAGGAACACTGCGGTAGCGGTTCGGGCCGTGGAGGAGCGCATCGGACGGGAGAGTACTAGATGCGCCGACCCGGTGCCAGCTGCATCATCATCGAGCGGAGATCGCGGGCATCGCATCGGTGTTGAACGGGCTCACCTGCACGGTGGCGAGAGCTGTCTGGACCCATCAAATTGACCCGACACAGTTGTCCGGCCTATTGGTGCGACTGGCGCAGCCGTGCCAGTGCGTTCTGTGCCGCGGCGTCAGCAGGTCTAATCCGCAGCACCTGCTCATAATGCGCAATCGCCTCCGGGACCCGGCCTGCTTGTTCGAGGGCGAGCCCCAGATTATAGTGCGCCATGGCGTAATCGGGTGCGATCTGCACCGCTTCTTGGAAATGGACGATGGCCTCCGGCAATCGGCCCTGTTTCAGCAGGGCACCTCCCAGATTGTTGTGGGCTTCGGCGAAATCCGGTTCGATCCGCACGGCCTGCTCATAATGCGCAATCGCCTCCGGCACCCAGCCCCGGCGTAGCAAGGCGTTTCCCAGGCTGTTGTGCGCTTCGGCATAGTCGGGCTTGAAGCGCACCGCCAGCTCCCAGTGTTGCACCGCCTCTGAGATTTGTCCCGTCTGCCAAAGGGCGATCCCGAGGTTGTAGTGCGCCTTGGGATCATAAGGTTTGATCTGCACCGCCCGCTCGTAATGCGCCATCGCCTCGCGAACCTGTCCCCGCTGCATCAAGGCGACTCCCAAATTGTTGTGGGCTTCGGCGGAATCCGGCTGGATCCGCAACGCCCGCTCGAAATGTGCGATCGCCTCCGGCGCCCGGCCCGCGCGCCACAAGGCGAGCCCGAGGTTGTTGTGTGCCTCGGCGAAATCGGGCTTGAGTTCCAGCGCCCGTTCCCAATGCTGCAGCGCTTCCGGCAACCGTCCCGTCTCACACAAGGCAACGGCCAAGCTGTCGCGCGCCCGAGGGTTGTCAGGGAACTTGGCGACGGCATCGCTCCAAAAAGCAATTTCACTCCGGTAGTCTTGGTTGCGCCGCCACGTAAGACAGCCAAGTCCTACGGCGACCAGGGCGACCACGGCCAGACTTCGCCGGCCCGCGAGTGAATACAATCCAATCACTGCCAAGACCACTACTGCCGCGAGCGACAAGTACATGCGATGTTCGAAAACCAGGTCGTTCAGCGGGATGAAACTCGAACTCGGCGCCAGAATCAGGAAGAACCATGCCCCGACAAAGCCCCAGGCGGGATGTCGTTTCCATGACCAAGCGGTCGCCCCCAAGAGGGTCACGATCACGGCTGCCGCCGGCAGAATCCTCATCCATGTCTTGGCGATGGTCCACATGGATAAGTCAAGTCCCAGCGGGTACGGCCAGACGGACAGTCTCAAGTAGTAAAGGATCACTCCCGGCTGGGTCGCCAGGTATTGCCACCAAGTGAGACCGTGCTGTCGCGCCATTGTTGATGCCGTGGCGACGTTGCCCGCGGAAACGACGACATAGCCCAACACGATCCACGTGCTGGCCAGCGCCAGATACAACGCCCAGCGTTGCCGCCATGCTTCCCGTAACGATTCAGAGACAAATGCCCGGTCGTAGAACAACACCATCACCGGGGCCGACACCATCACCTCTTTGCTGGCCATCCCCAACGCGCAGGCGGCCACCGACAACCCGTACCACAGGCGGTCCCCCAGTTTCCATGAGCCATCTCGCCTGAACCATTTCCCGTTGCCCATGGGTGGCGACTCGGTTCCGCGGACGAAGCAGTACAGTGTGAGCAGATAAAACAGTCCCATGATCGACTCGGTTCGTTGAATGATGTATGTGACCGACTCGGTCTGCAGCGGATGGATCGTCCAGAGAACCGCCGTGGCCAATGCCAATTCACCGGCAGCGGGAGCAAACCGTCCGCGCAACGGTCGCTGGAGAAGAGTCCGCCGCACGACCCCGAACAGGGCGAGAGCGGCAAAGATGTGAACGGCCAGGTTCAGGGCGTGATACCCCCACACGTTGTAGCCGCCGAGGGCGTAGTTGATGGCGAGCGACAAATTGGCGAGCGGACGGCCCGCGACCGTGCTGCCGCCGTGCAAAGGCAGCAAGGGCCCCCAGATCGGCCAGAGATGACGGATTGTCGGATTATCAAGGATCGACCCCGGGTCGTCGTGAAAGAATGCGCCGCTGAAACTGTCGGAATAGGCCAGCCACCCCGCTACCGCTACGACCAACGGGAAGAACCTCTGTCCTTTCATGGGGAATGCAGTCTAGTCAAAACGGCGGGCGACAACCAGTCCCGAACGCTTTCTGGGCCGGCCAGATTGACGGGCGTTCGTGGGACCCGATCATCGCTCCGAGTTCGTCCGCGCGTCCGTCTGCCGAGCCGGAAGTCAGCGAGAACCTGAATGGCGATGGATCGCGCGGCGTGCCGATGGATCTTGCGACCTTGATTTTGGATTTGCCTTTCCGCGACAGAGGTCATTTAATGCAGCGAACTGTCAACAAGAGGAGGCATGGCACAATGAAGCGGATTTTTGCGACTCTCGGAACGTTAGCGGCGTTGTTGGTGCTTGGGGCAGGTTGCGCCACAAGCAAACCCAAGATGAAACCCGCACCGGAGGCGACTTCGGTCGCGCCGAGCAAAGCTTCGCCACCCGCAGCGACTTCCGAACCAAAGGAGATTGTGACTCCGCCTGTGGCCATGCCACCGGCTGGGGGGCAATCATCGTCGGGTTCGCAGTAGGCGGCGCGGCCAGACCTGTTTCCTCATTGGCAATTGCCGGAGGAATGCACCGCGGCGCGCTGGCGACGCTGTACGGCCGGCAGCGCAGTGGCTTCGCCCCCGGTCAATGCAGCGAGTGGATCTCGGAGATGTTGATCGCGGGCTGGAGGCGTGCGGCCTTTTCGTAGCACTCGAGCGCTTCGCGGTAGCGTTCGAGCCGGTTGTACACGGCGCCTTTGCCGACGTAGGCATCCGACAGCGAGACATCCAGAGCGATGGCTTGATCGTAGCAGACCAGCGCTTCATCCAATCGGCCGAGTTGCTCGAGAGCGGCGCCTTTTCTCACGTGCGCGCCGGCATTGCAACTGTCCAAGGCGAGCACTTCATCAAAGCAGACGACGGCACGAGCAGGTTGCTTCAGGTTCAAGAGCGCTTCTCCTGCGGCCAGAAGTGACGCAAGACGCGCCGCGGTTCCGTTGGTATTGTGAACGGCCGACGCGGGCGGTGGTGACGGCAGCACCCCGTGTTGGATTGAGCGCAGGAGCTTCCGAACGTACAGCAGCAGGGCCAACATGCCGCCGGCCAGGAGAACCCCAACGACGGTCACAACCCGGAGACGGTTGACGAGCGAACGGGTGGTCTCCGCATTTTGCTTTTGTGAGGCTTCGACGGCCCGCAAGGTGGCCTGCTGCTGGGATTGAATCTGTCCCACCACCTGCAGAGCTAAAGACGCCAATCCGGATTTCTCGTCGCGAGACGGAGTGGCTGTCGTCCCGAGGACATTCGTGGACGCCGTGGCAACGGACGCAAAGGAGAACGAAATGACCGTGCAGGCCAGCAAGCCCGCGCAGTAACGACCGCCGCGATAGCTGAACGCGATCACGAGGGGCTCCCCGATAACAGCCTAAGAAACTCGGTCGCAGAAAGCAACTGGAAAAAAGTGGTACTGGTACAGTTTGCTGGAGCGGCGCTCCGGATCAGGCCCGATCGCGCCGAGGCACGGGATCGACTGGGGCGATTGCGGCCCACTCGGTGGGCGCAGCAGGCCCACGCATTTTTCGGCGTGCCGCGCGGTCTATTCGACAGTCACGCTCTTGGCCAGGTTGCGGGGCTTGTCCACGTCGCAGCCGCGGAGGACCGCAATGTGGTAGGCGAGCAGTTGCACGGGCAACGCCGTCAGGAGCGGCTGCAAACACTCCAGCGAGTCGGGGACATAGATGACGTCGTCGGCTCTTTTCCGAATCTCCTCGTCGCCTTCGGTCGCCACGGCGATCACGGGGCCTTTGCGTGCCTTCACTTCCTCGATGTTGGCCATGACTTTCTCGTAGACGGAGTTCTTCGGGCAGATGAATACGGACGGCGTGCGGGGATCGATGAGCGCGATCGGGCCATGTTTCATCTCGGCGGCCGGGTAACCCTCGGCATGGATGTAGGAAATCTCCTTGAGCTTCAGCGCGCCTTCGAGCGCGATCGGGAAGTTGACCTGGCGGGCGAGGAACAGAAAACTGTTGGCCTCGCAATACTTCTTGGCCATGGCCGCAATGGCGTCATTCTGTTTGAGGACGCGTTCCATTTTTGCGGGGATCTCTTCGAGTCCGCGCAGGATTTCGGCACCGCGGGTCGAGGCGAGATGGCGCATCCGGCCCATCAACACGGCCAACAGCGTCATAATGGTCACCTGCGAGGTGAACGTCTTCGTCGCCGCGACGCCGATCTCGGGTCCCGCGTGCATGTAGGTGCCGCCGTCGACCTCGCGGGCGATGGTCGAGCCGACGACGTTGACGATGCCGAGGGTCTTGTGGCCTTTGCGGCGCGATTCGCGCACGGCCGCCAGCGTGTCGATGGTTTCGCCGGACTGGCTGATGGCGAACACGACCGTGTGTTTCTCGACGGGGGCGTTGCGATAGCGGAACTCGCTGGCGTAATCGCACTCGGTGGGAATCCGCGCGAGGTCTTCCATCAGGTACTCACCGACCATCCCCGCATGCAACGCCGTGCCGCAAGCGATGTAAATCAGGCGGTCGACGGCGCGCAGTTCGCCGGGGGAAAGATTCAATCCGCCGAGGCGGGCCGTCGCCTCCTCGTGGCTGATGCGTCCGCGGAATGCGTTTTGCACGGCATGCGGTTGCTCGAAAATCTCCTTGAGCATGAAGTGGGGAAACTTTCCGCGCTCGACTTCGTCGGCGGCAAACTCGACTTCGCGGATTTGCGGGCTAACGCTCGCGGCTTCGATTGTGGACACCTGGAAATCGTCGCGGCTGAGGGCGACGATTTCGAAGTCGTTGAGGTACACGACGCGGCGGGTGTGGGCGATGATGGCGCTGACGTCGCTGGCGAGAAAGTTTTCGTCGCGTCCGATGCCGAGGAGGAGCGGGCTGCCGCGGCGGGCGCCCACGATCAGATCGGGGTGGTCGGCATGAACGACGGCGATACCGTAGGTGCCGACGACGTCCTTGAGGGCGCGGCGGACGGCCTCGCCGAGCGCGGAGCCGTTGGCAGCCGGGTTTTCGGCGCGCACCTGCTCGTAGTGGTGGCCGACGAGGTGGGCGAGCACTTCGGTATCGGTTTGGGAAGCGAACGTGTGGCCTTGGGCGAGAAGTTGTTCTTTCAGTTGCTGATGGTTCTCGATGACGCCGTTGTGGACGAGGGCGATCTTGCCGGACTGGTCGAGATGCGGGTGGGCATTGGAGTCGGTGGGCGGACCGTGGGTCGCCCAGCGGGTGTGGCCGATGCCGGCATCGCCTTTGGCGGGTTGTTTGGCGAGGACGGCGGCCAGATCGTTGATCCGGCCGCTTTTCTTGCGGAGTTCAAAGCCGCCTTTATTATTCATGATGCACAGGCCGGCGGAGTCGTAGCCGCGGTATTCGAGTCGGCGAAGGCCTTCGAGGATGACGGACTGGGCGGGTCGTTTGCCAATGTAGCCGATGATGCCACACATAGCGTGTTCCTTCTCTGAAGTCGCGCGACGGTGATTCCGCCACCCGGCGAGCGGGTGCCAGCGGCGACGGCGAATCACAGTGGCGTGGACTTCGTATTGCAGTTGGTTTTTTTGCCGCTGACGGGTGTTACCTTACCGCAGCCTGGGGCGATTGTCAATTGACGGGGCGGACAGGCTTCCACTAGTATGACAGCATGGCTCCTTTGGGACTCAAGCCGGTCACGCGAACGAATGTTCTGGGCGTGATCATGGGTGGCGGCGAAGGCCGCCGGTTGTTTCCGCTGACGAAGGAACGTGCGAAACCCGCTGTGCCGATTGCCGGGAAGTACCGGCTGGTGGACATCCCCATCAGCAACTGCATCAACTCGAACATCCGGCAGATCTACGTTCTCACGCAGTTCAACTCGGCGTCGTTGCATCGGCATATTCATCAGAGCTACGCCTTTGACCGGTTCTCGCGCGGTTTCGTGGAAGTGCTGGCGGCGCAGCAGACGCCGGGGGGCGCCAGTTGGTACCAGGGGACCGCGGATGCGGTGCGTCAGAACCTGCGCTACTTCGTCCAGGAAGGGTACGAGTACATCGTCATTCTCTCGGGAGACCAATTGTACCGCATGGATTTCCGCAAGGTCCTCCAACAGCACCTGGAGACGTATGCGGACGTCACGATTGCGGCCATGCCGGTCAGGCGGGATGCCGCGATTTCGCTGGGCATACTTCAGGTCAACGAAGAGAAGCGGGCGGTGCGGTTTGTCGAGAAGCCGAAAGACAAGAAGGCGCTGGATGTATTGAAGATCCAGGATCCGCTGCTGTCGACCCTGCGCATCACCAGCAGCGACGATCGCTACCTGGCTTCGATGGGAATCTACGTGTTCAACCGGGAGATCCTCAGCAAGATTTTGGACAACAACAAGACCGATTTCGGCAAGCACATCATTCCGGACGCAATCGGACGCCAGCGGGTGTTCGCGTACGTCTTCCAGGGATACTGGGAAGACGTAGGAACCATCCGCTCGTTTTTTGAGGCGAACCTGGCGTTGTGCTCGCAAAAGCCGTCGTTCAACTTTTTCGACCGGGAGGCGCCGGTCTACACCCATGCGCGGTTTCTTCCGGCGTCGAAGATCCTGGAGAGCGACATTCGCAACGCGCTGATCGCCGACGGGTGCGTGATCTTGCGCTCGCGGATCGAGAATGCGATTGTCGGGGTCCGCTCGTTTATCGGGGCCGACTGCGATTTGCGCGACACGATCATTCTGGGATGCGACTTCTACGAGACCGCGCACGAGATGCTTGAGGAGGATACCATGGGGATTCCCCACATGAGCATCGGACGGGGCTCAAAGATCCACCGGGCGATTATCGACAAGAACGTTCACATTGGGGAACGGGTGGTCATTTCGGACAAGTCGGGCGCTGCGGATTTCGACGGGCCGAATTATTACATTCGGGAGGGGATTGTCGTTATTCCCAAGAACGCGGTGATTCCGGCCGGCACCCGGATTTGACCTTGGAACCTGGGTCGGCGTGTCCGTTCGAATGAGGTGTTGACACGGTTGGGAAATCCGCTATAGTCGGTGCACCCGTTAGTTCGGGGGAGGTATTAGCCGGGACATAGGTTAAACAGGGCGTAGTAGAGCTCGCCGCTTGTTCTCTTTGGATCGAGGGAACGATTCGAGAACAGAGAGGGGGGTTCTGCAGTCTTTTTGTGTCTAGTGGTTTTGTGGAACGGTGTGGTCCGGGGATGAGTCCCGATGGCAATCGCGCGACATGGTTTTTGCGGGATATGGTGCGTAGTGCCCACGTAGCTCAGATGGTAGAGCACGTCCTTGGTAAGGACGAGGTCATCGGTTCAATCCCGATCGTGGGCTCCAGAAGACGAGGATTGAGTTTAAGGCTGCGTCATAACAAGCGAACAGGAGGACAGCATGGCCAAAGGTAAATTCGAACGAACAAAGCCGCACATGAACGTCGGCACCATTGGGCACATCGACCATGGCAAGACCACTTTGGTCGCCGCCATCCTGAAGGTGCTCGCCAAGCAGGGCAAAGCCGAGGTCAAGAGCTACGCGGACATTGCCAAGGGCGGCACCGTTCGCGACGAGACGAAGACGGTTACGATTGCGGTGGCGCACGTGGAATACGAAAGCGAGAAGCGGCACTACGCGCACATCGATTGTCCCGGCCACGCGGATTACGTAAAGAATATGATCACGGGCGCAGCGCAAATGGACGGGGCGATTCTGGTGGTCAGCGCGGCGGACGGCCCGATGCCGCAGACGCGCGAGCACGTGTTGCTGGCGCGCCAGGTGGCCGTGCCGGCGATGGTGGTGGCGCTCAACAAGGTCGACCTGGTGGACGACCCCGAATTGCTGGACCTGGTGGAACTGGAAGTGCGGGAATTGCTGTCGCAGTATCAATTCCCCGGCGACAAGACCCCCGTGGTTCGCGTGAGCGCGACGAAAGCCTTGGCCGGTGATCCCAAAGAGGAGCAGCAGATCCTGGAATTGATCAAGGCGGTGGACGCATTCATTCCCGAGCCGACCCGCGAGGTCGACAAGCCGTTCCTGATGCCGGTCGAAGACGTGTTTTCGATTACGGGCCGGGGCACGGTGGCCACGGGCCGGGTGGAACGTGGCATGATCAAGGTTGGCGAAGAAGTGGAAATCGTCGGCCTGCGGGAAACCCAGAAGACGGTCGTCACCGGTGTGGAGATGTTCCGCAAGTTGCTCGACCAGGGCCAGGCGGGGGATAACATTGGCGCGCTGCTGCGCGGGATTGAAAAGGACGGCGTGGAGCGCGGCCAGGTGTTGGCCAAGCCGGGGTCGATCACGCCCCATAGGAAGTTCAAGGGCGAGGTCTACGTGCTGAGCAAGGAAGAGGGCGGGCGGCACACTCCGTTCTTTAACGGTTATCGGCCGCAGTTCTATTTCCGGACGACGGACGTCACGGGGGCGGCGAAGCTACCCCAGGGCGTCGAGATGGTGATGCCCGGCGACAACGTGAACCTGGAGGTGGAGTTGATTACGCCGATCGCGATGGAAAAAACCATGCGGTTTGCCATCCGCGAAGGTGGCCGGACGGTCGGCGCGGGTCGCGTGACGGAGATTCTGGAATGATTCTGGTGGGAGGAAACGCAGGGTTGCTGGGGGCGGAGTAATCCGCCTCGCGGAGACGACAGGACGATGCCGAGGGAACAGATAACGTTGGCTTGCACCGAGTGCAAGAGCCGCAACTACACCTCCACGCGCAACAAGAAGGCGCAGGGCTCGGAGAGGCTGGAGCTAACCAAGTTCTGCCCGAAGTGCGGTAAACACGTTGCGCATCGGGAAACCAAGTAGGAGGTTGGACACGGCACAAACCGCAATTCCAATACGCCAGTAGCTCAATTGGCAGAGCGACGGTCTCCAAAACCGTAGGTTGGGGGTTCAAGTCCCTCCTGGCGTGCCAGTCTCAGGAGAGTCGGCGGACGCACGAACCGGACAGTCATATGGCAAACCCATTTTTTAAAGTGCGGGACTTTCTGACCGAGGTCTCGATCGAACTGAAAAAGTCGTCGTGGCCCACCCGGAAGGAACTGGTGGATTCGACCATCGTCGTCATGATTACGATCGTGGTTCTGGGTCTGTTCGTCGCGCTGGCGGACATCGTGTTTCTGAGGATCATCGGATTCTTGACGAGGGCCGCCTGAGGACGGGGGCAGACATGGATGCAACGACAAAACCGGAATTCCAGTGGTTCGTGCTTCATACACTTTCTGGTCAGGAACAGAAGGTCAAGGACAGCATTGAGAAACGGATCAAGGTCGAGGAAATGGGCGACCTGATCAAGAACGTGCTGATCCCGACCGAAAAGGTGGCGGAGGTCAAGAAAGGGAAGAAGACGACGAGCACGCGGAAGTTTTATCCGGGCTACATCCTGGTGCACATGAAATTATTGGACGACAAGAACCAGTTGCTCGACCGCTCGTGGTATTTCATCCGCGAAACACCCGGGATCATTGGGTTTATCGGTGGCGACCGGCCGGTGCCGCTGAAGCCGGACGAGGTCGAGAGCATTCTGGCGCAGATCGAGGAGCGTCAGGAGAAGGTCGCGCCGAAGGTTACGTTCGAGGCGGGCGAGACCGTGAAGGTGACCGACGGCCCGTTCCAGAATTTCACGGGAGTGATCGAGGGGATCGATCCGGACCGTGGGAAGCTGAAGATTTCCGTTTCAATTTTCGGGCGCTCGACGCCGGTGGAATTGGAGTACTGGCAGGTCGAACGCGCGTAAGGACGAGGGGCTATGGCAGGCAAACCAGTTACAGGCATCGTTAAACTTCAGATTCCGGCGGGGCAGGCGAACCCGGCGCCGCCGGTTGGTCCGGCGTTGGGCCAGCAGGGCGTGAACATCATGGAGTTCTGCAAACAGTTCAACGCGGCCACGCAGAAGCAAGCGGGGACGATCATCCCCGTGGTGATTACCGTCTACAAGGACAAGACGTTCACCTTCATTATGAAATCGTCGCCGGCCAGTGCGCTCCTCAAGAAGGCGGCTGGCATCGCCACGGCCAGCGGCGAGCCGAACCGCAACAAGGTCGGCAAGGTCACGCGCAAGCAGGTGTTGGAGATCGCGCGCACGAAAGCCGCCGACCTCAACGCCAAGAGCGACGAGGCGGCCTGCCGCATCATTGCGGGCACGGCGCGCAGTATGGGAATCGACGTGGTCGACTAGCGAGGTTGGGATTGCCATGGCAAGACACGGAAAACGTTACAACGCGGCAGCGAAGCAGGTCGATGCGAAGCGCCAGTACCGAATTGGCGAGGCGGTCGAGCTGCTCAAAGCGCTGCCCAAGACGAAATTTGATGAGACGCTCGAGTTGGCGTTCAAACTGGGGGTCGATCCCAAGCAAAGCGACCAGATGGTGCGCGGCACGGTGGCGCTCCCGCACGGCAGTGGCAAGAAAGTGCGGGTCGTCGTGTTTGCCAAAGGTGCATCGGCTCAAGCGGCCAAAGACGCGGGAGCCGACATCGTGGGGTTCGAAGATCTTGTGAAGAAATGCCAGGAAGGCTGGACGGATTTTGATGTCGCGGTGGCCACGCCCGAGGCCATGCAGGAGGTTCGCAAGCTGGGCAAGGTTTTGGGGCCGAAAGGGCTGATGCCCAATCCGAAGACGGGCACGGTGACCGAGGACACGGCGAAAGCCGTCAAGGAAGTGAAGGCGGGCCGGGTCGAATTCAAGATGGACAAGGCGGCCAACCTGCACATTTCGTTCGGGAAACTGTCGTTTGCGGGGGAGGCGATTCAGGAAAACGCCAAGGCGGTGATCACCGCCGTGGTGCACGCGAAGCCGGCGACGGCCAAGGGCCAGTTCATCGAGAGTTGCACGTTATCGAGCACGATGGGTCCCGGCATCAAGATCGATCATCACGAATTTTCGACGAGTTGACGTTGCGGAGCGCGAGTATTTCATGAGACCGGAAAAACAACTGATTGTTGAGGACCTGAAGAAGCAGATGGGCGCGTCGCCCTTTGTGATCCTGACGGAGTACAAGGGCATGACGGTGGGACAATTTGCGGAGTTGCGGAAGCGGCTGCGGCGGGCGAAGGCGGAGTATCACGTGGCGAAGAATTCGATGCTGCGTCACGCGGCCAAGGCCGCCGAGCTTCCCGATTTCGACCGCGACCTGGACGGCATGACCGCGGTGGTCGTCGGCGACGGCCAGGCGGATATCGGCGCCGTGGCCAAGGTATTGAAGCAGTTTGGCCGGGAATTTGAGAAACCGAAGTTCAAGGTCGGGGCGTTGGGCAAGAAGGCGTTGAGCGCGGATGAGATTTCGGCTTTGGCCGACCTGCCGTCGCTGGAAGCGCTGCGGGCGCAATTGATCGGCCTGTTGCAGACGCCGGCGACTCGCATCGCGGTCGTGCTGGGCGCGCCCGCGTGTCAGATTGCGCGTGTGCTGAAGGCGCACGCCGACAAGCCGGGGACGGCGGCCGGCGCGGTCCCCGCATAACGGTGGAAACAACTGGTTCCTCGTCGCCCCGAGGGCTTTCGGGGGTAATGGTTTCGAGGCTTCGGAGCACGACGACACCGAATGGAAGGATACGAACATGGCAGCAAATCTGGATCAGATAGTGGAACAATTGAGTGGCCTGACGGTGATTGAAGCCGCCGAGCTATCGAAGAAGCTCGAGGAGAAATGGGGCGTCAGCGCGGCGGCCCCTGTCGCGGTGGCGGCGGCCCCGGCCGGGGGCGGCGCAGCGGCGCCGGCGGCGGAAGCCAAGGTAGCCTTTGACGTGGTGTTGAAGGAAACGGGCGCGAACAAGATTGGCGTCATCAAGGAAGTGCGCGCGATCACCAGCCTGGGTCTGAAGGAAGCCAAGGATCTGGTCGAAGGCGCGCCGAAGACCGTGAAGGAAGGTGCCACGAAGGAAGAAGCCGAGGAGATCAAGAAGAAGCTCGAAGCGGCGGGCGCGAAAGTCGAGCTGAAGTAGTTGGTCTCCGGTTTGCATTCACGCGGGGGACGCGCCCGGCGGTGCGTCCGTCGCAACAACAGGTTGGCGAACAGCAGTCAAAGGGCAGCGATGCCCGGGGAAACAGTCAATGGCTGAACGAAAGTATTTCGGGAAATTGGGTGACGTAATTGAGCCTCCGCCGTTGATCGAGGCGCAGACGGAATCCTATGCCGAGTTTCTGCAGGCGGGAGCCGCGTCGAACCGGCGCAAGAACACCGGGTTACAGGCGGTTTTCAAAGAAGTGTTCCCGATCGAGAGCTACGACGGGGAAGCGACCCTCGATTTTGTGGAGTACACCATCGGGGAATCCAAGACCTCATGGCTGGACTGTCTCCGCGAGGGGATCAGCTACAGCGGGCCGTTGCACGTGACGTTCCGACTCAAGGACGCCAATGGGACGAAGGAAGAAAAGGTTTACATGGGCGAAATCCCGCTGATGACGCCTTCGGGCAGCTTCGTCATTAACGGGGCCGAGCGGGTCATCGTCAGCCAGTTGCACCGGTCGCCCGGCATCTGTTTCGAGTCGACCATTCACACCAGCGGCAAGGTGCTGTACGGGTTCCGCATCATTCCCGACCGGGGTTCGTGGCTCGAATTGCAGTTCGACAACAACGATCTGTTGAACATCTATCTCGACCGCCGTCATCGCCGCCGCAAGTTTCTGGCCACGACGTTCCTGCGCGCGCTCGGTTACAGCACGGACGAGAACATCCTCAAGCTGTTCTATCAGGTGGAGGACGTGAAGCTGAAGGACTTCACCAGTGGCGAAGAGACGGCCACCAAGGTGCTGATCGCCGACGTCATGGACACGGAGAAGCAGTTGGTCATCGGCCATGCGTTTGAGCCGCTCACCAAGACCGTGGCGCGGCAACTCATCGATCTCGGTATCGACAAGGTGAAGGTCGTCGACATTTCGGTCGACGACGGCTGCATTGTCAAGTGCCTGAAGAAAGACACCTGCAAGGACCAGGAGGAAGCGCTCAAAGAAATCTACCGCCGGTTGCGTCCGGGCGATCCGCCGACGATTGCCAACGCCAACGCCCTGATCAAACGCCTGTTTTTCGACGCGCGCCGCTACGACCTCGGGCGCGTGGGCCGATACAAGATCAACCAGAAACTCAACCGCAGCGCCGACCTGGACAGCCGCGTCCTCGAAAAGGAGGACCTGATCGAGGCGATCAAGTATCTGCTGAACCTGCGCAAGGGCGAAGGATCGGTGGACGACATCGACCATCTGGGCAGCCGGCGTCTGCGCACCGTGGGCGAGTTGCTCGCCAACCAATGCCGCATCGGCCTGGCGCGCACCGAGCGCGTCGTCAAAGAGCGAATGACGCTGTTCGACGTCAATACCGACACGATGACGCCGCAGCAACTGGTCAACCCGAAGGCGTTGTCGGCGGTGATCCGTGATTTCTTCGGTCGCAGCCAGCTCAGTCAATTCATGGACCAAACCAACCCGCTGAGCGAATTGACACACAAGCGCCGGCTGTCGGCGCTGGGGCCCGGCGGTCTGTCGCGGGAGCGGGCGGGGTTTGAAGTGCGCGACGTTCATCCGTCGCACTACGGCCGGATCTGTCCGATCGAAACTCCTGAAGGCCCGAACATCGGGTTGATCAGCGCGATGAGCATCTACGCGCGCATCAACGAGTTTGGCTTCATCGAGACGCCGTACCGGAAGGTCAAGGACGGTCGGGTGACGGAGCAGGTGGATTACCTGACCGCCGACCAGGAGGAGAATTACGTAGTTGCCCAGGCCAATGCCCCCGTGGACGGCCGTGGTCATTTCCAGGTCCCGAAGGTTTCCTGTCGGTACAAGGGCGATTTTATCGAGGTCGAGCCCGAGCGGGTCCATTATATGGACGTATCGCCGAAGCAATTGGTATCGGTGGCGGCGGGCCTGATTCCGTTCCTCGAACACGACGACGCGAACCGGGCGTTGATGGGCTCGAACATGCAGCGGCAAGCGGTGCCGCTGTTGCGGAGCGAGTCGCCGTTGGTCGGTACGGGCTTGGAAGACCGCATCGCGCGCGATTCGAAGGTGTGCGTCGTGGCGCTCGAAGCGGGGGTCGTGGCCGGCGTGGACGCGCGGCGCATCATCGTGACGAAAGACGGTGAGCTGCCCGAGGGCAAGCGGAAGTTCGTGACCGACCCCGAGAACCACCTGTGGGTCTACGATCTGCGGAAATTCATGCGGTCGAACGCGGGCACGTGTTTCAACCAGAAACCCATCGTCAAGCAGGGCGACAGGATCAAGAAGGGACAGGTGCTGGCGGATGGCCCGTGTTGCGAGGGGGGCGAACTGGCCCTCGGCCGCAACGTGCTCGTGGCGTTCATGCCGTGGTGCGGTTACAATTTCGAGGACGCGATTCTGGTCAACGAGCGCCTCGTCAAAGAAGACATCTATACCTCGATTCACATCGATGAATTCGAAGCCGGGGCGCGCGACACGAAGCTCGGCCCCGAGGAAATCACGCGCGACATTCCGAACGTGGGCGAAGAAGCGCTCAAGGACCTGGGCCACGACGGCGTGATTCGCGTGGGCGCGGAAGTAAAGCCCGGGGACATCCTCGTCGGCAAGATTACGCCAAAGGGCGAGACGGAACTGGCGCCCGAGGAGCGGTTGCTGCGGGCGATCTTCGGTGAAAAAGCCGCGGATGTGAAAGACACGTCGTTGCGGGTGCCCAGCGGCACGTATGGCATTGTGATGGACGTGAAGGTCTCGGCCCGCAAGGAGCCGACCCGGCCGAGCCTGACGCCGACGGAGATTCGGCGGCAAAAGAAGCAGATTGAAGAAGAGCACAAGAAGAAGTCCGGCGAATTGCGCGAGGAACTGACGGACAAGCTCAGCAACATTCTGCTGGGCGAGAAGATTCCGCTCGACGTGGTCAACGCGGAGACGGGGGAGATCATCATCCCGGCCAACCGCAAGATTACCAAGACGCTGCTGCGCAAGTTGGCGGCGGTATACGACCACATTGAGATCGATCCGTCGCCGATCCGCATCAAGATCCGCGAGATCATCGGCGAATTCGAGCACCGGTTTAGCGAGCTGAACATGGAGCACGACCGCCAGCTCGACCGCATTGAGAGCGGCGAAGACGTCGATCCGGGGATTATCAAGCAGGTCAAGGTTTACATTGCCAGCAAGCGCAAGCTCAGCGTGGGCGACAAGATGGCGGGTCGCCATGGCAACAAGGGCGTGATCGCCAAGATTCTGCCCGAGGAAAACATGCCGTTCCTGGCCGACGGTACGCCGGTGGACATCGTGTTGAATCCGCTGGGTGTGCCGAGCCGGATGAACGTGGGCCAGGTATTGGAAACGCACCTCGGCGTGGCGGCCAAGGCGCTGGGACTGACGATTGCCTCGCCGGTGTTCGATGGCGTGACCGAGGCGGAAATCCGCGAAATGATCGACAAGGCGAGGAGGATCGACGGTTTCTCGTGGGTCAAGGCGGACGGGAAGTCGCGGTTGTACGACGGGCGCACGGGCGAGCCGTTCGATCAGGAGGTGGTAGTCGGCTACATCTACATGTTGAAGCTGGGCCACTTGGTGGCCGACAAGATTCACGCGCGCGCGGTGGGTCCGTATTCGCTGGTGACGCAGCAGCCGCTCGGTGGCAAGGCCCAATACGGCGGCCAGCGTTTCGGCGAGATGGAGGTGTGGGCGATGGAGGCCTATGGCGCCGCCTACGCGCTGCAGGAGTTGCTGACCGTCAAGAGTGACGATGTGCAGGGTCGCACGCGGATTTACGAGTCGATCGTCAAGGGCGACAACACGCTCGAAGCGGGAACGCCCGAATCGTTCAACGTGTTGATGAAGGAGATGCAGAGTCTCTGTCTCGATGTCCGCGTCGGGAAAAATGGAGGCGAGAACAAGTTATGATTGCTGTCAAATCTGGAACGTCGATCCCGTCCACCGCCGCCGCCACGGCGGCCGCCCGCGCCGCGCTTGGCCTGGAAAAGGCCGACGTGTTCGATCACGTCAGCATCGGCGTGGCGTCGCCGGACACGATCCGGTCGTGGTCGCACGGCGAGGTGAAGAATCCCGAGACGATCAACTATCGGACGTTCAAGCCCGAGAAGGGCGGGCTGTTCTGCGAACGGATCTTTGGTCCGGTGCGCGACTGGGAATGCAATTGCGGCAAATACAAGCGGATCAAGCACCGCGGGGTGATTTGCGACCGGTGCGGCGTGGAAGTCACGCTGGCCCGCGTACGGCGCGAGCGGATGGGGCATATCGAGCTGGCGGTACCGGTCAGTCACATCTGGTTTTTCAAGTGCATGCCGTCGCGGATGGGGCTCATGCTGGACATGACGGCGCGGGATCTCGAGCGGGTGTTGTACTACGAAGATTACATGGTGATCGACCCCGGCAAGACGCCGCTGAAGGACCACCAGCTTCTTACCGAGATGGAATATCGCGAGGCGCGCGAGCAATACAGCGACGGGTTCGTCGCCAAGATGGGTGCCGAGGCGGTGAAGGAAGTTTTGCAGAAGATCGACCTCCGCAAGCTGGCCCACGAACTGGAGCACCAACTGGACGCGACCAAGAGCAAGCAGGTGCGGAAGAAGATCGCCAAGCGCCTGAAACTCGCCAAGGGATTTATCAATTCGAAGATGCGGCCGGAGTGGATGATTCTGGAAGTGCTGCCGGTGATTCCCCCGGACCTTCGGCCGCTGGTGCCGCTGGAGGGCGGCCGGTTCGCCACCAGCGATCTCAACGATTTGTATCGCCGGGTCATCAACCGCAACAACCGGTTGAAGAACCTCCTGCAGTTGCGCACGCCGGACGTCATCATCCGCAACGAGAAACGCATGTTGCAGGAAGCGGTGGACGCGCTGCTGGACAACGGGCGTCACGGTCGTCCCGTCACGGGTGCGGGCAGCCGGTCGCTCAAGTCGCTGGCGGACATGCTCAAGGGGAAGCAAGGCCGGTTCCGGCAGAACCTGCTGGGCAAACGCGTGGATTACTCGGGCCGCTCGGTGATTGTCATCGGCCCCGAGCTCAAGTTGCACCAGTGCGGGCTTCCCAAGAAGATGGCGCTGGTGTTGTTCGAGCCGTTCATCATTCGTCGCCTCCGGGAAATGGGGCTGGTACACACGATCCGCTCGGCGAAGAAGTTGATCGAGCGCCAGTCGCCCGAGGTATGGGACATTCTGGAAGAGGTGAGCAAAGGTCATCCGGTGCTGCTGAACCGGGCGCCCACGTTGCACCGGCTGTCGATTCAGGCGTTTGAACCGCAATTGATCGAGGGCAACGCGATCCGGATTCATCCGCTGGTGTGCACGGCGTACAACGCCGATTTCGACGGCGACCAGATGGCCGTGCACGTGCCGCTGTCGGTTGAGGCGCAGATGGAGGCGCGGTTGCTGATGCTGGCGCCGAACAACATCTTCTCGCCGTCGAGCGGCAAGCCGATTACGACGCCGACTCAGGACATCGCCCTCGGCATTTATTACCTCACGCACGGCGGCAAGAGCCGCGACGGCGATACCAAGCGGCTGAAGCTGTTTTCCGATGCGCAGGAGGTGTTCTTCTGCCGCGACGAACGCGACGTGAAGATCCACGAGCGCATTCGCCTGAAAAACCCCGATTACGGTCGCCAGACCGTGTATGGCGACCCGGTGTCGAAGGTGATCGAGACGACGGTGGGCCGGGTGGTATTCAACGAGGTCTGGCCGGACGAACTCGGTTTCATCAACCGGGCCGTGGACAAATCGAAGCTGGGCGACATCATCTGGCAGTGTTATCGCACGGCCGGCCATCAACGGACGGTGGAGGTGCTCGACAAACTCAAGGCGCTCGGATTCGAGCACGCGACACTGGCGGGGATTTCCATCGGCATCGAGGACATGGTGGTGCCGAAGGAGAAGCTGGTGGTGATCGACGATGGACTCAAGGATGTGGCGGACGTCGAGAAACAATACCGGCGCGGCATTATTACGGACGGCGAGCGCTACAACAAGATCATCGATATTTGGACGCACGCGACGGACAAGATTTCGAACATCATGTACGCCGCGATGGAGCACAACCAGGGCCGGGCCGAGCTGAACCCTGTGTACATGATGGTGGACAGCAAGGCGCGTGGATCGCGCCAACAGATTCGCCAACTGGCGGGCATGCGCGGGTTGATGGCGAAACCATCCGGCGAAATCATCGAACGCCCGATTCTGTCGAACTTCCGCGAGGGGTTGAGTGTGTTGGAGTATTTCATCTCGACCCACGGTGCGCGCAAGGGGTTGGCGGACACGGCGCTCAAGACGGCCGACTCGGGGTATCTCACCCGCAAGCTGGTCGACGTGGCCCAGGACGTCATTGTTCTCGAAGACGACTGTGGCACGGTCAACGGCATCTGGGTGAAGCCGATCTTCGAGGGCGAAGACGAGGTCGTGAAGCTCAGCGAACGCATTATCGGACGGGTTGCGGCGGAGGACATCGTCGACCCGGTCAACAAGAAGAAGATCGTCAAAGCCAACACGGAGATCGACGAAGCGGCGGCGGACGCGATTGGCAAGCTCGGGATCGAGCGGGTGAAGATTCGCTCGGTGCTCACGTGCGAATCGCGGCGGGGCGTGTGCGCCATGTGCTACGGGCGGAACCTGGCCACCAGCCGGGTGGTCAAGCTCGGTGAAGCCATCGGCATCATCGCCGCGCAGTCCATCGGCGAACCGGGCACACAGCTCACGATGCGTACGTTCCACATCGGCGGCACGGCGAGCCAAGTGTTCAAGCAGCCACAAATCAAGGCCAAGAACGACGGGATCTTGCACTATCAGGATTTGCGCGCGGTCCAGCGCTCGGAAGGCAATTGGGTCGTTCTCAACAAGAACGGCCAAATCCTCGTGACGAACGACGAAGGCCGCGAATTGGAGCGATACTCGGTGGTGGTCGGCGCCGAAATCTCGGTAGGCGACAGCGGGCGGGTCAAGAAGGGCGATGTGATCGTGCAATGGGACCCGTACAACGTGCCGGTTCTGTCGGAAGTCGCGGGTACGATCAAGTTCCACGACCTGATCGAGGGCATCACCGTCAAACGCGAACTCGACGAGGCGACCGGTCTGATGGGCACCGTCGTCATCGAACACAAGGAGGACCTGCGCCCGCAGGTGAACCTCGTCAGCGACACCGGTGAAGTCACCGCGTTTTATGCGATCCCGGCGGGGGCGCACATCGTTGTCGAGGAAGGCCACCGGATCGAGCCAGGAACGCTCATTGCCAAGACGCCGCGGAAGGTTTTCAAGACCAAGGACATCACGGGCGGACTGCCGCGGGTGGCGGAGTTGTTCGAGGCCCGGCGGCCGAAGGACGCGGCTGAGATTGCGAAGATTGATGGCGTGGTCGATTTCGCCGGCACGGTGCGGGGCAAGCGGTGCATTCTCGTGAAGGACCCGAAGACGGGGGCGCAGGAAGAGCATCTCATTCCGCATTCGAAGCATATTATTGTGTTCCGGGGCGACACGGTGAAGAAGGGGCAGCAGTTGACGGAAGGGCCGGTCGTGCCGCACGAGATTCTGGAAGTCTGCGGTCCGCAGGACCTGCAGGAGTACCTGGTCAACGACGTGCAGGAGGTGTACCGGCTGCAGGGTGTTGAGATCAACGACAAGCACATCGAGATCATCGTGCGCCAGATGTTGCGCAAGGTGCGCATCGTCGATCCCGGCGACACGCGGTTCCTGTGGGGCGATCAGATTGACAAGGTGACGTTCGAGGAAGAGAACAAGCGGGTGGCGGAAGCGGGCGGCAAACCGGCCGAAGCGCAGCCGGTATTGCTGGGCATCACCAAGGCGTCGCTCGAGACCGAGTCGTTCATCAGCGCAGCGTCGTTCCAGGATACGACGCGGGTGTTGACGGACGCGGCGACGCTCGGCCGGGTGGATCATCTGCGGGGGTTCAAGGAGAACGTGATTATGGGCCACCTGATCCCGGCGGGGACGGGTTTTTCCCGGCATCGCAACGTGAAACTGGTGTTACTGGGCGAGCCGGTCGAGTCGCCGCGAGAGGAGAAGGTGGAACCGCTACCGACGGAGGCAGTTGTGTGAAGGGTGGGCGGCTCGAAAGAGCTTGCGTTGCCCGGGTGCGTGTGATAATTTCCGCGCTCCCTTGGGCCACTAGGTAAGTGGCGCTGAACGAGTTAACAATGCCGACAATCAATCAGCTTGTCCGGAAAGGGCGTCGCCAGTTGAAGGCGAAGTCGAAAGCCCCTGCGTTGAACGAGTGTCCGCAGCGGCGCGGCGTGTGTTTGCAGGTGATGACGCGGACGCCCAAGAAGCCGAACTCGGCGCTGCGGAAGGTGGCGAAGGTGCGCCTGACGAGCGGCGTCGAGGTGATCGCGTACATCCCCGACGAGGGACACAACCTGCAGGAGCACTCGATTGTGCTCGTGCGGGGGGGGCGCGTGAAAGACCTGCCCGGCGTGCGCTATCACATCGTGCGCGGCACGCTGGACGCGCTGGGCGTCGAAAAACGGCGGCGCAGTCGCAGCAAGTACGGTGTGAAACGGCCGAAGGACACGGCGCCAAAGGCCGCGTAAGATTTGTAAGGATTCGACATGCGGAGACGACGAGCAGACAAACGAGCGAGGCTCCGTGACGTTCGCTTCAACAGCGAAATGGTCACGCGCATGATCACGTGCATCATGAAACAGGGAAAGAAATCCGTCGCCGAACGCATCGTGTACGGCGCGTTCGATCGCATTGCCGAAAAGGTCAAGGATAAGACCCCGTTGGACGTGCTGCAGACGGCGCTGGAAAACGTGAAGCCGCGGCTCGAAGTCAAGTCGCGCCGGGTCGGCGGTGCCAACTATCAGGTGCCGGTCGAGGTGTCGACCGACCGCCAGGAAGCGCTGGCCATGCGCTGGATGATCCAGTACGCGGGCGCGCGCAAGGGCACGGCGATGACCGATGCTCTGGCGGCGGAGATTCTGGACGCGTCGAACAATACGGGCGCATCCGTCAAGAAGCGCGAAGACACGCACAAGATGGCGCAGGCCAACCGTGCGTTTGCGCACTACCGCTGGTAGTCCGGAGGCGAAACCACAGGCATGGACGTGCTACGAGTGTGTTTTTGTGAAACTGGAGTGAGGAAACGAACATTTGTAACTGAAAATGCAGGCCGTGTTAGAACAACCTAAACAGCCAGTGCAGCAGCGGGCGCAACCGTCGCCGGAACGGCTGGTGCCATTGGAGCGCACCCGCAACATCGGGATTTGTGCGCACATCGACGCCGGGAAGACGACGACGACCGAGCGCATTCTGTATTACACGGGCAAGGTCTACAAAGTGGGCGAGGTGCACGAGGGCACTGCGACCATGGACTGGATGGAACAGGAACGCGAGCGCGGGATTACGATCACCAGCGCGGCGACGACCTGTTTCTGGCGCGACCATCGTGTGAACATCATCGATACGCCCGGGCACGTGGATTTTACGGTCGAAGTCGAGCGCAGCCTGCGCGTGCTCGATGGGGCGTGCGCCGTGTTCTGTGCGGTGGGGGGAGTCGAGCCGCAATCGGAAACCGTCTGGCGTCAGGCCAACAAGTATCAGGTTCCCCGCGTGGCGTTCGTCAACAAGATGGATCGGACCGGCGCGGATTTCGAGGCCGCGGTCGCCCAGATGCGGGAACGTCTGGCGGCCAACGCCGTGCCGATCCAGATCCCGATTGGCAAAGAAGCCGATTTCAAAGGGGTCGTCGACCTCGTGACCATGAAGGCGTTGGTGTGGACGGGGGAGGAGTTGGGCGCGAAATTCGATGTTCTCGATGTTCCCGCCGAGTTGAAGGACGCGGCGCATGCGGCTCGGGCGAAGCTGATTGAGGCGGTGGCGGAGAAGGACGAGGAATCGATGCACCTGTTCCTCGAGGGCAAGGAGATCGAGGTGGCGCAGCTCCGCGCCGGGATCCGCCGGCTGACGATCAAGAACGAGTTGGTGCCAGTGATTTGCGGCGCGGCGTTCAAGAACAAGGGCGTGCAACTGCTCCTCGATGCCGTCGTCGATTACCTTCCGTCCCCGTTGGACGTCCCCGACATCATGGGGACGAACCCGGACACGAAGGGAATTGAAACCCGCGCGGCTGACGATCGCGGCCCGTTCTGTGCGTTGGCCTTCAAGATTTGGACGGATCCGTATGCGGGGAAGTTGATTTTCTTCCGGGTCTACTCGGGCCAGGTCGTCAAGGGGATGACGGTCTACAATCCGCGCAACAACAAGCGCGAACGCATCGGCCGTCTCCTGGAGATGCACGCCAACCACCGCGAGGAGATTGACCGGTGTTACTCGGGCGACATCGGCGCGTTGGTGGGTCTGAAGAACATCACGACGGGCGACACGATTTGCGACCAGAAACATGCGATCCTGCTGGAGTCGATTACGTTCCCCGAGCCGGTGATCTCCATGGCCATCGAGCCGAACACGAAAGCCGACCGCGATAAGATGTCCGCCGCCCTCCAACGCCTCGCCGAAGAAGACCCGACCTTCCGACTGACGACCAATCAAGAAACCGGTCAGACCATCATTTCTGGAATGGGCGAATTGCATTTGGACATCATCAAAGACCGCATGTTCCGCGAGTTCAACGTCGGCGCGACCGCTGGCCGGCCGCAGGTTGCCTATCGCGAAACGATTACCAAACCCGCTGAAGCCGAGGGCAAGTTTATCCGTCAGTCGGGCGGCCGCGGCCAGTACGGTCACGCGGTCATTACGATCGCGCCGGGGGACAAGGGGTCGGGGATCGTGGTCGAAAACGAAATCGTTGGCGGCGCGATTCCCAAGGAATACATTCCCGCGGTGGAGGACGGCATCATTGAGGCGGCGCAGACCGGCGTCCTGGGCGGTTATCCGATGGTCGACGTGAAGGTGGAGATTATCGACGGGACATACCACGAAGTCGACAGTTCGGAGATTGCGTTCAAGATGGCGGGCAGCTTCGCGTTCAAGGAGGCCGCCCGCAAGGCCGGGGCGATCCTGCTGGAGCCGATCATGGATGTCGAGGCGATCACGCCGGAGGAGCACATGGGCGACGTGGTGGGCGACCTCAACAGCCGCCGGGGCAAGATCAGCCACATTGAACCTCGCAGCACGTCGACGATCGTGCATGCCCGGGTGCCGCTGGCGGAGATGTTCGGCTACGCGACGGCTCTACGGTCGCTGACCAAGGGGCGAGCCAGTTACTCGATGGAACCGGCCGCGTTCGAGAAGGTGCCGGAAAACGTTCTGGCGCAGATTCTGGACAACAACGGCGCACCCCGGGCGGGACAACTGAAGAAATGAATAACCAACGCATACGAATCCGCCTGAAAGGCTACGACCACCGGTTGCTGGACCAATCGGCGCACGACATCGTCGAGACGGCCAAGCGCACGGGAGCCAAGGTGGCAGGCCCCATCCCGTTGCCGACGGACATCTGGCGGCATTCCGTCAATCGTTCGCCTCATGCCGACAAGAAGTCGATGGAACAATTTGAGATGCGCACGCACAAGCGGCTGCTCGACATCATTGATCCGACGGCCAAGACGGTCGACGAACTGAAGAAGCTGAACCTGCCCGCGGGCGTGGACATTACCATCAAGATCTAGCCATGGAGATTCTCGGACGAAAACTTGGAATGGCGCAGCTGTTCGACGCGCATGGCGCCTTCGTCGGGGTCACCGTGATCGAAGCCGGGCCCTGTCCCGTGCTGCAGAAGAAGACGCCCGAGATCGACGGCTATCACGCGTTGCAACTCGGGTTTGGCGCGCGCAAGGAGAAGAACGCGACGAAACCGCTCGTGGGCCACTGTAAGAAGGCGCAGGCGGCGCCGGCCCAATTCATCCGCGAGTACCGCACCACCGCGGCGTTGCCGTTCAACATGGGCGACGCGATCACGGTGAAAGAATTTCAGCCCGGTCAGTACGTGGACGTCATCGGGACCAGCAAGGGCAAGGGGTTCCAGGGCGTCGTGCGACGTCACAAGTTTCGCGGAGGGGATGCCTCGCACGGAGCCAAGGGCTGGCACCGTCGGTCCGGTGCGATCGGACAGCGCCTGTTTCCCGGCCGGGTGTTTCGCAACATGCGCATGCCCGGCCACATGGGCCACGTGAATGTGACGACGCAGAACCTGCGCGTGGTCCAGGTCCGCGAGGTGGAGAACCTGTTGCTGATCGAGGGTGCGGTGCCCGGTCCGCGGGGCGCGTTTGTGGTGGTTCGCCATGCGAAGAAGAAAACCAAGCCGTCCGAGAAGGCTCCGAAATGAAGTTGCCCGTCATCGATATTTCCGGTCAACCGCGGGGCGAAGTCGAGTTTGCCGACAAGCTGCTGATCAAGAGCGGCAAAGGCTCGCAGGCGGTCCACGACGCTGTCACGGCGTACATGGCGAACCAGCGGCTGGGGTCGGCCAGCACCAAGCAGATCAGCGAGGTGACCGGTAGCGGCAAGAAGCCGTGGAGGCAGAAAGGCACGGGTCGGGCGCGCGCCGGGTCATTCGCCTCACCGCTGTGGCGGGGTGGCGGCGTGGTATTTGGGCCCAAACCGCGCGATTATTCGATCCGGGTGCCAAAGAAGGTGAAGGCGCTGGCGTTTCGCAAGGCCCTGAGCGAGCGATTGCTCAGCGGCGACCTGGTGGTAATCGACGAGTTGAAGCTGGCCAGTCATAAGACGAAGGAGTTTGCGGGAATTCTGGCGAAGATCGGGACCAAGACCGGGGCCACGCTTCTGGTAACCGATCGGGTCGACGCGAATCTGAAGTTGGCCGCGCGGAATCTGCCGGGCGTGCAGGTCGAGCCGGCGGATTCGGTCAACGCCTACGAGCTGCTGCGGTTCGATAAAATCGTGGCGACAAAATCGGCGCTGGAGAAGCTGCGCGCCCGGTTGGGGGACGACCGATGAAAGACATCCATTCCGTGGTTCGGACCGTGCGGGTTACCGAGAAGGGCACGGCGCAGATGGAGAAGCTCAACCAGTACCAGATTGTTGCCGACAAGCGGGCGAACAAACTGGACATCAAACGCGCCATCGAACAGCTGTTCAAAGTCAGGGTGGTGCGGGTGAATACGATGCGCGTTCGCGGCAAGGCGCGTCGCGAGCGCACCATCCAATTCGGGCGGACGCCGAGTTGGAAGAAAGCGGTCGTTACTCTCAAGGAAGGCGACAAGATCGAATTGGCGTAGCGATTTATGGGACTCAAGACTTTCAAACCGTTGACTCCATCGTTGCGGTGGACGGTGCTGCCCGACTTTTCCGAGGTGACCAAACGGAAGCCGGTGCGCAAGCTCACGGTTGCCAGGCGCAAGACGGGTGGACGGAACAACGTCGGGCGGATGACGGCGCGGGGGATTGGGGGCGGGCACAAGCAGCGCTATCGGATCATCGATTTCAAGCGGAACAAGGTCGGCGTGGCGGCAACGGTTGAGGCGATCGAATACGATCCGAACCGTACGGCGCGCATTGCGCTGGTGAAGTACGCGGACGGTGAGAGGCGGTACATTCTGGCGCCGATCGGCCTGGCGGTTGGCGGGAAAGTGATGAGCGGGCCCGATGCCGAGTTGTCGGTGGGCAACGCGTTGCCCCTGAAGAAGATCATTCCCGGAATGCCGATCCACAACATTGAATTGCATCGCGGTCGGGGCGGGCAAATCTGCCGCAGCGCGGGCATGGCGGCGCAGATTACCGCCAGCGAAGGCGATTATGTGACGGTGAAGTTACCCTCGGGTGAGCTGCGATTGATCAGCCGCGAGTGCTACGCGACGATTGGGCAGATTGGCAACACCGATCACATGAACATCTCCCTCGGAAAGGCCGGCCGGAATCGGTGGCTGGGGCGGCGGGGGATCACGCGGGGCATGGCGCGCAATCCGATCGATCATCCGATGGGCGGCGGCCAGGGCAAGAGCAAAGGCGGCGGCGGCTGGCATCATCCGGTGTCGCCCTGGGGAAAACTCGCCAAGGGCGGTATGACCCGCCGCAAGAAGAAACATTCCAACGCGATGATTTTGGAGAGAAGGAAGAAATAAATGGGACGCTCGCTGAAGAAAGGTCCGTTTGTCGACGACCATCTGATGAAGAAGGTGCAAGCCCTTGGTTCCGGGGAAAAGAAGCCGATCAAAACCTGGTCACGGCGCTCGATGATCATTCCCGACTTCGTCGGCCACACGTTCCTGGTCCACAACGGCAAGGTGCACACACCGGTGTTCGTGACCGAGAACATGGTCGGGCACCGCCTCGGCGAGTTCGCGCCGACGCGGACGTTCCGGGCCCATGGCGCGCACACGGAGAAGGCGGTCGCGAAGTAGCGCGGCCGGGAACGAGTTGTGCCGGCGCGCGGCGTGCGAACGAAGATTTGTGCAGGTTGTTTGTTCTTTGTAACGATCGGGCTGCTGGCGGCTGAAGAAGCGCGGCCGCCCGCGGCGGCTGCGTCCGCAGGGGCGGCGGCCGAGGAGTTGCGCGTGTTGGTCGACCAGCTGACCGCGGACAACCGTCGGCTCAGGACCGAAGTGGAGCAGCGCGAGACGATCATTCGTCTGTTGACCGAGAATCTGGCGATTGCCCGTACGGAGAGCGAACTGTTCCAGAAGAAGTGGAGCGAAGTGCAGTTGCGCGCGCAGACGCTCGGCATGAATTTCGCCGACGACAGTGCGACGCAGGCCCAGCGCGAGCTCGTGGAGAGCGTGCGGGCGCTGTATCTGGCCGAGGCCGAGCGACAGCGATTGGTCGAGCAACTCCAGCGGCTGTTGACGGCGATCGAGCAACACGGCGACGTCACCGACGAATTGGCGCGGACGAAGGCGGTGCTGGCGGCCACGGGCCCGACGGTGGCGGATGGCGCGGCCGAAGGTTCGTCGGCGCATCGCCGGGCGGAAGGCACGCTGGAGTCCGCGACGGTGCTCGATGTGAATCGGGACCTGCGGTTGGTCGTATTGAACGTCGGATTGCTGGAAGGGGCCCGCGTCGGGATGCCGTTGGTCGTCGTGCGGGGCAACCGCGTCGTGGCGGAGTTGAGGATCGTGGAAGTGCGCAAACGCATTTGTGGTGCGCTGATCGAGCAGGTGGAAAAGAAAGTCACCTTGAAAGCGGGAGACAAGGCACAGGTGACGAAGAATTTGTGAACGTGGATTTTATGGAAGTCAGGGCGGTAACAAAATATGCGCGGATGAGTCCGGCGAAAGTCGGCGAGGTCACGCGGTTGATCCAGGGGCTGAGTGCGTCGCACGCGCTGGAAGTGCTGCGGGTCATTCCGCGGAAGTCGGCGCGCTTGATCGAAAAGACGTTGAAGTCGGCGATCGCGAACGCCACCGATCCGAACAGCCACAAGCTGGAGGCCGCCGCGTTGCGGGTCAAGCAGGCCGTGGCCAACGAGGGGCCGCGGCTGAAGCGGTGGCAGCCGAAGGCGCGCGGCAGTGCCGGGCCGATCATCAAACGGACCACTCACATTCAGATCACGTTGACGGACGGACAATAATCTATGGGACAAAAGACGAATCCGGTTGGTTTTCGAGTCGCGGTGACCAAGGACTGGCTGTCGAAATGGTACGCCGACAAGAAGGACTATGCGCCGCTGTTGTTGGAGGACATCCAGGTCCGCGACATCGTCAAGCGCAAGCTGGCGTCGGCGGCGGTTCCGAAGGTTGCCATCGAGCGGTACGCGAACCGGGCCCGGATCACGATTTTCACGGCGCGACCGGGCATTGTGATTGGCCGCAAAGGGGCGGAGATCGACAAGCTCAAGGAAGAACTGGCGTTGTTGACGAAGAAGGAGATTTACGTCGACATCGTCGAGGTGAAGACGCCCGAGACGGACGCGCAGCTCGTGGCGGAGAACATCGCACTGCAATTGGAACGCCGCATTAGTTTCCGGCGCGCGATGAAGAAATCCGTCCAGACGGCGATGGATTTCGGCGCGCAGGGGATCAAGGTCGCCTGTGGGGGCCGGCTGGGGGGTGCGGAATTGGCGCGGCGGGAGAAGTATCGCGTGGGGAAGATTCCGCTGCACACGTTGCGGGCGGAGATCGATTACGGTTTCGCGGAAGCGAACACGGTGTACGGCAAGATCGGGGTCAAGGTATGGATCTGCAAGGGCGAGCGGCCGTTGCGGGCCCCGCAACAGCCGGTGCCGGCCACGGGGGCGGTCGGTCCGGGGCCGGCGGCATGACGGGCGCGGGTGACGGAGGAATTTCGAACCAATGCCATTGATGCCCAGCAGAGTAAAGTATCGGAAGGCCCAACGAGGCAGCCGCACGGGCGTGGCGTGGCGGGGGGCTTCGGTGGCGTTTGGGGAATACGGCTTACAGGCGCTGGAGCGCGCGTGGGTGACGACGACGCAGATTGAGGCGTGCCGCGTCGCGTTGTCGCGCCACATGAAGCGCCGCGGGAAATTGTGGATTCGCGTGTTTCCGGACAAGCCGATCACGAAGCGCCCCCCCGAGACGCGCATGGGCAAGGGCAAAGGGCCGCCCGAGACGTGGGTGGCCGTGGTCCGGCCCGGCAACGTGTTGTTCGAGGTCGGTGGGGTCACCGAAGTGCTGGCGCGGGAGTCGTTTCGGCTCGCCGCGTCCAAACTGCCGATCGCGACGCGATTTGTGGCGCGACGGTGACGAACGGGACATGAAACCAAGAGAAATCCGTGAGTTGACAGATGCGGAGGCGCAAGCGAAACTGCGCGACCTTCGGCAGGAGTTGTTCAACTTGCGGCTGCAACAGCAGACCGCGAGGCTGGAACGGTTCAGCCGGATCCGCGACGTGCGGCGCGACATCGCGCGGATCGAGACCGTTTTGCGGGAACGGCAACTGCGGCCGGCGGCGGCCGCGAAATGATGCCACGGCCGTAGCGAAGAACAGCGGATTCACATGACGAATCAGGCGACAAACGAAGGAAAGAAACGGGAGCTGGTGGGCGAAGTCGTTGGCGACAAGATGGACAAGACCATCGTGGTCGAGGTCGCGCGGCGTGTTCGTCACCCGCGGTATTTGAAGGTGCTGACGCAGTACAAGAAGTTTTACGCGCACGATGAGAAGCGGGAAGCGGGGCTGGGCGACCGCGTGCGGATTGTGGAGTCGCGGCCGATCAGCCGGCTGAAGCGTTGGCGCCTGGTGGAGGTCGTCGAGAAAGCGGCGCGCGTGGAGAAGGTCGAGGTATGATACAGATCCGCACGCATCTGGATGTGGCGGACAACACCGGCGCTCGCGTGGCGTGGGCGATCGGCGTGTTGGGCCACCAGAAGCGGTATGCGCGGATTGGCGACGTGATCAAGGCGCACGTCAAAGAAGCGTCGCCCGACGGGACGGTGAAGAAGGGCGAGGTGGTGACGTGCGTGGTGGTGCGCACGCGCTCGCCGTTGCGGCGGACCGATGGGTCGTACGTGCGGTTTGACAACAACGCGGTGGTGATCATTGACGATCAACTCAATCCGAAGGGGACGCGCATTTTCGGGCCGGTGGCGCGCGAGTTGCGCGACAAGAATTTCACCAAGATCATTTCCCTGGCTCCCGAGGTCCTGTAAGCCATGAACACCCTGCACGTAAAACGCAACGACATGGTGGTGGTGCTGTCCGGTGAAGACAAGGGCAAGATCGGCAAGGTGCTGGCGACGTTTCCGGACCAGCGGCGCGTGCTGATCGAGGGGATCAACGTGATCCACAAGGCATTGCGCAAGACGCAGAACAACCCGAAAGGCGGGATCATCACCAAGGAGGCGCCGATCCACGTTTCCCGGGTGATGTTGCAGGAACGGTACGAAATCCGGCGCAAGAAGCGTTCGGGTGGGGTCGCGGCGGAAGTGTAGCGGAGTTTATGTCCCAACTTTACGAACATTATAAGAAGGACGTGGTGGAGCAGCTCCTGAAGAACGGCCGCTACGCCAATCGGATGCAGGTCCCGAAGCTGGAGAAAGTCGTGGTCAACATGGGCATCAACTCCAACCACGACAAGGACGTGCTGGCGGAGGCGCAGCAGGAGTTGGCGACGATCACGGGCCAGAAACCGGTGGTGACGAAGGCCAAGAAGAGCATCTCGAACTTCAAGGTGCGCAAAGACATGCCGGTCGGGGCCAAAGTGACGCTGCGCGGGGTCCGCATGTACGAGTTTTTGGAGCGGTTTTTCAACGCGGCGTTGCCGCGGATTCGGGATTTTCGCGGCGTCAGCCCACGCGGTTTTGACGGTCGCGGCAGCTACACGTTGGGTGTCAGGGATCAGACGATTTTCCCCGAGGTCGAGCTCGACAAGATCAAGCACAACCTCGGGATGGACGTGACGATCGTAACCACGGCGTCGACGGGTGCGGAAGCGAAGGAGCTTCTCAAGCTGCTCGGCATGCCGTTCAGCAGTTAGAGGAACTATCGGTTTATGGCGAAACTGTGTTTGATGGTCAAGGCATCGCGGCCCGCGAAGTTTCGGGCGCGTCGGTACAACCGCTGCAAGAACTGCGGGCGGCGGCGGGCGTACATCCGGCGGTTCCAGATCTGCCGCATCTGTTTCCGCGAACTGGCCAGCCAGGGGAAGATCCCCGGCGTGGTGAAGGCGAGTTGGTAACGCGATGAACGTGACGGATTCCATCGGCGACATGTTGACGCGCATTCGCAACGCCAACCGGGCGCTCAAGCCCGATGTGGTGGTGCCGTATTCCCGGCTGAAGGCTGAGATTGCCAAGGTGCTGAAGCGCGAGGGGTACATTGCTGATTTCTACGCGGAGAAATTGGAGCCCGGCAAACAGGTATTGAAGATCCAGCTCAAGATGATCGGCAAAGAGCGTACGATCGTCGGGATCAAGCGCATCAGCCGTCCGGGGCTGCGGCGCTATGTGAGCGCGCAGGCCGTTCCGCGCGTTCTGGGCGGCATGGGCATATCGATACTGACGACCTCGCGCGGGGTCATGACCGGTCGCGAGGCCAAGAAGGCCAACGTGGGCGGCGAGTTGCTGGCGTACGTGTGGTGATGGTTATGTCGCGAATTGGCAAAAAACCCGTGGAAATTCCCGCCAAGACCAAGGTCGAGGTGAAGGGTCAAATGGTTCACGTCGAGGGCCCGAAAGGCACGTTGGAGTGGACGGTGCCCGAGCCGATCAAGGTTGCGGTGAAGGACGGACGAGTGGTCACGACCACGACGCAGCTCGATCGCGTCGGCAAATCCCGCTGGGGATTGTCGCGCAGTTTGATCGCGAACATGGTCAAAGGGGTGAACGAAGGGTACACCAAGAAGCTGCTGGTGGAAGGCGTGGGGTTCCGTGCCGCGGTACAGGGAACGAACCTGCAGATATCGCTGGGTTATTCGCATCCGATCCTGTTTCCGATTCCCAAGGGGTTGAAGGTCTCGGTGGCGGACACGGCGGACAAGAAGCCTCAGATCACGATCGAAGGGCCGGACAAGCAAATGGTCGGCGAGGCGGCGGCGCAGATTCGCCGGTTTTATCCGCCCGAACCGTACAAGGGCAAAGGGATCCGCTACGTGGGCGAACAGGTCCACCGCAAGGCGGGCAAGACCGTGACCACGGCGGGAGGCTGATCGGGTTATGATTCCACGAACCAGAGTTGAGGCGCGGTATCGGCGGCATCTGCGTCTGCGGCAGAAGGTCCGCGGCACGGCCCAGCGGCCGCGGATGAGCATTTGCATGACGGCCAGGCACATTTACGTGCAGTTCATCGACGATGTGAAGGGTGTGACGTTGGCGGCGGCCAGCACGGTGGCGCCCGAGTTGAAGGGGACGAAGGTCACCATTGCGGGCGCAAAGAAGGTCGGTCAAGTGGCCGCCGAGAAGGCGAAAGCCAAGAAGATCACGGCCGTGGTATTTGACCGCGGCGGGATGAAATATCACGGACGGGTGAAGGCGTTGGCAGAAGCGGCGCGCGAAGCCGGATTGAGATTTTGAACATGCCTCCTGAGAAAAAAACCAAACTTGTCAAGCCGCCGGTCTCCAAAGACAGCGAAGCCTCGCCGGTGGCGGCGGTTGAAGAACTGGGCGTCGAATTGGAACGCGAGGCTGGTGAGCTGATTGAGAAAGTCGTTTACGTCAACCGCAGCGCGAAGGTGGTCAAGGGCGGCCGTCGCTTTCATTTCAGCGCGCTGGTGGTCGCGGGGGATCGCCGCGGGCGGGTGGGGTACGGCTTTGGCAAGGCGAATGAAGTGGCCGACGCGATTCGCAAAGGCACCGAGCAGGCGAAGAAGTCGATGGTGTCCGTCAACTTGAGGGATTCGACGATCCCGCACGAGGTCATGGGGGTTTTTGGCGGCGGTCGCGTGTTGTTGCGTCCGGCGTCGCCCGGCACAGGCGTCATCGCGGGAGGCAGCGTGCGGGCGGTCATTGAAGCGGCCGGTGTGCGCGACGTGTTGACGAAGTCGCTGGGGTCGAGCAACGCGGTAAACGTGGTAAAGGCCACGATCGATGCGCTGTTGAAGTTGCGGCCGCGCGCGGAGATTTTGCGGGTCCGCGGTTTGACGCGCCCGGGCACGACGGGAGTGAGCTAGCATGACGATGCGCTTACACAATCTGAAGTCCCGGCCCGGCGCGAAGCATCGCAAGAAACGCCTGGGTATCGGCGAAAGTTCCGGCCACGGGAAGACGAGCGGACGCGGAGGCAAAGGTCAGACGGCGCGTGCGGGCGGCACGGTTCGGCTCGGGTTTGAAGGCGGCCAGATGCCGCTCCTGCGGCGGATTCCGAAGCGCGGTTTCAACAATGCCAGCTTCCGCACCTACTATGCGATCGTCAACGTCGAGCAACTCAACGTCTTCGAGGATGGCGCGACGGTCACGGGCGAGGCGCTCGTCGAGCGGGGCGTGGTCGACCGGTTGTTCGACGGCGTCAAGGTGCTTGGGAATGGGGAATTGAAGAAGAAGCTCACAGTGAAAGCCCAGCGGTTTAGCGGGTCGGCCCGCGACAAAATCACGAAGGCGGGTGGCCGGTGTGATGATCTTCCGTTGCGGAGCATTCATCACCAGGCGCCGCCGGCGGCGCCATCGGCGGGTAAACCGACCGTGGGGGACAAGTAGCGGACGCTCGTTGACGAGACATGTTTTCTGCCTTCCTCAACTGCTGGAAAATCCCCGAACTTCGCCGGCGGATTCTGTTCACGCTGGGCATGGTGGCGATTGCGCGACTGGGTGCGAACATTCCCTGTCCGGGTGTCGACCCGACGGAACTGAACCTGTACATGAATCAGATTCAGAAGCAGGTCGGCGGCAGCATCGTGGGGTTGGCGGACATGTTGACGGGAGGCGCGCTGCAGCAATGTGCCGTGTTCGCCCTGGGGGTGATGCCGTACATCAGCGCCTCGATCATCATGATGTTGCTGACGGCGGTCTGGCCGTCGCTCGAGCGCCTCAAGCAAGAGGGCGAGACCGGACGCGCCAAGATCATTCAGTATTCGCGGTACATGACCGTCGGCCTGTGCATCGTCCAAGGCTGGTTGTTATCGAAGGCGTTTGAACACCCGTCGCAACTGTTCTCGGGATTCAGAGGCGTGCTGGTTACCAATCCAGGGATCAGCTTTGAAGTGCTGACGGTCATCACGATCACCAGCGGCGGCATCCTGTTGATGTGGGTGGGCGAACAGATGACGGAACACGGGATCGGCAACGGGATGTCTCTCATCATCACGGTCGGCATCGTCGACCGTCTGCCCCGGGCGATCTTGTACACGTGGCGATTGTTTGTCGGGCCGGAGAGCCAGTTTAACATTCTGCACGCGATTCTGCTCCTGGTGATGGCGGTGGCGGTGACGGCAGCGGTGGTGGCGGTGACGGAAGCGGAGCGAAAGATTCCGGTGCAGTACGCGAAGCGAATGGTCGGACGCAAGATGTTGGGGGGCGGGCAGACATTCATGCCGCTGAAGGTCAATTATTCGGGAGTGATGCCGATCATTTTCGCGCAGGCGATTCTGCTGTTTCCGGCCAAGATCTTTTCCATGTTGCAGGTGCCCGTGTTTCAAAAGATGGCGCGCGCGCTGACGGAAGGCGAGGTGCCGTATCTGACGCTCTACGGGTCGATGATCTTGTTCTTCTCGTACTTTTGGGTGGCGACGCAATTCAACCCGCTGCAGATTGCGGACGACTTGAAGAGATACGGGGGCTACGTGCCGGGAATTCGTCCCGGCAAACCGACGGCGGAGTACCTGGACCACACGATGACGCGGGTGACGCTGGCGGGTGCGGTGTTCCTCACGATCATTGCGGTGATTCCGTACATTCTGTCGCACAACTTTCGGCTGCCGTATTTGACGGCGAGCTTTTTCGGCGGAACCAGCTTGCTCATTAACGTCGGCGTGATGCTGGATACGATGCGTCAAGTCGAGGCGCATCTCGTGATGCGTCACTACGACGGGTTTTTGCGGAAGGGCCGACTTCGGGGCCGCTTTTGACGCAGTGCGGGGAGAGATGGCCCGAGACACCGCGGCGTCGCGGGAGTGGGGGAGCAGTTCATTGACAACGGGAGCCGGTGCCTTCTGGGATACGACCGGACGGACGCGCCGTCGGCGGGGCGTCCGGGTCGCGGCGACGAGTGAGTTGCGAATGGGGCGGTGTGTTGTATCATGGGCGCTCGATGCCACGACGAGAGCGTCGGCATCGGTCAGGAAACGATGATTGTCATCAAATCACCGGCCGAGATTAAGCGAATGCGGGCGGCGTGTGCCGCAGCGGCGGAAATTCTGGCCGCGGTCGCCCAGCGGGTTCAGCCGGGATGCACGACGGCGGAGCTTGACGCCGCCGCGGCGGAACTGATTGAGAAGCTCGGCGGGAAAAGCCCGTTCCTGGGATACCGGGGATATCCGGGGCATCTGTGCGTGTCGGTGAACGAAGAGGTGGTGCACGGCATTCCCAGCCAACGGCGCGTGCAATACGGTGACATCGTGAGCTTGGACGTGGGGATTGTTTTGGACGGATTTGTTGGGGACAATGCGACGACGGTGCCGGTGGGGGTTGTGGAGCCACGGACCGAGCGGCTGTTGCGGGTGACCGAGCAGGCCTTGTATGCGGGCATTGCCGCCGCTCGCGCCGGCCATCGGGTCGGAGATATTTCGCACGCGGTGCAGACGACGGTCGAGGCGGAGGGGTTTTCGGTGGTGCGGGAGTTTGTGGGGCACGGCGTGGGCCGCGACATGCATGAGGAGCCGCAAATCCCGAACTACGGACGGGCCGGCGAGGGACCGAAGTTGAAGCCGGGGATGACCCTGGCGATCGAGCCGATGATCAACGCCGGCACGAGCGAGGTGGTCATGTTGAGCGACGGCTGGACGGTGGTGGCGGCCGATGGCGCGCCGAGTGCGCACTTCGAGCATACGGTATTGGTTACCGATGGAGACGCAGAGATTTTGACGTGGCGAAAGAAGAGCCCATACGAGTCGAAGGCACGGTAGTCGAGTTGTTGCCGAACACGATGTTTCGGGTGGAGTTACCGAACGGGCATCGGGTTCTGGCGCACATCTCGGGCAAGATGCGATTGCATTTCATTCGGTTGTTGCCGGGCGACAAGGTGATGATTGAGATGTCGCCGTATGATTTGAGCAAGGGCCGAATCACGTTTCGGCAGAAAGAGCAGTAACCAAACAGGAAGAATATGAAGGTCAAACCCTCGGTGAAACGGTTGTGTGAACGCTGCAAGGTCGTGCGGCGAAAGGGTGTGGTGCGCATCATCTGTACGAATCGGCGCCACAAACAGCGTCAAGGTTAGAGGAGTCGCCATGGCACGATTAATTGGTGTGGAAGTACCGGATCAGAAAAAGATCGGGATCGCGTTGCGATACATCTACGGCATCGGCGCATCCGCTGCGCTCCAGGTTTGTGAGAAGGCGAGCGTGGATCCGAACGTGCGCGCCAAGGATTTGAACGACGAACAATTGTCGCATTTGACGACGGTGCTCCAGGGCTATCGCATCGAAGGCGACTTGCGACGCGAAGTGCAGACGAACGTCAAACGGCTGATGAGTATCAACTGCTATCGCGGCACGCGTCACAAGAAGGGATTGCCCGTTCGGGGTCAGCGCACGTCGACCAACGCGCGCACCCGCAAAGGCCCGCGCAAGACGGTCGGGGTTATCCGCACCAAGGAGTCGAAGGCGCCCAAGGCCGAGGCGTGAGCGGCACCTGAAGGAGTATGATGGCTAAGGAAACAGGCAAGAAATCCGAGGAACCGAAGGCAAAGACAGCCGCCGCTCCGGCGGCGGCGGCGGCGGAGCCGGGTCCGCGCCCGGCCAAGGCTGAGGCGCCCGGCGCGGACGCAGCGCCAGCGGTGCCGGCCGTAGCGACCACACCGGCCGAGGCGTTGGCCGAAGGCGAGGTGGCGAAGAAGGTTGTCAAGGCCAAGCACAGCAAGAACGTTTTTCAAGGAATCGCCCACATCATGGCGACGTTCAACAACACGGTCGTGTCGATCACCGATCTGAAGGGACGAGTCATCGGCTGGTCGAGCGCGGGCCGGGTCGGATTCAAGGGCTCCCGCAAGAGCACGGCCTACGCGGCACAATTGGTCGCGCAGGACGCCGCCCGCCAGAGCATGGCCCACGGGCTGAAGGAAATTGAAGTGTGGGTCAAGGGGCCCGGGAGCGGGCGCGAGGCGGCCATTCGCGCCCTGCAGGCCATCGGTCTGGAGATTACGGTGATCAAGGACGTGACGCCGGTTCCGCACAACGGCTGCCGGCCGCCCAAGCGTCGCCGCGTTTAGCAGGGTTTGGAGGAGCGTACCAGATGGCACGATATAAAGGACCACGAGTTCGCATCAACCGTCGCTTCGGGGAAACGATTTTTCCCGCCAAGGTGCGCGAGCACCGGATGTATCCGCCGGGCGTTCACGGCCCGAAGAAATCCCGCCGCAAACAGAGTGACTACGGCGTGGGGTTGGCGGAGAAGCAGAAGCTGCGGTATCAGTACGGGCTGTTGGAACGGCAGTTCCGGCGCCTATTCGAGAAGGCGCTGAAGAAGCGCGGGGTGACTGGTGAAACGCTGTTGCAGTTGCTGGAGACGCGCCTTGACAACGTGGTTTATCGCATCGGCTTTGCGAGCACTCGTCCATCCGCGCGGCAGATGGTGACCCATGGACATATCCGGGTGAACGGCCGCAAAGTGTCGTCGCCCTCGTACAATGTCCGGGCCGGCGACGTCGTTGACATCCGCGACACCGCGGCGACGCGTCAGTTGGCGACCAAGAGCCTGGAGTCGGCGCAGATTCGTCCGGTGCCGGATTGGATCAGTTTCAGCCGTGACGCCGTGCGGGCGCAGATCGTGCGCATCCCGACGCGTGACGACATTCAGCCGATCGTCAACGAACAATTGATCGTCGAGTTTTATTCTAGATAACGAAAACCCGCCCGGCGCTTTCCCTCGTGAAAGGGTCGGGCACTACGAGTTGTCGGTCCGCGTTTCTAGGACGCGGGTAACCCAACTCATCAGGAGGAGTTCAGTATGCCAGTTCGTCTGGGTCGATTCGAAATGCCCAAGAGGTTGACGCGCGATGACGCTACCGCCACGCCCACGTATGCCAAGTTTGTGGCTGAGCCGCTGGAGGCCGGTTACGGGCACACGATTGGGAACTCGCTGCGGCGGGTGCTGCTCAGTTCGTTGGAGGGGGCCAGCATCAGTTCGATCAAGATCGAGGGTGCAGCCCACGAGTTTACGAGCATCCCCGGCGTGGTGGAGGACGTGACCGACATCGTGCTGAATCTCAAGAAAGTCCTGCTGAAATCGCACAGCCGTGAGCCGCACGTCATCTATCTGTCCGCGAGCAAGGAAGGGGCGGTCACCGCGGCCGACATCAAGAGCGACCAGATCGTGGAAGTGCTCAACCCGGACCAGCACATTTGCACGCTCGACAAGAAGATGCACTTCGAGGCCGAGTTGGAGGTCAAAGTCGGGCGGGGGTTCTGTCCCGCGGAAGAGAACAAGAAACCCGAGCAGCCGATCGGCGTGATCGCGATCGACTCACTGTTCTCCCCCGTGCGGCGCGTCCGCTACAGCATCGAGGACACGCGCGTCGGCCAGCGCACCGACTACGACAAGCTCACAGTCGAAGTGTGGACGGACGGGCGCATCACGCCGGAAGACGCGATGGTTCAATCCGCCAGCATCTTGCGCCATCACCTCGACGTGTTCTGCGACTACGACAAGAACCTGGTCGTCGAATTCGAAGAGGCGGGTGAGAAGGTCAGCGGCGAGCAAGCCAAGCTGAAGAAGATTCTCAACATGAGCGTCAACGAAATCGAGCTCAGTGTCCGGGCGGCCAATTGCCTGAACAACGCGAACATCACCACCGTCGGCCAGTTGGCGATGAAGACCGAACAGGAGATGCTGAAGTACCGCAACTTCGGCAAGAAATCTCTGAACGAGATCAAAGAGAAACTCGCCGGGCTTGGGCTCTCGCTCGGCATGAAGTTCGACGCGGCACTGCTCGAATCGCCCGACGCCGCCAAGCACGTTGAAGCTGTGCTGTCCGTCCCGGCGCCTGTGACGGCAGAGTAGGGGACGGGGCCAACTAGGGAATCCAAGCCATGCGACATCGTAAACGCACCGCCAAGCTCGGGATGAAATCCCAGCACCGTCGTTCAACACTGTCGAATCTGGTGTGCAGCTTGATCACGCACAGCCGGATCACCACCACGATCACCAAGGCCAAGGAAGCGCGCCGGTACGCCGACAAGATGGTCACGCTCGCCAAGAAAGGCACCTTGCATCACCGTCGTCAGGCCCTGGCATTTCTGCGGCATAAGCCCGCGGTCGCCAAGTTGTTCGCCGAACTCGGCAAACAACACAGCGATCGCAATGGCGGCTACACGCGGATTGTCCGGATTGGCCAACGCCTCGGCGACGCCGCCGAAGTGGCCATCCTCGAATGGACCGGTGCCGCTGCTCCTGCACCCGAGCCAGAAAAGGGCAAGAAAGCTGAAGAGCCGAAGCCCAAAGCGGCGAAAGAGGAAACGAAAGAGCCGAAGGCACCGAAGGCGAAGGAGAAGGCGGCGAAGAGAAAGGAAGAAGCTGCCGCCCAGGCCTGACGCGTCCCCATTCGACCGTGACGGACCACGGCTTCCTCATCCGAGGAAGCCGTTGTTGTTCCCGGGGTTGGATGAGCGGGCAGTTTTTGCTGGCAATCACCCCGGCTGAGCCGCGCCAGGCACGCACCATCCCGCGCAAGAAACGCTCCCCGTGCCGAGTCGTTGAGAGCGGTGCCTCGGCGCACGGCCGATTCGTTGTGCATCTTGGGCGGGAGAACTGTAGCCAAGGCGGCGATGCCGCGAAGCGGCATGGGGCAAAATACGGCGATTCGCTTATCTACTTCCGCGTCGATATGGCTCAGCGGCTCAGATATGTCGGCTGTCGTGCTCGTTCTTGGTGTGGTAGCCGCTGTCCTGGCGGGCGAGGTTCACCTGGTGCTTCTTGGTGTAGGCGTCGTAGAAGTCGGCCGGCGTCATCTCGAGGACTTGGGCGATGGAAATGAGGAAGTGGAGCAGGTCGATGACTTCGACGCGGGCGTTCTGTTTGTCGAACTTCTGATACTTGGCCCACCATTTCCAAGGGACGCTGTCGGTGAGCTCGGCGATTTCCTGGGTCATCGCGCGGCAGTAGTTTAGCACCCACTGCTGGCGTTGTTCGTCGGTCATGCCGGCGGTGTCCACACCGATGCGTTGGTTGAGTTGTTCTTGGAGACGAAAAATCTGTTCCAGCTTGTCGGGATTCGTCATGGTGGCGGACATTATCGGAAGAAGTTGGTGAAAAATCACTGCTTTTCTGGTATAGGTGGGGGTGGAGAAGTCGACGTCCGATGACACGTCTTGACCCCACGACCTCCGGGCCCAAGCCCTTGCGCGATCCGCGCCTGACGGCGATCAACTTCGTCGCCGACGCCGTCAATCGCTCCCTCGACCTGAAGGAAATCGCCGGGAACGCCTTGGACGCCATCCTGGCGTCGATGAACGTTGACGCGGGCGGTGTATCGATCTGGCAGGATACGGACCAGGCGCTTCACCTGTTCGCGTGGCACGGCCTGAGTGAGGCATTTGTCCGGCAACTGAAGGTCGTGCACAAGGGCGAAGACGGGGACGTGGATGCCGTGTTGAATGGCGAGGCGCGGATCATCGAGGATTTGATGGCATACTCGCGGGGGCTGGGCAACGATGCTGTGCAGGCGGGGTTCCACTCGGCGGTGCTGGTGCCGGTCCGGGCTCATGGCTTCGTGGTCGGGGTGCTCGGCCTGGGCACGCGCGCGGTCCGGAAATTCGACGTGGCCGATCTCGACCTGATCGAGGTGATCAGCAACCAGATTGGCAACGCGATGGTGCACGCGCAGTTGCAGGCCGACCTGCGCGCCAGCGAGGAGCAGTATCGCGCCCTGGTGGAGAACTCCGACGACGCGGTTTGCATTGTCGACGCCAGGGGGCGACCGCGGTTCGCGAACAATGCATTTTCGCGCATCTTCGGCTACGCGTTGTACGAGGTATCCCAGACCAATCTGCTCGATCACGTGCATGCCGATGACCTGCTCGCGGTGCGGCGGGCGCTCGACAGACTATTCCACGGCGAGTCGATTCAAAATCTCGAGTACCGTTTCCGACGGAAGGACGGCGCCTGGATCTACGTCCAATGCGGTGGGAGCGTTTTCTCGCGCGAGGACGACCGGGTTCTCGAAGTGCAGCTCATTGTGCGCGACGTGACCCCGGCGCGTCAGCGGCAGCAACAACTCCTGCGGCGTAATCAACAACTCGTGGCCCTCACCATATTGGCTGAGGTGGCCAACTCGTCGCTCAAGATCGACGAAATCGCCCGGAACACTCTCGAGGTTGCTCTGGGCAGTGTGGGAATGAGTGGCGGCGTTATTCACCTGGCCGACGCGAAGCAGCAGCAGCTTTATTTGTACGTGCAGACGGGCTTACCGGAGGCAATGCTCGAGCAAGTCCGGACGTTGAAGTGGGGTGAAGGCGTACCGGGAAGTGTTGCGGCGTCCGGCCAGCCCGTGGTGCTCGGCGACATGGCCTTGGAGGCTTCGCCGGTCCCTTCGTTGGCAGTTCCGCACGGCTTTCGTGCCACGATCGTGGTGCCGGTGAAAGCCAAGGGTGAATTGCTGGGGACCCTTGGCTTGGTGAATCGCCACCCGGTGGAATTTGCTCCGGAAGTGGTCGAGATGGTGGTGGCCATGGGCAACCAACTGGGCATCGCCCTGGCCAACGCGCGGTTGTACGAAGCTCAGGTCCGGGAGAACGAAAAGCTGGCCGCCTTGGTGGACATTAGCAGCGGCAGCGCTCAACAGCTTGAGCTGGAAACGCTTTTGCGGCGCATCCTGCAGCGCGCCGCGGAACTGCTCAAGGCGGACGCGGCCTACATCGTTCGCTATGACCTGGCGGGCGAGGAGGCGGAGGTCGTTGCCGCCAGTGCGAACTTCGCGCAACTGGTGACGACGCGGTATCCAGCATCCGAGGGCTTATTCGGGCAGATCCGGTCGACCCGCAAAGGAAGGATTTTTACCCGGCAGGAAGTGGTGGAGCACGGATACAGTCCCCTGCTTCGCGGATCGGATGTACGCTCGGCCCTGATTGTCCCGCTGATCTCGCGCAATGAGCTCATTGGCGCTCTGCACCTGACGAGGCACGGAGAGGGCGGGGCGGATTTCACACCGTCCGACCTGGAACTGATCCAAGCATTCGCCAGTCGGGCCGCGGTCGCGATCGACAACGCAGAATTACTGAAGGACCTCGAGCGCAAGAACGAACTGCTCCAGTTGCTTGTCGAGGAAGCGCACCACCGCATCAAGAACAATCTGCAGATGGTGTCCGGGCTTCTCCAACTCGAAGTGGACACGACCCAGGGAGGACGGAGGACCGAATTGCTGCAGACGGTCATCGGGCGCATCCACGCGATTGCCCAGGTGCATAATCTGCTGAGTGAGGAGATGCCGGAAAAGGTGGATGTCCACACGTTGATGGCGACGATTGTGAACACGGTGGTCAATTCCGCGACGCCCTCGGCTGGCCCGCCTGTGGTGACGACCGAAGTCGAACACTTGTGGCTGGGTGCCGATCAGGCGGTGCCGCTGGCGCTGATTGTGAACGAGCTCGTGTCGAACTCACTGCTCCATGGACGGTCGCCAGCGGGTCAGCCGCTGCGGGCCCACGTACAATGCCGGGCGCAGGACGGGCACGTCCATCTGGCGGTGAGCGACAACGGAGGTGGTTGGGGCCGTGAGGAGAACGGGCCGAGACAAGGCGGGCAGGGCATCAACATCGTTACGCAGCTCGCGCAGGTGAATTTGCGGGGCGAGTTCCGCATTGAGTCGCGTTCCGATGGCGTGCGCGCCGAGTTGCGATTTGCGATCGCCGCGCACGGGGCCGGGCCAGCCGCGCGGTTTTCCTCAACTTTGGCAGCAATGCGGGCTTGACTTTGGCGCGGGCGCCTCTAAGATGCGGGCCCAGGAGAAAGCGCATCTGGCTTGGGACCGATGAAAAGTCTTCGAGTTCTGATTGCCGACGACGATGGCCTCACGCTAATGGCATTGCGTAAAGCGTTGGTGGCGTTGGGCCACACCATCGTCGGCGAAGCGGGCGACGGACAGCAAGCCGTCCAGTTTGCCAGTGAGAAGAATCCCGATTTGGTGATTCTGGACGTCCGCATGCCGGCGATGGACGGCCTTGAGGCAGCGCGGCAAATCCGAAGGAAGTGCCCGACGCCGCTGGTTTTTTTGAGTGCCCACAGCGAGTCGGGTTTGGGCGGTGAGGCGGCCGACGCCGGCGCGAACGCATATCTTGTCAAGCCGTTCACCGGTGAGCAACTCAAGCCCGCTCTGGAGTTGGCGTTGGCGAACTTTGAAAAGTCGAGACAACTCGAAGAGAAACTCCAGCAGATGAACGAGGCGCTGGAAGCCCGGAAGCTCGTGGAACGTGCCAAGGGCATTTTCATGCGGCAGACGGGTTTGGATGAGGAAGCGGCGTACCTCAAGTTGCAGAAGACGGCGCGCAACGAAAACCGCAAACTGGTGGACGTCGCCCGCGCCATTATCATGGCGGAGCAACTGCGCCGTGAGGGGAGCCGGCCGTCGACGCCGCGCTCTCCGACCTCGCCCGCGCCGTGAATCGCGGGCGCCCGCAAGCGTTTGGGGGACGGGTTCAGCCTTGACCGTCCGCGCAACCTCCGGCTAGTCTCGCGCATCTCACTTCAGAACGGGCGGGATTACCATGGAAAACGTCGTCATTATCGGAGCCGGTTGTGCGGGCTGGACGGCGGCATTGTATACGGCGCGGGCGAATCTGCATCCGTTGCTGCTGACCGGCGCGCAGCCGGGTGGATTGCTCACCACCACCAGCATCGTCGAGAATTACCCCGGCTTTCCCGAGGGAATCGACGGCACGGAATTGATGGTGCGGATGCAAAAGCAGGCCGAGCGCTTCGGCGCGCGTACCCGGCACGGAGAGGTCGTGACCCGGGCGGATTTCCAGCAGGCTCCATTCAAACTGTGGCTGGACGACGAGTTGATCGAGGCGCGGGTCGTTATCGTTGCGACCGGCGCCGCACATCGGCGTTTGGGGTTGAAGAACGAAGAGTTATTGGAACGCAAAGGCGTAACGTATTGTGCCACGTGCGACGGCGCCCTGCCGATGTTCCGCAACCAGGCGCTCGTCGTGGTGGGCGGTGGTGATACCGCCTGCGAAGATGCGATCTACCTCACACACTTCGCGTCCACGGTGTATCTCGTGCATCGCCGCGATCAACTGCGGGCCTCGAAGATCATGGCCGAGCGAGCGCTCTCACATCCCAAGATCCAGCCGGTGTGGGACTCGGTCGTGACCGACATCCACGGTGTCAGCCAAGACGCGGTGACGGGCGTGCAACTGAAAAACGTGAAGACGGGCGCGGTCTCCGAGTTGGCTGCCGCCGGCGTGTTTGTTGCCATCGGACACATTCCGTCCACCGAACTCTTCAAGGGCCAGATTGCGATGGACGAAGCGGGTTATATTCTTTGTAAGAACCGCACCAACACCAGCGTCGCCGGGGTGTTCGCGGCGGGAGACTGCGTGGACCGAGTGTACCGGCAAGCTGTTACGGCGGCGGGCATGGGTTGCGCGGCGGCAATCGACGCGGAGCGTTATCTCGCAAGGCAGGCTGCCTGACGCCGGCCGCCAGGGCGGTGTTACCCCTCGGCATCTTCGATGATCTTGATGAATGCCGCCGGGTCCGGTGCATCCAGCAGGCGTTGACGCAGGTCGTCCTGGCGTAGCAGGCGCGCCAGGTTTCCCACCACGCGAAGGTAATCAGTCACCATTTGCCGGGGCGTACCGATGAGGAAGATCAAGCGGACGGGCTGGCCGTCTTTCGCTTCGAAATCGATCCCTTCGCGGGTCCGGCCCACGGCCACCAAGATATCGGAGCACTGGTCGGTGCGCGCGTGCGGGATGGCAACGTCGTGGCCGAGAGCCGTGTTGCTGACGCGCTCGCGTTGCAGGATCTCGTTGAAGAACGCCTCGAAATCGCTGACGCACCGGTTCTGGGCGAGCAATTCCGCCACTTCGCGCAGGGCCGCGACCTTCTGGTTGGCCTGCAACTCGAGCTTGATCGTTTCGGGGGTCAACAACGACGCAATTTTCGACGGAGAAGCTTTTGGACTTTTAGACATTGGCTCCGCTCCACTTCAACTTTTCTCGTAAAACTCCAAAGTACGAATGATCCCGCGTCGTGACCAGTTGGACAGACCGCGGGGAGTGTCGCACCTCAACTCCATCGCCCACCAACATCCGCAACTGGACCTGGCCATCGACCGTCAGCAGTAACTCACCTGCGGCGCTGGCCACCTGGCAGCGGATCGTCGAACTCTCCCCCACGATGACCGAGCGATTGCTCAAGGCATGCGGACAAATGGGCGTGATAATCAACGCCCTCGCTGTCGGGACTAAAATCGGCCCGCCCGCGCTCAAGGAATATGCGGTCGAGCCGGTTGCCGTGGCGAATATCATGCCGTCGCATACATATTCTGTCAACATTTCGCCATCGATCGTCAAGTGCAGGCGGACGACGCGGGAAAAGGCCCCCCGGGAGATCACGGCGTCGTTTAAAGCGTGATGGGTCTCGATCGGTCGCCCGCCGCGCATCAGGGTCGTTTGGAGCATCTGACGCTCGCTGATCTGATACGCGCCGTGCAGGATTTCTCGGACTGCGTCCCGCAATCGTTCGGCGCGCACGCTGGTGAGAAAGCCCAACCCTCCGACGTTCACGCCCAAGATGGGTGCTGCCGAGCCCTCCAATTCCCGGGCCACGCGCAAGATCGTGCCGTCACCGCCGAGCACAATGATCAAGTCCGCGGTCTGGCCGATCGCCTTCAGCGGTTGCGCAGTATTCGGCGTATTTGCGAGCGTAGCGGCTTCCTGTTCGAGCAGGACGTTCACCTTGTTTTCTCGGAGCAACGTCAGGAGCGCGCCCAGATGATCGCGTGATTCGGGCTTGCCGAGGTAGGCCGCAACGCCAACGGTCTGGGGGATGCGAGCGTTCATGGCTTGCGGAGCACGACGAAGAATTCCTTGTTGCCCGCCGGACCCAGCAGGGGGGATTCCACGATCCCCACGAGCGTCAAGCCCAACGAGGTGGTGGCGAAGTTTTGGATGTCCCGCTTCACAGTTTCGTGCACCTGCGAGTCTCGCACAACGCCGCCCTTTTTCACGAACTTTCTGCCGGCTTCGAACTGGGGCTTGATCAGGGCAATCACCGTGCCACCCGGCTTGAGGATGCCGGCGGCGGCTGGCAGCACCTTTATCAACGAAATGAACGATACATCGATTGTTACCAAGTCAACGTGTCCCCCGATATCGGGCGGCGTGAGATGGCGCGCGTTCAAATCGTCGTGAACAATCACCCGGGGATCCAGGCGGAGGCGCCAGCCGAGTTGGCCCTTGCCGACGTCCACCGCGTGAACGCGTGCGGCGCCGCGTTGCAGCAGGCAATCGGTAAACCCTCCCGTAGAGGCCCCAATGTCGGCGCAAACAAGGTCGGCGCACGGGAGGTTAAACGACTCGAGTGCGGCCTCCAGCTTGTGGCCACCGCGGCTGACGTACTTTTCGGGGGCTTCGACCTCGAGCGCCGCGTCGTCGCCTACCAGATCGCTGGCTTTCGACGCCCGCTGGCCGTTCACCCGCACGACGCCCGCAAGAATCAAGCGTTTGGCCTTCTCGCGACTCGGAGCGAGGCCGCACGCGACCAGCCGGGTATCAAGCCGTGCGCGCATGCTCAGCACCGAGCACGCGAAACTTCTGGGTCTGCGCCACAGGCTTCGCCGCTTCCGCGAGCAGTTCGTTGACCTTGGCCACGGCAACCTGGGAGTTGAGGCCGTACTTGTTCTGGATGTCCTTGTTGGAGCTCGCGTGCTCCATGAACTTGTCGGCGTAACCGATGCGCGCCACGGGTGTCGTGATGCGCAAGTCTTCGAGCGCTTCCACGACCGCGCTCCCAAACCCGCCTGCCAACACGTGGTCCTCAATCGTGCAGAGCACCTTGCTGATGCGGCCGTATCTCTCGAGCATCGCGCGGTCGATGGGCTTGCAGAACCGGGCGTTGATGAGCGCGACCGATTTGCCCGCCGCCTCGAGGGTGGTGACGGTCTCTCGGGCGATCTTTTCGACGGCGCCGTAAAAAATCACGGCGACGTCCGTGCCATGTTGGAGGATTTCGGCTTTGCCGATCGGCAGAATGTCGGGTTGTTCTTTGATCGGCACGCCTTCGCCCGCGCCGCGTGGATAGCGGATGAAAATGGGGCCGTGATGTTGCAGGGCCGTCCAGAGCATGTCGACCAGTTCGTCCTCGTCCTTGGGCGCCATCAACATGCAGTTCGGCACGCAGCGGGCATAGGCGATGTCAAATACGCCATGATGCGTAGGTCCATCGTTGGCCGACAGGCCGCCGCGATCCATGCAAAAGATCACATCGAGGTTCTGCAACGCGACGTCGTGGATGATGCAGTCGTAGCCGCGTTGGAGGAACGTGGAATATATGGCGCAGACGGGCCGGTAACCCATCGTCGCCATGCCCGCCGCGAAAATCACGGCGTGCTCCTCGGCGATCCCCACGTCGAAATAGCGGTCCGGCTTTGCTGTCTGCAACCTGCCGAGGCTCGTGCCGCTGGGCATCGCCGCGGTAATGCCCACCAGCTTGCTATTGACGTCGCAGAACCGAACCATCGCGTCGGCGAACACATCCTGATAATTGGGGGGCGCGCCTTCCTTTTTCGGGGGCGGCTTGCCCGTGGCGATGTCGAATGGGCCGCATCCGTGAAAGGTCTGGGGATCATCGAGCGCGATCTCGTAGCCTTTCCCTTTCTTGGTCAGCACGTGCAACAGGACGGGCATCTCCTGCCTCTTGCAGAATTCGAGCTCCTGAATCAGCAAATCGGTTTTGTGTCCATCAATCGGGCCGAGATACCGGAGTCCGAATTCTTCGAACAGAATGCTCGGGACGATCACGCCCTTGACGGCTTCCTCCAGTTTATGTTCGAGTTGTGCGATGTCCGCGCCGACCTTCGGGATCCGCTGCACCAACGCCTGAAATTCCTTACGTAAGCTGTTGTAGCGCGGGTTGGTAACGATCTTATTGAGGTAGCTGGCCATGGCGCCGACGTTCTTGGCGATGCTCCACTCGTTGTCGTTCAGGATCACGATCAACTGTTTCGTCGTATGCGCCACGTTGTTGAGGGCCTCATAGGTAATGCCGTTGGTCAGGGCGGCATCGCCCATGATACAGACGACCTGCTCGGTGCCACCCGAGCGGTCGCGCGCCGCGGCCATGCCCAGCGCCGCCGAGAGCGCAGTGCCCGCGTGGCCGGCGCCATAGCAGTCGTACGGGCTTTCCGAGCGGAACGCGAAGCCCATTGGCCCGCCCGTCTGCCGAATCTTGTCAAAGTTCGTGCGCCGGCCGGTGAGGAGTTTGTGAACGTACACCTGATGGCTGACGTCCCACACGAACCGGTCCTTTGGAGAATCGAAACACCGGTGCAGCGCGATAGTCAACTCGACGACGCCGAGGTTGGGTCCGAGATGGCCGCCCGTCTTGCTGAGCACGTTGATCAACTCGTCGCGGATTTCCTGCGCCAGCGTCTGAAGCTGATCCATCGTCAGCAGCTTCACGTCGGCCGGCGAATTAATCATGTCGAGGTAACGTCCCATGCTAGGCTCCTTGACGGTCAAAACAGCTTGCCACCCTCGTTGTCTTCGTCTGCATCATCGGTTTCCGAGTGCCCGGCCTCGAACGGTTCGAGGCCGACGCTTCCATCGGCCTTCTTGGTCAGCAACTCAATTCTCTTCTCGGCTTCCTCCAGCTTCTGACTGCAGAAGCGCACGAGGCCCGTCCCTTCCTCGTACTTTTTGAGAACGTCTTCCAGGGGCAGGTCGGCGGCCTCCATATCAGCCACAATCTTCTCGAGCCGCTGGATCGCCTGCTCAAACGTTAGCCCGTTCCTGGCCAGAACGGGCTCGGCAGCCTTGCGCTTGCTTTTCATTGACTGTCCGTGGGAAATGATACCACAGAACCGAACTCGCCATCAAGCACCTTGGTCGAAATCTTGAGGCCGGGTCTTACGTGGACTTTACGGCGAACGATCTGGCCAGTCTCGACGACGCGCGTGATGCTATAGCCGCGTTGGAGCGTGGAATTTGGGCTGAGCAACTCCAACTTGGCCGCGACCTGGGCCAGGCGATGTTGGGCACCCTGCCGAACCTGGGCCCAGACCGACTGGAACCGCCGTTGATCCGCCGCCAGTTGCTGACGCCGGTTCAGCACCCGCGCCTGCGGGCTGAGGAGCCGGAATTTTGCGGCGGCAGTCTCCAGGCGCGTTCGGAGATGACCCAGTGCCACGCCGGTCGCTTGGGGCAGGCGGTGCCCCAGATCATCGACCTGCTGGTCGTACTGGCGGATGATCTCGGTGGGACGACGGAAGATATAGCTTGCTCCCAGGTCCGATAGCCGCTGGCGCGCTTCGGCCAGGCAGAGCCGCAAATCTTTCTGGAGCCGGGATTCACTCTGGGCGAGTTGCTTCAAGAATTCCTCTTTGGCTTTGACAACCAATTCGGCTGCAGCGCTGGGCGTCGGCGCGCGGAGGTCGGCGACGAAATCGGAGATGGTGAAGTCGATCTCATGTCCGACGGCCGAAATCGTGGGAATGCGTGAACGCGCCAGGGCGCGGGCCACGATTTCCTCGTTGAATGCCCACAGGTCTTCGAGCGAACCGCCCCCACGGGTAACGACCAGAACGTCGAACGTGAAAGCGTGAGAGGTATGGAGCGCGTTACACCGGTCAATCGCGTCCGCGATTTCCTGTGCCGCGCCATCGCCCTGCACGCGAACGGGGTTGATGACGATGTGGACGTTCGGGAAGCGGCGGCCGATGATCTTGAGAAAGTCGCGGATGGCGGCGCCCGTGGGCGACGTGATGAGGCCGATGCGCTGGGGGAGGGCAGGGATCGGCTTCTTGCGGGACGGATCGAACAGGCCCTCCTTGGCGAGTCGCTGTTTCAATTCTTCGAACGCAAGCTGCAACGCACCGAGGCCTTTCGGCAGAAGCTGACGGGCGACAAGCTGATACTGTCCGCTTTTCTCGTACACGCTAATGTCGCCGAACGCGATGACCTGCAGGCCGTCCTTGAGTGTGAAGCCGACCTTGGCGGCAACGCCGCGAAACAGCACGACCGCCAACTGGGCGGTAGCGTCCTTGAGCGTAAAATAGACGTGGCCCGAGGCTGGCGAGCGGAGATTGGAGATTTCGCCTTCGACCCACACGCTGCGGAACCGCTCTTCGAGCAGGTCCTTGACGCGGTGCGTCAACTCGGTGACGCTGAGAACGTGTGCGGGCTGGGCCGGCATTGGAGCAATTACTTCAGGTGGGCTTTTACGCGTTTGAGGTTCTGTCGCGCGATGTCCCAATAATAGTCGTCGGTGACCCACGCCTTCGGCATCCCCAGGGCCTTCTCCAGCGCGTCGTTGGCTTCCGGCCATCTGCGGAGATCCGCCAGCGTGACGCCCAGCTCAACGCGATGCGCCACGACATGCGGTGCGACCTCGGCCGCCCGCTCGAGATCGCGGCGCGCGGTGTCGAGCGACGCCGCGGGGAGCTTCCCATACAGGAATTCGGCAAACGTACGCAGCACCCAGTTCAACTCAGCCATTTCACGATTCCAGATGCCGAGGACGTGATAGGCGACGTCCTCCCTGTCGTTCAATTGAATCGCCTTTCGCGCTTCCGTTTTCACTTCATTGGCCAACTCGATCTTGCGCTTGCCGCCCTCGTACAAGGCGAGTTTGCCGACGGCGACGGCGAGGTACGCGTGACCTTTCGAGTCATCGGGCTTGAGGCGGACTGCGATCCGGGCCAATTGTTCCGCTTCAAGGCAGCACTGCTTCTGTTTGGCCTGATCGTTTGAGAGCGTACACTCGTCAGCCAGTGCCCGGGCCAGTTTCCAAGTTGCCTCGTAGTTATCGGGAGCTTGGGAGTGTGCGGCGCGGTAGCTGGTCAGGGCTGCGTCCAGGTCAAATCGTGCGAGGGCCGCATTGCCCGCAGCAATGTCTTGGGCGTGCGCGGTGCCGACGATCCCGAAGACAAATAATCCGAGCCAGAAGCTACGGCTCATAGTCTTCGTTGGGAAACTCCGGCTTCATCACCGGCTTGTAGCCGCGCGGAAATGGGACGGGGAAAGTTACCACCTCGTAAGCGCCCGTCAACTCGCGGGCGAACCAGCGGACGAACCCCTTGCCGACGCCGTATGTCACGCCCCCGGCGCCGCCGTGTTCCGCGGCGGTCTTGGTGATTTGATTCGGGACCTCGACGACGCCGAACAGGATGTTCGCGACGCCGCGGCCGAGTTTGCGCAGCGCGTTATGTCCCGAAGGCGGTTGGTCGTTGTCGGCGTTCGCGCTGCCGGCGAGAAGCAAAGTGAAGAGCAGCAGCAAACCAAGGAGTTTGGTTTTCATACGGCGCATTATAGCGGGTTGACGAGGAACCATCAATTTCTTTCCCTTGCGCGCTTCGGCGCCGCTCCGGTAAGCTGGCCGCGATGACCCTGAAGGGCAAGACGGCGCTCGTTACCGGCGCCGCGAAGCGCGTCGGACGTGAAATCGCTCTCGGTTTGGCGCGGCGCGGTGCTAACATTGTTGTCCACTACAACACCTCCGCTGCCGATGCGCGGACGACGGTGGCAGAGATCCAGCAACTGGGCGTTGACGCCATTGCGGTGAAGGCCGATCAAGCCAGCGCGCGGCAAGTCAAGGCCGCGGTGATGGAAGCGGTCCGACACTTCCAGCACATCGACGTTTTTGTCGCCAGTGCGGCGGTCTATCGGAAGACGCCGTTCGCGACGCTGTCGGAAGCCGACTGGGACTGGCACATTGACGCGAATCTTAAAGGGCCGTTTCTATTTGCGCTTGAAATTGGCCGGCATATGAAAACGGGCAACCTGGCGGGCAAGGTGATCTTGTTTGCCGATTGGGCGGCGATCCGGCCGTACGCCGATTATCTGCCGTACTGCGTGTCGAAGGCAGGTGTAATCTGCCTGACGAAATCTCTCGCCAAAGCGCTGGGTCCGAAAGTGCAAGTGAACGCCATCGCGCCCGGCCCGGTGCTTCTGCCACCCGACTTCACCGCGGCGGAGAAGCGCGCCGTGATCAACGCGACAGTTGTCAAACGTATGGGTTCACCGCAAGACATCGTCAATTCCGTGCTGTTTCTCATCGAAGGCAGCGATTTCATCACTGGCCACACGCTCATCGTCGACGGCGGACGGTTGATTGCCGGGGGATAAGGCATGTTTACAGTTACGAAGCAGATCGAGTTTTGCTACGGGCATCGACTGCTGCATTACGGGGGCCGGTGCCGTCATCTGCACGGACACAATGCGCGCGTGGAAGTCGACATCGAGGCAGACACGCTGGATGCCCGCGGCATGGTCTATGATTTTTCGGACCTCAAGGAGGCGATCAAGAACTGGATCGATGAAACACTCGACCATCGCATGTTGTTGTGCAAGGACGATCCGATTTTGCCCGTGTTGAAGCAACGGGGCGAACTCTTCTACGCGATGGACCAAAACCCGACGGCTGAGAACATCGCCCGGCTCATCTTTCAACACGCCCGGGCGAGGGGAATACCCGTCATCGAGGTGCGTCTGTGGGAGACGCCCACCTCGTATGCCACCTACCGCGGTTGATTGTTTCGGTTCGGCGATAGCCAGTTTTGGCCGCGGCGCGGGTCGAGACACTGCGTGTGGCGGGAGAGTGCCGATGAGGACCGGGCTCTACGGCCACGGACCGCTGCGAGAGCCGGATTCTGGCAGCCTTCAAATCGCGATTGCTTCCGTTTGGGCACCGCGGTATGATGCGGGCAACCGGCGAGCCCACGTGGGGATACGGCGGACGCGTCGGACTCAAGTTCACGGAGAACTCAGCGGCGGAAGGAGGAAGCGCGGCCAGTGGATATTTCTTTCGACTGCCCGGGATGCGGACAGCACCTGGTGATAGACGAAGCCGGTTCAGGTCTCGTCGTGCAATGTCCGAAGTGTAGAGGTGATGTCCACGTTCCCACCGTCCCCGGGCCGGCTCCCGCACCTGGCGGCAAGGCGGCCGCGGCATCCCGCGAAGAAAAAGAGAGAACCGTTGCCCTGAAGTGGGTTCCGCCGTCCGGAAGCGCAGACGGGAGGTCGAAGAAATGACCATGCCTGCGCGGCGGCCGTAGCGTCTGTGAGACCAAACCGCGTTTGTCCTGATTAATCTGAGATTTCCCCTGAGGTCATTGTTTCCCGCGGAGCAAGCTTTTTGAGTTGCCGCCAGTTCCGTCGGCGATTCCCCGGTTTCATGCCGTTCCCACTCGGGCAGCTTGGCCCCACTCCACCCAGAGGACGGACACAGCGAAGGCGATTGGGCATGGCTGGTGCTCTTTTTGTCGTCACCTCGATGGGATTTTGTCTTGAGAATTGGAATGCAATTATGAAGACAGTCCTGTGCGCTCTTGCGATCCTGATCATGGCTGGCTACTCCTCGGCCTTCGCCGTAGACGGTTATGCCACTATCAACGGCACCACGACAGGCGGCGAGGGCGGTCCGACGGTCACCGTAACCAACCTCTTGGACCTTATCAAATACGTCGGCACCGACGTGCCCTATAACGTGCAGCTTCAAGGAAGCATCTTTTGCCCGACAAAAATCACTGTCAAATCGGACAAGACCATCGTCGGACTCGGCACGAATGCAACGATCAACGGAAACGTATACGTGTCGGGCGTCAGCAATATCGTTGTCCAAAACCTGTTCATCACCAATCCCACGGACGACAACTTCAATGGCCCCGACGACGAGGACGGCATCACCGTGATCAATGGCGCGAACCACATTTGGATTGACCACTGCACCTTTTCTGACTGCCGCGATGGCGAGGTGGACATCACCAAGACTTCCGACTGGGTTACGGTCTCCTGGTGTAAATTCTTCTACACGCCCCCGCCCTATACCAACGGTCACCACTTTGTAAACCTGATCGGCGCCGACGATGGCGACACCAACGACCTCGGCACGCTGCACGTAACGTTTCATCACAACTGGTGGAGTACGTTGTGCGTGGAACGAATGCCGTCGGTGCGCTTCGGTCGCGTCCATTGCTTCAACAATTACTACAACGCATCCGGCAACGATTACTGCGTCCGCACGCGCATCGATGCCCAGTGCCTGATCGAAAACAACTTCTTCGAGAATGTAAGGAACCCGTGGGAACGCTACGTCACCAGTGGCGACGCCGGCCTGCTGCTCGCCCGCAGCAACAACGTCGCCTATCCCAGCACCTCCTACGGGGTCACCTGGAGGGCCAGCGGTTCCGACGTTCTTATTTCCGGCACCGACACCGTGTTCACGCCGCCGTATTCCTACACGCCAGATGGTGCTCTCTCTGTAAAGAGCCTCGTAACGAACAGCGCTGGTGCTGGCAGGTTGCCGGTCGCGGCCTTTACTGCCAACCCGACCAACGGAGCCACTGCGCCTTTGGACGTGACGTTTACCGATACCTCGACGGGGGTCATTACCGACCGCGTCTGGGATTTCGGTGACGGGACGACCACCAACACCACCGAGACCAGCGTGATGCACAGTTACATTGATTTTGCCAGTTACGATGTGGGTCTGACTGTGATCGGTCCCGCTGGCTCCAATAATCTCAGCCGGCCCGCGTACATCACGATCGCCCACACGCCACCGGCGATCAACGAGGGACTGACGGCGAGCAACGCGGTGCTGCAAGTGGGTAATGTGGCGGTGGTCGTTGCTGGCGACACGAATGTGTTCAACGTCGGGGCCACGGACCCCGACGACACCGGCAACCCGCTGAGTTACCAGTGGCTGTTTGGTGATGGCGTGACCAACGGTTGGTCGTCATCGAATACGGTCGAGCATACCTACGGGACCAATTGCGGACCGTATGATGCCAGCGTAACCATCAGCAATGGACTGGCCTCGACGACCAGCAACTTCACGGTGGTGGTGGCGTGTCAACTCAACATGATCAAACTGCAGTTGAGTCCGAACTTTGCCAAGACCAACGCTGACAATTGCATTGTCTCGGGCATGTTCGATCTGCCGGCGGAGTATAGTTTCGCCGGCAAGTCGGTAACGGTGGATGCGGGCGGTGCGGAGGTGTCCTTTGCCCTCAACAAGCGAGGGATCGGGGTGAGCGGCGTCAGCAAGTTCAACAAGCCTACGTACAACAAGAAGACTGCCCTGTGGAAGTTCAAGGCCACGTTGAGAAAAGGGTCATGGCAGGCCCCGTGGTCGGACTATAGCATTACCAATACAAACATGCCGAAGCCGGGAGTGCTGATTAGCAACGTGCCGGTGATTTTGCTGCTGGACACGGAGGCATTCATGGCGACCACCAACCTGCAGTACACCGCAAAGCAGGACAAGTCCGGCTTGGCGAAGTAGCTGAAGGAATCCGGCCCCAGTCATCACAGCCGGCTGGGCGCAGTCGACGTTGCCCCCAAAGACGCCGCGGTGGCAGCCTGATAAGCCAACTCCTTTTGGCGGTGCTGCACCCCATGGCCCCGAACATGCATCGCGGTCAAATCGGGCCACGTCCGATTTCAGAAACGTCGTAGTCTTTGGCATACCAAACGCTCCAGATCCCTCAGGATTAGAATTCCAAGCATCGGAGACCGCAAGAATGCTCAGGCTGACCTCCAACACAAGGACGGTCGAGATCGTCGCGGTATCCCTCGCGTTTGGCAGGTCGCAGTGTAGGAACCGGGCACATCCTAAGGCCAATAGGGTGTCGGCAGAACAAGGAGTCGGGAAATGATGCGTGATTTTCGAACTGCCAGCTATCCACTTCAACAGCCGGCTAACTCCAAGATTGCCGTCCTCGTGGCACGTTGCCGCCGACCGGCGAATGAGTGTCGCCGAGACGTCGCGGTGTGGGCGTTATCGGTCATGTTGGCGCTGGCTGCCGTCACAAGTAACGCGGATGCAGCGACACTCGTTTGGACGAATGGCGACGGGGTTTGGCAGAGCACCACCGCTTGGAGTCCTGCGGGCGGTTTTCCGGGCGCGGGCGACAACGCGTTGTTCACGAATGCCGCCACATACTACGTGACGCTCACCGATGACGTTATCAACATCGACAGCAACTTTTTCAGCAACGCGTCGAATACCACTGCCACGGTCACGCTGGACTTGAACACGCACGAACTCAAGCCGATATACAGCGGAACCAGTCCTGGCGCGTTTGTCGTGGCTGATCAGGCGACCAGCACCACGACCGTTTATCTCGCCTCTTCCACGGTTGCGGGGAAGGGGTTGGTCGTTCCCGGGCGGATCGTTGTCGGGAGATACGGATTCGGCACGCTGTTCGTCACCAACGGCAATGTCTCGGTGGTTACCACGATCTTGGCCAACGGGGCCGGTGGATCTGGAACCATTGTCCTCAGCGGTCCGAATACGGTCTGGAACAACTCGGATCCCCTTGCGATCGGCAACAACTCGAACAGTTTCGGAAGCACGTTGGTGATCTCCAATTCTGCGGTGATGGATGTCGTCGGCACGTTCAGACTGGGCAGCGGGTCCAGCAGCGGCGGGTCTAGCAACAACACGCTTCTGTTGGATTCTGGCGGTAGGCTGTTCACGCACACGGGCCCGGCCACCATCGGCAACAACGGCAGCGTCACCTCTTGGTCACCCTCGTACAACAACACGGCAACGGTCCAAGGAGGAGCCGTTTGGGATAATGGAAAATCAACGATGGTTATCGGATACGCCAGCGGTGGCGGCGGGGCGACAGGCAACGTGCTCATCGTCGGGGCCGGGGGGGTCGTTACCAATGTCTCCCAGCTCACGATTAGCGCTGGTAACACGCTCAGCCTGCAGGGCGGGCTGTTTCAGGGGACGACGACATGCGGGGGCATGGTGCAGGGCTTCGGCACGGTGCTCGGTAGCGTGACCATCTCGGGAGGAGGCCATTTCAGTCCCGCCAATTCGCTCGGCCAGTTGACGTTCTCCAACAGCGTGACGGTGGCTGGTGGGGCGACCACGACGGTCGAGTTGGGTACCAATACGAGTGCGACCGTGGTCCGGGGCAACCTGACTTTGGGCGGCACACTAAACGTCATCGATGGCGGCGGATTCACTCACGGCAGCTATACGCTATTCACCTATAGCGGGACGCTCACCTACAACGGCCTGACGATCGGCACAACCCCCGATAGCGCGCTCACCTACACGATCGACACCAGTACCCCCGGCGCCGTGAAGCTGAATGTGGCAGAACCGGGGGTTGCAGGGCTTACGATAACCAATGCCGTGCTGCAGGTCGGCAGTGTAGCCGTGGTCGTGGCCGGCGACACGAACGTGTTCAACTTCGATACGTCGGATCTGGGCGACAGCCCGCTGAGTTTCCAGTGGTCGTTTGGCGATGGCGTGACCAACGACTGGTCAACGTCGAACACGGCGGAACATGTCTACGGCACCAATTGCGGACCGTATGAGGCCGGCCTGACTGTCAGCAACGAGGATATTTTCGTCAGTGGCAACTTCACCGTCGTGGTGGCGTGTCAACTGAACGTTACCCAATTGCATCTGCAGCCAAATTTCGCCAAGACCAATGGCGACGCATGTGTTGTCATGGGCTCGTTTGACCTGCCGGCGGGTTACAGTTTCGCCAACAAGTCGGCGACCTTGGATATTGGCGGTGCCGAGGTATCCTTTGCCCTCAACAAGCGTGGGATCGGCGTGAACGGTCTCAGCAAGTTCAACAAGCCAGCCTACAACAAGAAGGCCGCTCTGTGGAAGTTTAAGGCCACGTTGAAGAAAGGGTCATGGCAGATCCCGTGGGCCGATTACAGCATCACCAATACAAACCTACCGAAGCCGGGAGTGCTGATAACCAACGTGCCGGTGGTCTTGCTTCTGGACACGGAAGCATTCATGGCAACCACGAATTTGCAGTACACGGCAAAGCAGAACAAGTCCGGCTTAGCCAAGTAATTCGGGTAAATTGAATCCAGCAAGTTGACGAGGCCGCCGTTTGGCGGCCTCGGGCGTTTTTGTTCGCGTGTGTGGGGGGTGTCCCGGCGAGCGTTTACAGGTCGTGCTTCAGGATCTCGGTCCCGCGTCGGCAGAGTTCGCGCGCGTAATCGGTCCAGCGGCCCTGTCCACCCCAATAGCGGTAGCAACTGGTTTGCGTCGCCAATAGGTGAAGCAATGCGTTGCGGTAGGCGCGACTGCGTTTGTCCACGTGGCGGTGATCAGTTGTTTCATGGAACAACGCGCTGAGCTTGTTCATCGGGTCGAGCACGCTCTCGTAACCGCGCACCCAACTCAGGTTATTGGTCCAAGAGGCGCCTTCCATGGTGAATCGGTGGTCGTGCTGCCGGAGTTCCTCAATGAGCTGGTTGACGCGCTCGGGCGTTGGCGGATCACCGACCTGCTTCCAAATCTTGTGCTGGTGGAGCGGCTGGATGGGCTCGAAATCCCGTTCCGTAACACCCGCGGCCCCCAACAACTCCAAATACTCCGTGACGTTGAGTCCGACGACGCCTTCGCTGCCCACTTGATGCCAGACCTGATTGTAGTTCTGGGGAAATTCGTTCATCATTACGCCGCCGTTCTCGCCGTCGCTGATCTGAAACACCAACGGTGGAATGGACGCGCCTCTCTGGTTGCGTGGGTGCTGGCCTTGGGCTTCGTGAAAGGGCTGCATCTGGCCGATGAGCTTCGTATCCGAACCTTGGGTCTTGATCACCGCCGTAATTGACGTCTCCTCACCCTTCGAATTGCGCGCGATCAGCCGGCGCGGCAGGTAACGCTCTCGCAGACCATGGCCATCAAGTTCTTCAACGGAGTGCTCCTGCACAGCCAACCATTCGTAGCCGCACGTGCGCAAGGCCCGGACGTATTCGAAACAGACGTCGGGATGGTTCGGCAGGTGCATTTCCGGCGGCGAAAACCCGCGTACGCGTCCCAGTGCTCCCCAGCCGAAAATGGCCGCGAAGTGGTGTTGCCAAGCGCGAATGTGCAGCCCGACGTCAGGAACGGGCGTGGACGGCACGACGGCGTGGCCCCACATCGTTCCGAGCCATTCGACGTGCGGCCAGTATCTTTCGTCCACCGTGACGCTGCGCAGGTTATCAATGATGTCGCCCCGTTGCATCTGGCGCAGGCCGAACAGGAGTTCGCCCGAATAATCGAGCATCACCCGCGGATGCCGGCCCGCGTTCACCAACTCACGAATGAAATCGGCGATGCGGGTATAACACCAGGCGAATACGGGCGCATCGTGGTTGCCGTGGATGTGCTGGCGCTCCATCATGTACTGGAGATTGCCGATCATCCGCGCCTGATGCAGATCGCCATCGTCAAACACCAACGGCTGATGCATGTGCAGCGCGACGCCGAAAGCCGATTGCAGCCGGTCAAGACGAATGGGTGTGCGTTCCAAAAACACCCGCCCCCGATGAGTCGACGCGGCCTCCACTTGCGCTTCCCAACCCGAAATGTTGGGCAGGCCCTCGATGATTTCCGGGATCGGTTCGGGCGTCATGGGGCTTTTCCCATCTGGTGCAGGGCCGTGTCGAGCAAGTGGTAGGCTTGCTCAATGTCGTCGAACGATCGATACACCCAGCGGCTACCCCAATAGAAGTTGCAGCTGGTTTCCGCCGTCAAGATATGGTCGTAGGCTCGTGTGATCAGGAGACGGACTTCTTCGCGGTCGCCATTCGCCTGGCCACGTTGGTCGAACGTCTGCTTGACCTGCTGGTAGTAGCGACTGGCGTTGCGGATTTCGTCCCACCCTTTCTTCTGGAGCAGCGAGCCGGTCCACTGGGTGAAGTCGCCTCCCCAATGATGCTCTGTATTCCATGCGCCGCGATGGACCGCGACTTCCTCGGTGGGGGGGAAGCGACGAAGGTATTCGCTGATGTGGATCGGCGCGAATCCCAAGGTGCCGCTGCGGTAGCGATCCAGAATCGGGCGATAAAAGTATCCCCAGAAACCGCTCTCGACGCGCGGAGCCCGGAACCAGCCGCCGTTCTCGCCATCCGTCCACGTCGTCACCAGCGCCGGAAAATCGCAGAACTTGGTCCGCTGCTGCACCTCGTATTGAAACCACCCGGGATCCAACCCACTGAGTTGGGCGTTGGACAGTTCACGGTCGCGGGGTATGACGACGATTTCGGCGCCGTCGTAACGGGCCAGGTAAGGCCGGTAGCGCAGTTCTTCCCAGCGCATGGGGCGTTTGGGTTTGATATACCAGCAATCCACAATGACGTATCGGTAGCCGTGGCGCGCGAGCACGGGGATCATTTCCATGCAGAAACCCATCTCGGGAGGCCAGAACCCGTCGAACCGTTCTCGGCCGAGCAGGTGTCGTCCCAACCCCTGCCACCAAGCTGTCTGCGCATCCCAGTCCGCCGGCGGGATCAGGGGATACACCGAGTGATACAGCCCGCTGCCCAGGTACTCGATATTGGCGCGCCGGTAGCGAGCCAGAAAATCCTCGATATTTACCACATCATGAAACGTCTCGCGCACGCCGGGGTCTTCGAGTTGTTTGAGCAGCGTGCCCGAAAAACTCAAATGCAAACGGGCCACGTCTTCATAGCCTTCGAGCATGCGGGTCGGACGATCGTAGCACCAAAGGATTTGTTTGGCTTCCCATCGCTCGGGGCTGTTGTGGAGGGCGATCAGGTTGCCCAGCGGCTGGTGCATGTGCAACCCGAGTGCGTGATAAACCTCAGCCATCGGACGGTCCCTCGATTGGGGCTGGTGCATCTTCCGATTGCGGCATGATTGGATCGTGCGCTCGGGGTGGGGCGGCTTCTTCAACCTCCGGCACTACGGCGTCGTCCGCCGGAGGTGGTTCATAGACAAAAAACGAAGCCGCCAGCGGCGGTATCGTCAGGGTTAGCGAATGAGGCCGGCCATGCCACCAGTAGTCCTCCGCGGTCGCGCCGCCATTGTTGCCAGCCCCGCTCCCGCCGTACTCGCGGGCGTCGCTGTTGAGCAGTTCCCGCCACCGGCCCGGCCACGGGACGCCTACGCGATAATTGCGCAGCACTCCCGGCAGGAAATGGCAGACGACGAGCACCGCCTGGTCGCCGTCGCGTCCTTTGCGGAGGAAGCTGAGCACCTGATTGGTGTGGTCGTGGCAATCGACCCACTCGAACCCGGCCGGGTCACAATCCAACTCGTGCAGCGCCGGCCATTGCGCGTAGGCGCGGTTCAGGTCGCGAACCCATTGCCGAAGGGTGCGGTGGGCTGGTTCACTCAACAAGTGCCAGTCGAGACTTTGATCGTGGTTCCACTCGCGCCACTGGCCGAACTCGCCCCCCATGAACAGAAGTTTCTTGCCCGGTTGGCCGTAGAGATAACCGTACAGCAAGCGCAGCCCGGCGAACTTGTCCCAGACGTTGCCAGGCAATTTGCTCAGGAGCGACCGCTTGCAGTGCACCACCTCGTCATGCGACAGCGGCAAGACGAAATTCTCGGCAAATGCATACATCATCCGGAACGTCAGCTTGTTCAACAGGCCGCGGCGCACGTGAAACGGTTTGCTCATGTATTCGAGGGTGTCGTGCATCCAACCCATGTCCCACTTGAAGGTGAACCCCAATCCGCCGTCGCGCGTCGGGCGGGAGACCATCGGGTACGTCGTTGCTTCCTCGGCACAGGTCAGCACATCGGGAAACTCAACGGCGAGCTTCTCGTGCAACTGACGCAGGAAACTCACCGCCTCCAGATTCTCGCGACCGCCGTAACGATTGGGATTCCACTGCCCCGGTTTGCGGCAATAATCGCGATATACCATGAACGAAACCGCGTCAGCCCGCAGGCCGTCCACGTGGTACTGACGCAGCCAGAACAGCGCGTTGCTGAGCAAAAAGCTACGCACCTCGGGACGCTCATAATCAAACAGCACGCTCTGCCACTCGGGAAGATGATGGTTGCGGGAGTCGGCGTGTTCGTACAAGCAACTGCCGTCAAACCGCGCTAAGGCGTGTGCGTCGTACGGGAAATGCACGGGGACCCAATCCAGAATCACGCCGATGCCCCGCTGATGCAGGTAATCGACGAGGTACATCAGATCCTGCGGCGAGCCATAGCGGCTGGTCGCCGCAAAGAGACCGGTGGGCTGGTAACCCCACGACCCGTAGAACGGATGTTCCATCAGCGGCAGCAATTCTACGTGCGTGAAGCCCATCTCCTGCACGTACGTCGCCAGTTTTGGCGCCAGTTCCCGATACGTCAACCAACGATTCCCCTCCTCGGGCACGCGCATCCACGAGCCGGCGTGTACCTCGTAAATCGAGATCGGCCGCGCCGGCCAGTTGTGATTGCGCCGCTGTTCCAGCCATGTTGCATCGCCCCACGCGTACTCGAGGTCCCAAATGACCGACGCCGACCGCGGTGGCACCTCGGTGTAAAACGCGAACGGATCGGCCTTGTCCAGCGAGTGGCCGTTGACCTTCGAGACGATTCGGTACTTGTAGAGTGACCCTCGTGGCGCTCCTGGAACAAACGTTTCCCACACCCCGGAATCCCGCCAGCGCTGCAACGGGTGCGCGCCGGTCTCCCAGTTGTTGAAGTCGCCCACGACGGATACCTGGGCCGCCTGCGGTGCCCACACCGCAAAGTACACTCCTCCTGCCGCCGACCCGCCGACCGGATGTGCGCCAAGTCTCTCGTACAACCGGGAGTGTTCCCCCTTGGCGAACTGGTCCACGTCGTCCGCAGTCAGCAGGCTTGGCGGCGATGGATTGGGCCCGTCCGCCGATGCTACGGCGGGGAGGTCCGTCTCCACGAGTGGCGACAGCGGTTCCACGAGAAGTTCTGGCTGCGTCTAGGGCGTCGGCCTAGTCGTCCTCCGCCTCGGCGATTGCGCGACGCGACGGGCCGCGAACCACCAACACCGAATTACGCCCGCCATAGGGATTGAACGCCGATTCCTTTGCGGTGGGGTCTTCTTGCCATTGGCCATCCACGACGAACCGGTATTCGTACCGACCGGGGGACAGCGACACAGACGTGCGCCAGACTCCTCCCGATTCCTTGTTCAACGGGTTGCTCTTGGCATCCCAGCCGTTAAAGCTTCCTGCTACCGATACGGAGCGCGCCTTGGGCGCAGTCAGCTTCAGTTCTACCGCCTCGTCCTGAGAGCCGGTCCTTGTCCCCGCCCGACTCCATGTGCCAGCCGCTTGGTTGCCTTTCATTACACTGCCTCCTTTATTTCTGTTTTTGTCTTCACGTCAGATTGTTCTACGAACGGTAGCATTGGGCGGTCGTCTCCGCAATCCTGTCCCACGTAAAAGCTGATTCGACCGCCACCCGCCCGTTGCGACCCATCCAGCGCGCCCATTCCCAGTTGGTGAACAATGTGCCCAATCCCCACCCGATGGATTCCACAGTGGGATAGACCTTCAGGCCGTTGACATTGTGCCAGACGAATTCGCCCGGCCCGCCGTACTGCGACGCGACCACCGGCTTCCCGGCGGCCCATCCTTCCAACACGGTGATGCCAAACGGCTCGTTGCGGCTGGGCAGGCAGACCGCATCGCAGGCCTTGAATAACTCGACCGCTTGGCCGCTCGGCATGTACCCAAACCAGCGAATCGCATGCTGCACTCCCAACGATCGGGCCCGGTGTTCAAGGGCTCCCCGTAAATGACCCTCGCCTGCCAGAATGAATTTGGCGTGTGGATAATAACGCAGCAGCCCCGGGATTGCCTCCAGCAACAGGTCCGGGCCCTTCTGCACCGTCATTCGTCCGACATACAAGACGGTCGGATCCATCGGCCCAATGCCATAGCGGGCTTTCACGTCGCCCGGATTGAGCCAGCCGTTGAATTTGTGCGCCGACACACCGTTGTGGATCACCCAGCATTTCCAGTCCGGCAAATTGTACATCCACATGAGTTCGCCCTTCAGTGCACCACTGACGGCGATGACCCGGTCGGCGCAATACGTCCCGTGTCGCTCGTGGTCCCGCACGCGGGCGGAGCTGCCACCCCAGAAACAGTTGCCGCACCTCCCGTATTCGGTGGAGTGCATGGTGAGAACCGCGTTGTGATCGGGCCGGCCCTGCTTGATCCAAACCACGGCGTTGGAAGCAAGCCAGTCGTGCCCGTGAATGACGTCGAAGTGCCCGATGTAATTCTCGGTCTGGCAAAAATGCCAGGCCATCGAGCGGCACATCTCCTGAATCTCGTCCACGAAATCGCGACACAGATTGTGGGGACAATAGTGATACCAAACGCCGTCCAACCGTGTCACTCCGCCACTCCCGTAAGTCGGGCGGGTGAACACGTGCACTTCATGTCCGGCGCGCTGCAGAGCCGCCGCCAACTCGGTCACGTGGGCCGCTACACCGCCCACCGACCAGCCGTGCAGAGCCTCCCAGGAAAACATGGCAATCTTCATAGATACCTCAGCTTCACCGACACCCCACTCGCAACGTGTCGCCATCTCCACCGCATGCGAACCATGACCAGCGTTCGTCCTGCAATACCTGGTGGCCCAGCCCACATAACATATCTGCGCCCGGCACACAACCGGTTTCGAACTGCGGCTGCTGGCAGACCCATCGAATCTCAGGAGACCCTTGCGAGCGAGAGCTTCGGTGGGATAAAATGCGTCGCTACTGAGTCATTCGATCTCTCATGAGCATCTTGGTCATCAACGCAGGCTCGACAAGTCTTAAATTCGGGCTTTTCGATCTCGGAGCGCAGGAAACTCTCGTGTCCGGTTCCATCGACTGGCCCAGCGGCGACCGTCGGCAGGCGAGGTTGACAATCCGTCGTCGTCACGACCCGGAGACCAAATCCGTGGTTGCCGTGTCCGACGACGAGGCGGCGACCGAGTGTGCCATTCAAGCCTTGGGAGCCAAGCACGACATCAAGGCCGTCGGGCACCGGGTGGTCCACGGGGGCGCCGAGTTTCAAGACGCAGCGCGGATCGACGCCAACGTGAAAGCGACGATCGCCCGGCTGGCGGAGCTTGCGCCGCTGCACAATCCCCCTGCGTTGGAGGCGATCAAAGGGGCGGAAGTCGCACTACCGGGAATTCCGCAAGTCGCGGTATTTGACACGGCGTTCTTTGCACGACTGCCGCCGCGGGCGCACGTCTTCCCGCTGCCCTATGAATGGTACGAGAAATGGGGCGTGCGACGTTTCGGGTTTCACGGGATCAGCAATGCCTACTGCGCGGGTCGGGCGGCGGAACTGCTGGGTCGCGGCCAGGCCGAATTGCGCCTGGTCACTTGCCACCTTGGCGGTGGCTGTTCCGCAACGGCTGTCCGTGGCGGCGCCCCGGTCATGACGACAATGGGGTTTACGCCGCTCGCAGGCCTGATGATGGGCACGCGGTCGGGCTCGGTAGATCCAGGCGTCCTGATTCACCTTCAGCGTCGGTGTGGACTGACGGTTGATGACATCGATGATGTACTGAATCATCAGTCGGGATTGGCGGGACTCTCCGGCATATCCGCCGATATGGCGGCGGTGGAAGCGGCCGCCAATCAGGGCAACGAACGGGCGCAGCTGGCGTTCGACATCTTTGCCGACGCGGTCCGTTCCACGATTGGTGCGTTGGCCGTTACCTTGGGAGGCGTTGATGCGCTCATATTCACGGACCGCGTGGGCGAAGGCTCGCCGGCACTCCGAGCTGCCGCCTGCGAAGGATTGGAATGTATTGGGCTGCGGCTCGACGCGCAGCGCAATGCCACCTGCCGGCCGGATGCCGACGTGGCCGCAACAGATTCGCCGGGGCGGATTCTGGTGATCCATACCCTCGAAGAACTGATGATCGCCCGCGAAACGCGCCGCGTGCTCAACCTCCAGACGTCGTAGCCGTGCAACCGCAGGTTTTGCACCTGCGTACCGGCCCTATAAACACGAGGGCCAAGGCATCTGGACCTCGGCCTGGATAAACAATTGCGACTGGGCAAATCTCGTAGCTGGGGCATGAGTCTCAGCACCGAAGCTCACGCTTCGGCTACAGCAACTGCTAGGCAGGACCAACTGCGGATGCGGGCTCCGTCTTGCTGTTGCGGGTCGGCGTCCTGTACTCGGATTTCTTCTTCAAACCGACAGCATGCACCTCATTGGAGTCCTCACCGAACTGGGCGATGACGAACTGCTTGACGCGCAGCATGGCGTTATGGAACTCCCATTCGGCGGCATTGGCGTCATCGCGTGCGGCCTTCAACGTGGCTTCCGCCCGCGTTTCGGCTTCTTGCGCTGTTTCCATTGCCGTCTTGAGTGCGTCGAGTTTCTTGACGGTGTAATCTTCGTCTCGCGGATCGTAGTCTTCGATCCCGCGCAAGGCCGTCAAGGAGTTCAGATCATCGCTGATGACCTGCGGACTGATTCGGCGTGTTTCGTTTTTTGCCATTGTGATTCACCTGCCTTTCGTGGATGACTGCGCCTGACGTTCCATCCGCGGGGTGACGTAGCAAAGCTCTTGCCAGACGTGGAGAATAGGCGGTGGCGCCGGAACGTGCTTGATAAAAACCAGAATCTGTCAAGTTTCCCTGCTTGGCCGATGCAGTGGGTAACCCGCGTCAAGCAATTGGAACATGGTGATGGTTGAAGTGTCCCGTCGCGCGTTGCAACTCGATTGTCACCCCGTGCAACGACAAAGTTTGTCCACGCTGCGACGGAGTTTGTACGCGCAACGACGCAGATTGTACATCCTGTGAAGGGGACTTACTGGCCAATGTGGTGGACTTGCCCGCCGCAAGGGCGGGACGGCATCGCAACTGCAACGGCGAGGATGCTCGCTGTAGCCGCGGGCTTTAGCCCGCGTTCGCTGGCGCACGTTTTCACTTCGTTTCGGCAAACCCGAGCGGACGCACCGATAAACGGTGCGGCTACACTGATCGCACCCGCGAACGAAGCCTCTGCAGTTTTCCCTGTACAAAAACTACAGGTTTTACTGTATGGACAGTAGACCCGGGCCCGGTACAAAGTTGCACGACCGAGAGCGACCTGCGCACAGAAATGTAGCGGGCTTCGGCGCACGTCGGCTGTTGCGCCGGACGGCTGGACAGTGAATCTGCCGGGGACGGAGCATCCATGAGCAAGGTTCGGTATCAGATTCGATTCTCACAAGAATCGATGGACAACCTTTCATCGCTACCACCACGTCACGCGGCCCAGATCGTGCGAAAAATCGAGCGTCTGGAATCTGGCCTTCACGGGGACATCAAGGCATTACGGAATGCCGAGTACGGTTTTCGCTTGCGGATGGGTGATTATCGGGTTCTATTTGATGTCGAAAGTGACCGGGTTTTGATCCAGAAGATCGGGCATCGCCGAAAGATTTATGATTAGCATGATGACAACCGCTAGCTTCAAAAAGCAACGTCAGCAGATACTGCGTCAGATTCACGACATCCGCGAGGAGATTGAGGATCTGTTGGATTCGCTCGATCTCCTGGAAGCGCGCGCCCAGGATGCCGGCAAACCGAGCTATTCCCTTGCGGAAGTGAAGAAGAAACTGCGTCTGAAGTAACTGGACTGTCGTAAGACCCGCCATTCGGCACGCCTGTCAACCAGCCTTTCCAATCATGTCTTGTCTTCTGAATTCTGATACCTCGCCGCAAGGCTTGTCCAGAGTGCGGATCTGACCCCGACGATGTGGCGCGGGCATCCTTGCCTGCCGCCGTTTCCGCCAAGGTAGAACGGGCGTCTCGCCTGTTTTCTCGTCGCTGTGTATTGTGGGTTCTCTCGCAGATTTCCGCGCCCGCGTTGCGGCGAATCTTTGACGCAGGAGATTGCCGTTGAATTTTCGGGGGCAACGCGGTAACAAGGTGATCTGTTGCGTGAGTTCGGTGGCTGGGAGAAGGCGAGGATGGTTTACTACGCGCACACGAAGGAAGACTCTGACGGCAACTGCTGGCCGACCACCTGCGCAATGCCCCCATCTCGCCAGGAGGATTATGGGCGACTACGAAGTGAGACTTGAGATTTCCGGGCCGACGGCGCTTTGGGCAAGGCCCGATACAATGCCCAATCCTGTGTCTTACGTCGCGCCGACCTTCAGCGCGGTCAAAGGCATCTTTGAATCCATCCTGCGCTGGAGGTCCGTGAACGTGCGCCCGACCCAGTGTGAGATTTGCGCCCCTGTCCAATTGCATCGTTACGCCTTCAATTACGGCGGGCCGCTCCGCAAGAGCGACCAGATCAAGAACGGCGCTTCGCTTCAACTGTTCGCGCAGGTGTTGATCAACGTCTGCTACCGGCTCCATGCCGAGGTGGACTGGAACCGAGGCCCGAACCGTGAACCGGCTGTTTCTCCAGATGGCCAATGCGCTCCGCACGCCTACGTGGACGCTTTCAGCCGGCGGCTCGAACGCGGCCAATGGTTCTACACGCCGTGCCTCGGCTGGAAAGAATTCGCGCCTGACTACGTGGGGCCATTCCGCGAAATCACGTCGGTGTGCGTGACTGAGAACCACGTCATCCCGGCATTTCTCGAAATGGTCTTCGACCAACCGCAGAACGGGAAACGCGGACACGAGAGCTACCTGCGCAGCGTCCGAGTCAACAACGGTGTGCTGGAATACAAACGCGGAGACAACGACCGTGCTTAACGAACTTTACCAAGTTGTCACAGCAATGGAGAGACGGCGCGTGCCGCTCGTTGTGCCACACTCGGCCGTCGAGCCAATGGGCAAGCGCGAACTATTGCTGATTGAACTCGACTCGCGGGCGGCTCCCCAAAGGCTCAAAGTGCTGCCCAGCGAGGTGGCTGGAAGACTCGTGCGGGTCTCTCACAGTTCGGAGGGCTCCAGCTTCCCGGGTTACAATCTGCCTTTGCCTTTGCGCCTTCTGCCCAAGACCGTTAAGGCAGCCAGCCTTCACGCTCTCGTCGAGGCGCAGCGGAGCAAAGGCGCTTCGGCAACGGACATGGCCAAAGCTGCCGTGGGCTTGTTCTCGCATACTTCCGCCGCAGTCTTCACCGACAGCCAAGCCGCGCAATTCCGCCGCTCTATGCAGGAGCTTGTCGGGTGGCTGAAGGCGGATTTCGCCGGTTCAGGCTCCGACTTGGAGAATTTTCGGAAGCTGCTGGACGTCGTTGCCAAGGCCAAGTGCGAGCTTCCTGAATTTGCCGAGAAGCTGGCCGCTTGCATTAGCCAGTCGCAGGTCGATTTCAGTCGAGAGGACTGGGTTATGTTCGCCGAAATGCTTTTCGGCAAGACCCACTTGCCGAAGTGCAAGGACCCGTTGAGTTCAGAGGGCTACTGGCGCGCGAAACAAGCAGCCGACGAGAAGTTGCAGGTTCCAGTGTTCCTCGACCTCGCTGACGGAAACACGCGGGCTCTGCCAGTCGCCGACCCTCGGATCGCCCGCCAGCTAAATCAACACCTGCTTGAACACAAACCACGGCCATACGATGCTGGGTCAAGACGTGTTGCTGCCCAGTCGTCTCGTCGAAAAAAGCAGTCAGCGAAGACGCCAATCCCTGCACGGGATGCTTACAGCGGGCAGGATTGCTCCATCCCCGACAAATTCCCGGAGCCAAAGCTGGCTCTCCTTGGTAATACCAAACTCTTCTCCAACAACACGGCTGAAGCCGGCTGCTTCTTCCGCTACGGCTTGGGCGAGGCGGAGACATTCAAAGTGTCCGCCGAATTGGTGGAAAAGATGGCCGGAGCGCTGTTCACTCTTGCGGGGGATGACTTGGCGCTGACAGCACTCGGGGGGAGACCCAGCGTCGGCAGAACGTGCCGGGGTATTCCCGGCAGCCGAGCAGGCAAACAGGATTTACTGATCGCCTATTTGGAAGAAGAACCGGATGCCACCGATCCCTATGTCGAACTGTTCGGAAGCGAAGCAGCGAGCTTTGACACACCAGACTTTGCTGCTTCTGCCGGGCCAGTTCTCGACGCATTGGTGGGCAAGGTTGCAGCCAATCCCAACCAACTCATTCGCCTCATCGCCATCGCGCCGTTGGATAAGGCGAACAAGCAAGTTAGCCTCAACCGGAGTTTTAGAGTGCGTGAAGTCATGGACGCCTCAACGGTTTGGCAGACAGGGGCGCTCAATTGCCCGCCGGTGACGTTGCCCTTCTTCGACAGGCAAACGAAGAAAGTCGTGTGGAAGGCGCGCACCGTTCCCAGTCCTTTGGAAACGTCTTGCGTTCTCAATCGGGTCTGGTCCTCCAACAGTGACGGTGGCTTCAGGTCGGATTTTCAACGTATTATTTCCGTCTCCGATGCCTACGACATTTTTGTAGCACCGCTCCCGGTGAGAGAAGGCAAGACACGGTTTGCGCTGCAAACCCTGCTGGCCAGGATGCGCGCCGTCTTCGTCGCCGCCGGCCGATTGAAGGCCACGTCCGACTTCAAGGCGTTGAACGAACCAGCGCGCTGGCAGGTTCTCAAAGCCGTCGCACTTCTCGGCATCCTCCTGAACCAACTCAAACAACAGCACGGGAGCTTTATGAAAGACTCCACATATCAAGTCGGGCGGCTGCTCGCATTGGCGGACAGTCTGCATTTCCAATACTGCAAATGGGTCCGCACCTCCGATGAAAAACGCAAGCGGGGCAAAGTGGATGCGCCGTCAGAACTGCTAGGCAATTCGCTGTTCAACCTCGCTCTCGACAATCCGGTGGCTGCTCTGGCCCGGTTGGCCGAGCGCATCCGTCCTTACAAGGGCTGGGGTGATAGCTACACCAGCGAGGATGCCGGATTGGTGCATTGGTTTGTCAGGCAGATGGCCGAGTGTGAACGGCACCTTGATATCGCCACATTACCGGCACGGATGGAGGACATCCACAAAGCGCAAGTGCTACTCGGCTACCTAGCCGATCACCCAAAATCTGAAACCAAGGAGGACTGAATCCTATGAAACAGGAAGAACGAAAAACCATGTCCGATAGCCGCGTCCCTCGCGTCACCGGACTTCTCGTCATCGAAGTGCGCAAATCCAATCCCAACGGCGACCCGGAGCGAGAAAGCTCGCCGCGCCAGCGTCCCGACGGCAAAGGCGAGATTTCGCCTGTGTCCATCAAGCGTAAGCTGCGCGATTTAGTCGAGAGAACCGACGGCCAAGACAGTCTTGTCTGGACCCAATTGAAAGAGGACTTGAGGCTCGGAGCGGATGCCGACAGTCGATTCCAAATCCTCGAAAGCAGGGGCCGCAAGCGAGAGGAAATCAAAAAGCTCTTGGAAAACGATTTTCAGAAGTTCAAGGAGACCTATTGGGACGCTCGGCTGTTTGGTAATACATTCCTCGAAGAAGGCGGCAAGGACACAATTCGCGCTGGGGTGGCACATTTCGGCGTGGGCGTTTCGGTGGCACCGATTGAGATCGAGTTCCAGACGTGGACGAACAAGTCGGGTGTCGAGGAAGGCAAAGACCGTGGCATGGCTCCCATGGCATTCCGGGTTGTGAAGCATGGCCTTTACACCGTGCCCTTCTTCGTCAATCCGACGCAGGCTCGCAAGACTGGATGCACCTTGGCGGATGTGCAAGTCATGCTCCATCTGCTGAAGCACGCCTACCCGCACAGCCGGTCGGTCATCCGGACCGAGGTTGAAATCATTCACGCACACACCGTCGTCCACAAAGACCCGCTCGGCTCGTTCTCAGACTTCTCGCTGTTGGATGCTTTGATGCCGAAGCGCATCCCGGAAACTGACAAAACCAAACCCAGCGAGTTGCGTGCGGATTACAGCATCCCGACTTGGGATGACATCAAAGGCAAAGTCGTCCGCAAGCAGGGCGATAAGACGCTGACCTGGGCAGATGTGGGCGACCACACCGACTACGCGCTGTGACTGAGCCGCTGGCCCATTCCGCACATGACGGCGCGCCGGAGCAAACCTATACGGCGCACGTCGGCGAAGTCATCCGGTTGGCGATGCAGTTCGGCCGGGAGGCAGCGGCGTTCGCTCCGAAGTGGCGGGAGGACTTTCTCGCTGCCTTGGAGATGGCAGCCAACTACCACGACCTCGGGAAGCTCGACGAAATCTTCCAAGACGATTTGCGTCGCAATCGGCGGCAGACGCGGCTGAACCATGTGGACGCGGGCACGGCGTACTTGCTCAAAGGGAAACACGCTGAAGCCGCCGTGGCCGCGTATGCCCACCACGTTGGATTGCCGTCTTTCCCGGAGGAACGGGCGAAGAACGCAAACGGTTTGGCGGGGATGTTCCGGGACTTGGAGAAAGATGTGGGCAACACAGGTATGAAGACATTCCAGCGCACTGACGCGGAGCTTCAGACTTACTTGGCTAACCACGCGAGGATATTCCAGCCGGTAAACCGCGTTGCCAAACCTGGCTTTAGCAGCTTGGTTCGCCGCCTCTTGCTGTCGTGTCTGGTTGACGCCGACCACAGCGACACCGCGCGGCACTACGGGAATGAGCGTCCAGTTGAGTCGCCGCAGCTACACGCTGCCGAGAGATTGGCCGCGTTGGATCGCTACGTTGCCGAACTCGCCGCGAAGGCCAATCCACAAGGCGAACGCGAGCAGCTTCGCCGCGAGTTGCGTCAGGAAGTCTATCGTGCCTGCCGCGAACGCGACGTGAAAGCGAGCGAGAACATCTTGGCCTGCGACAGTCCCGTGGGCACCGGCAAGACGACCGCCGTGATGGCGCATCTGTTGCGGGCAGCAGCAGAGCGAGGACTCCGTCGTGTCTTCGTCGTTCTACCGTTCACCAACATCATTGATCAATCCGTGGACGTGTATCGTCAGGCGCTGCGGCTGACGAATGAAACTCCAGCGGACATGGGTGCGGTTGTGGCGGCGCATCACCACCGGGTGGACTACGCAAGTTACGAGCTTCGCCATCTGGCTGCCCGATGGGATTCGCCCATCGTCATTACCACCGCGGTCCAGTTCTTCGAGACGGTGGCGGCGAAAGACACCGCTTCGTTGCGAAAGCTCCATCAAGTTGCCGGTTCGGCCATCTTCGTGGACGAAGCCCACGCTGCCATGCCCGCCGCTCTTTGGCCACAGATGTTCCGCTGGCTACGCGAGCTTTGCGACGACTGGGGTAGTTACCTCGTCCTCGCTTCCGGCTCACTGACGCGCTTCTGGACGTTGGACGACTTCGTTCCATCAAACGAACGCCGTGAAATCCCGGAACTCGTGTCGCCGGAAGTGGCCAACCGGACGAAAGGCTTCGAGGAGAAGCGTATCAACATCCGCACGAGGCCCGACCGGCTCTCACTGCCACAACTCGGAGAGTTTGTTCTAAGCAAGCCAGGCCCGCGCCTCGTCATTCTGAACACGGTGCAATCCGCCGCCGTGCTGGCCAACCATCTGCGCGAAGACTGCAAGTTCGGGCTGAACGTCGAGCACATCTCTACTGCGCTCACTCCGCTTGACCGCGCGAAAACGGTGCGGCACGTGCGGGAGCGGTTGTGTTCTGCGGAGAACGATTGGTGTCTTGTAGCGACCAGTTGCGTCGAGGCGGGCGTGGACTTTTCCTTCCGCTCTGCATTCCGTGAAAGCTGGGGGCTGGTCAACCTGCTCCAGATTGCCGGTCGCGCCAGCCGTTCAGGCGAGCATCAAGACACCGAGGTCTGGGATTTCCGGCATGACGAATCTGGTGGTCTCTCGCCGCACCCGCAAGCCAAGGTCGCACGGGAAATTCTGGCAAAGCTCTTCAAAAACTGCTCCGAGCAGGGCCGCCAACCTTCCCCCGAAGACTGCACGGAGGCGCTACGTTTGGAGTTAAGAAATGATCGGGGAACGCAGGCGTTGCAAATCAAGGAAATCGAACGCGCGGAAAAAGTGGCGGACTACCCCGAAGTCGCTAAGCTTTGCCGAATCATTGATGCCCCTACTCAAACTGTTTTGGTGGATGCCGGCTTGATCTCACGAATCAAGAGCCTCGACCGATCACAGTTTCCATCTTGGCGTGAGGTCATGGATAACAGCGTTCAGATTTGGTCGAGCCGGTTGGATGATCGTAAATTCCCAATCGAGCGCATCGGACCAAATGACGAGCTTTGGGCGCTGCTTGAAGGCAACTACGACGATTTTCTCGGTTGGACGAAAGGAGTCCTGCCGCTGATTAAAGCCCAACAACAAGGTGGATTTGCTCTGTAAATGGACCCGCTTCCTCTCAGCGCGTTGAATGACTTCTTGTACTGCCCGCGCCGGGCGGCATTGAAGCTCATTGAAGGCTGGCGCTCGGAGAACGAGCACACCGTCCTCGGCGATATCGGCCACGAGCACACTGACCTGCCGGGTTATGAAGTGGCCAAGGGAGTGAAACTCTTGCGGGCGTTGCCGGTGTTCTCGGAGCGGCTCGGAGTTTCCGGCAAGTGCGATATTGTCGAGGTGGAAGTGGAGTCAAATCCGAAATCCGAGACCCCAAACCCGAAATCGCTTCACCCGGTGGAATATAAGAAGGGCAAGCGACGCCAGTTCGAAAATGATGACGCACAACTCTGCGCGCAGGCGTTGTGCCTGGAGGAAATGTTTGCCTGCAAGATCGAGCGGGGTGCGATCTTTCACGCGGCCAGCAAACGCCGGCGCGAAGTCGAGTTCACACCCGAACTCCGTGCGCTCACCGAGAAAGCAGTAGCGGATCTGCGGGCGCTGGTTGAGTCCGGCGCCGTGCCGTCCGCCAAGTTCGAGCCCCGCTGCGAGGAATGTTCGCTCTACGAAATCTGTCTGCCGCGCCTCACGGACGCTGAGTCCGCTCGGCGCGTCCAACGCTTCCAGAAGGAGTTGTGGTCAGCATGAATCCGTATCATCCACGCAATCGGCGGTGAGTTCCCATGCCAGAAATCCAACAAAATACACTCTACCTGCTGACGCCCGGCAGCTACGTCAATCGCGATCATCTCACGCTGCAAATCGAAGTGCCGGAGTATCCGCCCGACCTGCCAGTCGAAGAGCGCAATCCCAAGTCGGTGGTCGGCAATCGGAAGTTATCCGTGCCCATCCATCATCTCGAATCCATCTGCGTGTTCGGCCCATCGATAATCAGCCCGCCGGCGATGGATTTGTGTTGGGAACAGGGCGTCGCCGTCAACTTCCTTTCCGAGAACGGTTACTTTCAGGCGCGCGTCACCGGCGTGGCGGACACTAGCGTGATGCTGCGCCGCGCCCAGTTCCGCGCCGCCGACGATCCTACCAAGGCCACCGCCATCGCCCGCCAGATCGTGGCCGGCAAGATTCAGAATGCGCGTAACAGTCTTTTGCGCGCGGCTCGCGAAACCGATGACGTCGGGGAGAAACAACAACTGGAATCGGCGACCGAGGCGCTGGCGCGCAGCCTGCGCGAGTTGGAGACCGTGCGCCAACTCGACGCCGTACGAGGCAGTGAGGGCATTGCGGCGCAGATGTATTTCGCGGTGTTTTCTCTGATGATTAAGAAACAACGGAATGATTTCGCTTTCACGGCGCGCACCCGGCGCCCGCCACGGGACCGCGCCAATTGCTTGCTGTCATTTCTGTACGCGCTGGTGCGGCATGACTGCATTGCGGCCCTGACGTGCGTGGGGCTGGATCCGTTCGTGGGGTTTCTCCATGCCGACCGCCCCAATCGCCCGTCACTCGCGCTCGATCTCATGGAGGAATTCCGTCCATGGCTGGCGGACCGGCTGGCGGTGACCTTGATCAACCGCCAGCAGATTCAGCCTGACCACTTTGTGGCGCGCGAGGGAGGGGCGGTCGAGTTTACCGAGGCCGGCCGCAAGCTCGTCATCAAAACCTACCAAGAACGCAAACAGGAAACGCTGACCCATCCGGTTCTCGACCAGAATCTACGGCTCGGCCAGATGCCCTTTGTGCAGGCCCGGCTGTTGGCGCGTTACCTACGGGGCGACGTACCTGATTATCTGCCACTGATCCCGAAATGACAAGGATGGCGCCATGCTTGTGCTTGTGACCTATGATGTTTCGACTGTCGAGGCGGCCGGGAGACGCCGGTTGCGGCGTGTGGCTCAGGCCTGCAAGGATTATGGCACGCGCGTTCAGAAATCCGTTTTCGAGTGTCAGGTTGGCCAAAAAGAATGGGCACAACTGCGCGCCAGGCTCTTGCAGGAGATGGACATCGAAGAGGATTCGCTGCGTTTCTATTTCCTCGATGAAACCGTCAAGCAGCGTATTGAGCATCACGGCAACGCCAAGCCGGTGGACCTGAACGAACCGCTCTTGTTGTGACTCCCCACCGCGAACCCCAAGCGCCGTGCGGAGACGGTTGTGTTCGCGGCTCAACGCAACACGAGATCGTGACGGGAGTTGCAGTGTTCTTTGACAATCTACTTCGAGTGAGGCGAAACCAAACTGGCAAAGTCCGCGGGAACCTGTTAGTAAGATCCTGCGGCTGAGCACGAAAGCTTAGCCGCTGTCGCCCCGCTCGCGTGAGCGGGGCGCGGATTGAAACCTGAGTAATCGCGTCGTAGAACGCCTGCAAACCCGTCGCCCCGCTCGCGTGAGCGGGGCGCGGATTGAAACATTTGAAATGGTGATGCAGAACGGGGGAGAAGCGGGTCGCCCCGCTCGCGTGAGCGGGGCGCGGATTGAAACCGGTACAGTCACGGTCCCATTGTTGCTTGCGCTCAGGGTCGCCCCGCTCGCGTGAGCGGGGCGCGGATTGAAACAACCGAGCACTTTGTTCCGTTGCTCCGTCGTTGAGTCGCCCCGCTCGCGTGAGCGGGGCGCGGATTGAAACTACAGCCGCGGCGTTTATGCCGCCAGGCCAATCGGTCGCCCCGCTCGCGTGAGCGGGGCGCGGATTGAAACCCCGTCGGATTGCGGGAATTGTCGAGGAGCTCGATGTCGCCCCGCTCGCGTGAGCGGGGCGCGGATTGAAACCCCTGCAAGCACGGTGCGTTCTCCAACCAGTGCGGTCGCCCCGCTCGCGTGAGCGGGGCGCGGATTGAAACTGAACCCTGCTGATGGAATCCAGCATACCTACGGTCGCCCCGCTCGCGTGAGTGGGGCGCGGATTGAAACACCACCGAGCGGCCCCGGCAGCTTACCCCGGGCGCGGATTGAAACTACCGATTTCTGATGAACCTCGCGCCGCGTCTGCGTCGCCGTGATTCCAGAGAGCTTGAGGCGGCAGGCGATACTGATTGGCTTGACCCTGGGCCGCTGAAGGAGTTGACTCTGCGAGAGGCACGGAGGGTTCGGCGTATGAACAACGAAGCGTTAACGATACCAGCGCTGGAGGCATTGCTACGGGCGCCAACACTGGCAATTCTTGCCGTGGACAAACAAGGTTGTGTGATCCTGTGGAGCGCGTCTGCCACCCGCATGTATGGCTGGACGGAATCCGAGGTGCTCGGACGTTTCCTCCCCATCGTTCCGGAGGAACAGCGCCAAGCGGTTCACGATCGGATTCGGCGCGAATTGAAGGGCGAGACCTTCGGCATGCTCGATGTGCGGGGCCTTCGACGCGACGGCTCGCTGGTCGATGTCAGCTTGTGGACCACCCCGCTGCGAGATGCCGAGGGCGAGGTCATTGGGATGCTGGGGCTGCATGTCGACATCACTGCGCGCCGGCGGGTGGAAGGCGCCCTACGGGAAGCCGAGGCGGAGCTGCGTCGGGTGCTCGCCGCGGTGTCGGACTACATCTATAGCGGCGAGTTCGATTCCGATGGTCGGTTTTTTTACCACTATTACTCCCCTGCGGTGGAACGGATCATGGGCCGGTCGCCGTTGTTCTTTCTGACGGGTCCGGAGCGATGGCTGAGCGCAGTCCACCCCGAAGACCGTCATTCATTGGCGCAAGCATTCGCTCGGTTGCAGAGCGGCCAGTCGACCTCGGAGGAAAAAGAGTATCGCATTATCCTGCCCGATGGGGCGATCCGGTGGGTGCGGGACAGCGTCATCATATCCCAAGGGACGGGGGCGCGTCGTTTCGTGAACGGAGTCGTGAGTGATATCACTGCGCGCAAGCAGTCGGAGGAGGCGTTGCGAGAGAGCGAAGCGCGATTCCGCGGGATCTTCATGGATGCGCCCAGCGGCATCGTGCTGGTCTCGCGCGAGGGGCGGTTTCTGCACGCGAATCCAGCCTTTTGCGAGTTTCTCGGATATTCGGAGCCGGAGCTATTCAGCAAAACGGTTGGAGATGTCACACATCCCGACGACCGGGAGCGGACCAGCGAGGTCAGGCAGGCGGCGTGGGAGGGGCAAGAGCCCTTGGTCAGCAGGTTGGAGAAGCGTTACGTCCGCAAGGACGGTCGCGTGGTATGGGGCGAAGTCAGTATTTCGTTGGTCCGCGATGCAAGAGGGCAAGCCGTGCATTCCATTTCTCATGTGCTGGACATCACGGAGCGCAAGCTGGCCGAGGCGGCACTGAAGCGAAGCGAGGAACGGTTTCGGGCACTCATCCAGCACGGTTTCGATGCCATTGCCGTAGTCAGGGCGGATGCAACAGTTCAGTTCGCCAGCGAGTCCACTTCGCGCGCACTGGGCTACGAGCCGGATGATTTGGCAGGGCGCGATGCTCTCGAATTCGTTCACCCCGAGGATCTGGCGCGCATCACGGAGGCGTTTAATGAGCTGCTCCAATCTCCCGGGGGCAACATGAACGAACAGTTTCGGTGTCGACATAAAGACGGCTCGTGGCGCTGGCTTGAGGTCTCGGGCACGAACTGCCTTGCGCAGCCGCATGTGGACGGCATCATCCTCAATTACCACGACATCACGCCGCGCAAACAGACGGAGGAAGTGTTGCGCGAAAGCGAGGAAAAATACCGGACTCTGGCCGAGTCGGCCCCCGATGCGATCTACATCATCAATCGGGAAGACCGTGTGCAATACGCGAATACCCACGCGGCCAGCATGATAGGAAAGACGCCGCAAGAGTTGGTCGGCAGGCGAAGAGCCGATTTGTTTCCGCCAGAAACATCCCAACACCAGCGTCGCGAAATTGAAGCGGTCTTTGAATCTGGCAAGCCGCGGCACGTCCAGAACAGGACCTCCGTTCCCGGAGGCGAGTTGTGGCTGGACACGCAGCTGGCTCCGCTCCGCGGCACCGGAGACGCGGTGAGGGCGGTAATGGGCATCTCGCGCGACGTCACGGATCAAAAGCGGGCCGAGGAGGCGCTGCGGCAGAGCGAAGAGCGATATCGAACCATGGTGGAAGCAATTCCGTATCCTGTTTGGCGGTGCAATGCCGAGGGTCAGCCGGTGGATGGCAACATTCGGTGGTGCGAATACACGGGCCAGACACCTGAAGAAGCGCTCGGCAACCGGTGGGTGGAAGCGCTGCATCCCGATGACGTGGGTGGTGTGCTGCAAAAAATGCAGGAGGCCATCGCCAATAGGGGAGTCTACCAAGCGGAATACCGGCTGCGCCGGGCGTCGGACGGTAGCTATCGCTGGCATTTGGGCCGCGGCCTGCCGGTCAAAGACAAGGACGGCCTGATCCTGTGCTGGTTCGGCAGCGCCGTCGACATCGACGACCAGAAGCGGGCGGAAGAGACCTTGCGGCGGGCGCACGACGAACTCGAGAAACTCGTCGAGGAACGGACCGAGGATCTCGTCCGAGCAAATGCTGCGTTGGTACAGGAAGTCACCGAGCGCCAGCACGCGGAAGAGGCGTTGCGAGAGTCTGAAACCAGATACCGGACCTTGGTGGAGGAAATCCCCGCGATCACTTACATCGCGGCGCTCGACGAGGCCAGCACCACATTGTATATCAGCCCTCAGGTCGAGCAGGTGCTCGGATTCACCCCCGCCGATTACCGAGCCAATCCGGACAGTTGGCGTCAGCACGTGCATCCGGCCGATAGCGAGCGGGTCATGGCGCAGCTGCGACGCACCCAGCGGAGTGGTGGCCCGTTTGACTGCGAGTATCGGATGTTGGACCACAGCGGAAATGTCGTCTGGGTCCGCGACAAAGCGGTTGTGGTTCGTAACGAGGCGGGTCAACCTCTCGTCCTGCAGGGGGTCATGCTGGACGTTACCGAACGACTCCAGGCCGAGGAGACCATGCAGTTGCAGAGCACCGCGCTGGAAGCCGCGGCCAACGGCATCGTCATCACCGACCGGGAGGGCCGCATCCTCTGGATCAACCCGGCCTTTGCGAAGTTGACGGGATACAAGCCCTCTGAGGTCATCGGCAAGAACCCGCGTGTGCTCAAGTCAGGCCAGCACACCAAGGCGTTTTACCGAAACCTGTGGCAGACTGTGCTTTCAGGTCGGGTATGGCACGGGGAAATCATTAACAAACGCAAGAACGGCAGCCTGTACACCGAGGAGATGACCATTACCCCGGTGTGCAATGCCGCGGGCGAGATCACGCATTTCATTGCCATCAAGCAGGACATCACGGAGTGGAAATTGGCTGAAGAGTCGCGACGGTACCTTGCCGCAATCGTCGAGTCCTCGGAGGATGCAATCGTGAGCGCGGCTCTCGGTGGAACAATCGCGAGTTGGAATGCGGCCGCGCAGCGGCTCTACAACTATGCCGCCAAGGAAATCTTGGGACGCTCGGTCTTCACCCTCGTCCCCCGCAACCGCAGAGCGGAGATACGTGAGATTCGGAAGAAGGTCCAAGGCGGCGAACGTCTACAACACTACGAAACGGTTCGCCTCAAGAAAGGAGGATTTCCGGTCGACGTCTCAGTCACAGCGTCTGCTATCAAGGACGATTCGGGCCGGGTCATCGGAATATCCACAATTACCCGCGACATCAGCGAGCGGAAGGAGTTGGAGCGGGCGGTTGTCGAGGCCAGCAGCCAGGAACAGGCCCGCATCGGGCAGGATTTACATGACGGCGTCTGCCAGGAGCTCACGGGTATTGGCTTTTTGTGGAAGGCGGTCGAACGGAGCGTGGCGGAACGAGCCTTGCCCGATCCTGCTACGGTGGCGGAGATCGGCCGATTGATCACCAAGACGATTCGTGAGGCCCGCGATCTGGCGCGGGGATTATGCCCGGCGGAGCTGGAAAGTAACGACCTCGGCGTCGCGCTGAAAAGCCTCGGCTCGTTGATGGAACGCCTGTTTGCCGTATCCTGCGTGGTGCGATGTCAACAATCCGTGCTCTTGGCCGACAAGGCGGCTACGACGCACTTGTACCGGATTGCCCAGGAAGCTGTCAGCAATGCAATCCGCCATGGCCAGGCCACCCGGATTTGGATTCGGCTTGTTTGGAAAAAGAACAAGCTCACGCTTCGGATCAGGGACAACGGCAAAGGTTTCTCAAAACGACAGGCCGTCAAGCGGGGCATCGGGATACGTAGCATGAGGTACCGCGCCAACCTGATCGGTAGCTTGCTAGCCATTGAAAGCCAGCCTGGCGCCGGTACCATCGTGACCTGCGTCTACACCCAGTCCAGCACACAACCCGTTGGTAAGGCCCGTTTACACAACCGGGACTAAATTAGCGGTTTCCACGATAGCGGGGCTTGGCGCACCGTGGTAGCATGTCTTGCCTTGACAGGAGAGGCTCTTGCGCGTAAGCGCAGGGAAACAGCGTCAAGACGCGCGGCAAGAAGTCGATACCATGAATCGAAAACTCGGCGCGCAGAAGACCAAGTACCGGGTGTTTCTTGTCGACGATCATCCGATCGTCCGGCACGGCCTTATCCAGCTGATCAACCACGAGCCGGACCTGATGGTTTGTGGAGAATCGGAAAGCGGGTCGAACGCGCTGGCAACCGTGAGCGCTGCCGAGCCGGACGTGGTGGTGGTTGATTTGACGCTGAAGGACAGCAGCGGGTTCTCGCTTATCAAAAACCTGAATGCGCTGGATTCCAAGTTACCCATCTTGATCCTCACCGTCCACGAGGAATCCTTGTACGCGGAGCGGTGTCTACGGGCGGGGGCCAAAGGTTACCTCATGAAAGATGAGGCAATGGAAAACGTGTTGATCGCGATTCGCCGCGTCCTCAGCGGTCAGGTCTATCTGAGCGAGAAAATGCAATCCAAGGTATTCCGCAGTTCCGGGAAGCAGAGTGAAGCGGTGATCGGGTCGCCCTTGGACAAGCTGAGCGACCGCGAGTTGGAGGTTTTTCGATTGCTCGGACAGGGGATGGGCACAAGACAGGTCGCTGATCTGTTGCACCTGAGCATCAGCACCGTGGAAAGCCACCGGGCGAGAATCAAAGAGAAGTTCGATCTGAAGAATGCCATCGAATTGGTCCGGCACGCGGTCAAATGGGTGGAAACCGAGCGCTTGGGCGCGCTGGATTCTCCCAGTCAGCGGTATGATGAAACAGAATCCTGATTTGGGCAGACCGGTGTGTCCGAGTGTGCCCTGGCAGTGGTCGGGGGTTCCCGCCGGCGTGGACGCCCAATTGCAGAAACGCAGCATGGTGGTCGAACGGAAGCACGTGACCTTCGATCTCCGAGAGAATTCACGCGGCCGGTTTCTGCGGATTGTCGAGGAGGTCGGTGGTCGCCGAAACGCCATCATCATTCCCATGACCGGAATCGAGGGTTTCCGGGATGCGCTGTGTGAAGTCATCGAGTTCAGCAAGACGCTCTCTCCCAGGGCCTGATTTCGAGGCGTTGCCTGCTCCTGTCGCCCTGCCGCAACACAACCAGCCGCCAACCTCGCGCCCGAGGCTGCTCGCCAATTCTCTGGGCTGGACGACGGGTTACAGCAGCCGGCCTCTGCGTTGAAAGACCTGAGGCGCGACGTTGCTCGACTTGGGCTGAGCAGAAGCCGTTTGCTTCCTTGTCGCGGTCGCCGTATCATGCGGGCGTTCCATTGCAAGGCCCGGGTGGCGGAATGGCAGACGCATCGGACTTAAAATCCGAAGGTGGGTTAAACCACCGTGGGGGTTCGACTCCCCCCCTGGGCACCCCCAAGAGGAATGGTTGAGGGGCGATGGTCCATGGAAGACGGGAGACGGATTGAACATCTAGGCGTCTAACGTTCCGCGCGGAGCATCGGGCATCAAGGATCGAGAATCCGGTCCCGAATGCCTTTGAACAAGCATCTACCATCCTGAATCGAGCACCTTGACCCCGGCTCCCGACTCCCATGCCTGAGCTTCCTGAAGTTCAAATCCTGGTGAACCAACTGGCCCGGCAGTTGACGGGGGCCCGCATTCGGGCTGTGGAAGTCCGCGACGCGAAGATCGAACTCCCGCGGCGCGTCGTTGGACGGAAGATTCAAGGGGTACGGCGGCGCGGCAAGAACATCATTTTTGATCTTGCCGGCGGATTGCATCTGCTCGTCCACTTGCGCATGACGGGTTGGTTCGAGTTTAGCGAACCGAAGCATTATCGCGTCGCCGTTCGAACAGGCAAGGGGACGGCGTACTTCGAGGATCGGCGGCGGCTTGGCGTAATGAAGGTGTTGACGTCCGCCCAGTTGCTGCGCACGCTGGCTGCACTCGGGCCCGACCCGCTGGTCGACGGCGGCAATCTTTCGCGGCTGGCGAAGACGTCACGGGCGATCAAGGTCGCGTTGCTCGACCAACAGTTGATCGCGGGGGTCGGCAACATCTACGCCAGCGAGTCGCTCTGGCGTGCGCGGATCGACCCGCGACGCCGGGCGGACCGGCTGGGCCCCGCGGAGTTGAACGCCTTGCGGCGGGGAATCATTGGGTCGATCCGTCAGGCGATCGGCTACGGCCCGGATATTTTCGAGGCGCAACAGTTCGCGGTGTACGGTCGGCAAGGGAAACCGTGCCGCCGCTGTGGGTCGCGCATCCGGCACATCGTCCAGGCGCAGCGCAGCACGTTTTACTGCGCCACCTGCCAGCGATAGTATCACTTGCGAAACCCACCTCGGTGCAGCTAGATTGTTTCAGGACAAAGGAGAATGTGATGAAAGTGCGTGTTATGATTGTCGCCGTGAGCTGCGTCGTGGTTTTTGCCGCCGCGGCCAGCAGGGCGCAAGTGATCATTCGGGGCACGGAATCCTCCGACCAATCCACCTCCAGTTCGCGCGTCAACATCATTACGTCCGATCGGCAGGTCGTGCCACTGATCAAGGAGACCAGGAAAGCGGAGACAGCTGATGGCGCTCAGCGCACTGAATCCATTACCCGCCTGCGTCTCAACGACGGCGACTATTTCGATTGGCGGCAGAATACAACGGTGAAGAAAGAAGTGGCGCCCGGCATAACGGAGATCTCTAACGATGTCGTCCAACGGGACCGTCAAGGCGGTGAACAGACCACCGAACGGTCGCTTGAGACGGTCGTCAAGACTGATAGCGGCGAGAAGTCACAGACGAAGGTGTACACGCCGAACAGCAGTGGCGGACTCGTGCTCGACCACGTAGTGGACGCCACCACTGTCAGGGGAGCGGACGGCGAGGCCGAAACGACCCGCAACGAGCAGGTCGCCGACGTCAATGGGAATCTCGTTCTCAAGAAGCAAGCGGACGAGGTGACGACCGAGGTGGGGCCGAACGAGACGGTGACGACGACAAAGATGAGATCGGCGAATCATCTGACCGGCCAGCTTGCCGTTACGGAGGAATCGACGACCTCCACCCGGACGGATGGCGCCACGAAGCAGATTGAAACGGTTGTGCGCAAACCGGGACGCACCGGCTGGGAAGTCACCGGCCGCACGACGACTACGGAGACCGCCGCCCCGGACGGTTCGGTCAACCGCGAGACAGTCGAATCGGGCCGCTCCCTGTACTCGACTTATACGGGGAACCAGATGTTGGAACCGCTGGTGCCGGAACGCAAAGTCATCGAGCGTGAGACACGCCAGCCTGATGGCACGGTGGTCGTTCAACGCGACGTGTTTCGGCGCGATGTCAACGGGGACTGGAAACCCGAGACATTCTCCACGAACCAACCCTCGATAGGAATGGGGGAACGCACCTCGCCACCCGCGCGGACGGAGCCCCAAGCCACGCCTGAGGGTGCTGAGCCACCGCCGTCGCCGGCCGAAGGTCAGTAATTACAGTCGTTCGCGCCCCGCGTAGCCCGCATCGAGGTCGTGCCAGAACTCAATGTCGTCTTCATCGAGTTCCCAGCACAGAAACACTTCGCGCCCATTGCGCAAGTGGGGAAAGTCGACGAGACCGCGGTCGAAGTCTTTGATCTGCACCCCCATTTCCTGGAGGCGCTGGAGTTGGAGATTGAGCTGCAGCATGTCCATCAGCAAGACGGAGACGTTCTTGCCGCCGACGTCGGTTCCCGTTTGCTGCAGCTTTTTGCCGAGGTCCGCGTCGGTTCTCTGCACGACGTCGTGGCGGTGATGCATGTCCTTGAAGATGCGGCGGAGTTGAGGCAGCAACGCCCGCGCCTCGTCGAGCGTGAAATGTTTCTGGAAGTGGTACATCGTCCCCGAACCTAAATCCGATGTCCCAATCTCGAAGCCCGAAGGCACGCGGAACAGTCGACAATGGGAAGTCGAGGCACGAGCATGTTCCGTTTCCTGCCCTTACCGGTTTTGCGATTCCTTCGGGTTCTGGATTTCGGATTTCAAGCCGCGTTGGTCGATCCCGTTGCGTGCCGTATTCCACGCCAACGTCGCACACTTGACGCGCACGGGGAATTTCAACACCCCTTCGAGAGCTTTGAGGTCGCCCATCTCGCGCCCGCCGAATGGGGCTTCGCCCCGCATCATTTTGAGAAACGAATCGATCAATTGACGGGCCTCGCCGACCGTCTTGCCAACCAGTTTCTGCGTCATGATCGACGCCGACGCCTGACTGATGGAACAACCATGACCATCGAACTTCACCTCGGCGATCCTCCCGTCCTTGACGCGTGCGGTGACTTCGATCTCGTCACCGCACAGGGGATTATATTCCCGGGCCTGAAAATCAGCGGGATCGACCTTCCCCTTGTTCCGGGGTCGTCGATAGTGATCGAGGATGATTTCCTGGTAAAGTTCCTCAAGCATCGCGCGGTAAGTTACCACAAGATACTTGCCCGCAAAGGAAAAACCTCCTCGGCCTCTTCAGAACCGCCGCGACGCCGTCCCGCCCGCGCTCTTTGGTCGTCTACCGCACAACGATGCGGTACGCGTGCCCGCGCGCACAGACACGGACGACTCCACGGTTCAACAGATCGGCCACCGCCAGACTCGCCTCAAGGTCGTTCCGAGAGAACTGCGACACGATGCGAACCACGTCCGAAAGCTTGAGCTGTCTCTTCCTACGATTCATCATAATCGTCACCCAACAGATTAGACGCACGCCGCCCCCAATCTGTTTCAAAAAATCTTGGGAAAGTGGGGGACGTGCAGATTTGCGGGGAAAATGCCAGTATCTGGCGGCTCAACTGGGGCGAGGATCCCGCAAATCAAGCGGCCTTTCGCCGAATAGGACTGAGTTGGACAGGCGTACGGGATGAACCTCCCTGGCAGTGGACCAGTTGAGGGGACGCTTGGCGAAACGGAAGTGGCCAACTCCTGTCGTGAATCGAAGGACAGCAGCTGCTTTCTCAAGCGGGCGATTTCGAGCACGGGACGCTTGTTGCCGGGGCGTGTCTTGTGAACGGACAGGTTCGTCACGCGATTATTGGAAACCCCAAAGCACAACTGGCTTTTCTACTTGACGGAATTTCCACAGTCGCGGTAATGTGCAGCCCAGTTTGGGAGAAGGTGGGTGAGGAAGACGTGGGAGAAAGAAGGCATTGAGCAGTGTGCGCAGCGCGGTGCTTGCCTACCAGCCTCTCAACCGAGCCATTGTTCGTTAAGTAGCTACACAACAAAGGTAAGGGAAGGCTTATGAACGAAAAAGTTCCTGCCACGAAGTTGAAGGCTCAGCGGAAGTACGTGAAGCCAGCGACGAAGAAGCACGAGCCGGTCAAGGTCGTTCAGGGGTCGGGCGGCGGCGGCTGTGGCTCTCTCTATTACACGAGCCTGTACTACCTCTAGAGTTCTTCGCCAGACGTTTACGTAACGTTGCCGTGCGCAGGGCCCGGTAGTTGAGCGCCGTCCGTCCGTCTCAGGCACGGGGGGCGGGAACTTAGCTTTGGTTCTGCAAGCGTTTTGTGGTGGAGCAAACTGCGGAGTAGTGTAGCCCGCGGCAAACCGGTGCGCAGCGTGGTGTTCGTCCCGCTCCCAAGGTATTTGCCCTGTTTACCGAGTGAGGAGAGCTTGTTTTGCTCTTTGGGGATTGGGCAGAATTGAAACAGGCGCAGGGGTTCGGCGCAATTCGAGTTCCAACGGAGGACGTGGATCGTGTGAGCACTCGGAGTATGAGTGTGCGATTTGTCGATGTCGGTCCCTGGTCGATTGCCGTTGAGAGCGATTTGCCTGAAGTCCATGAGGGGCTGTCGCGGAATTTCAACCGGCGCTATTCCGAGAGTGGCCCCAGACCGTCGCAAACTCTTCTGACTTGTCGAGTCATCAGCGACGCTCAGGCCTACCAGTCCGCCGCGAAGACGGTGGACTTTGGGGGTCCTGCGATCGAGGCCAGCAGGGGAGTTACGATCCGCTACGGTTTTGAACCCTCGAAGACTTGGCTTCACGTCACGAAAACCGCCATAATTGAACTCGACGCATCCAAGCCGACAGAATGCCGGGTGTTGTTGCATCCCAATGTGCCGTCTTCCTATGCTGAACGAGCGAGACCCGGCGTGGAGGAATTAATCGCGTGCCCGGAGGCGTTTTTTTATCCAATGTTGGTTGAGTGGATCCGGAATTTCGACGCCTGTCTGGTTCACTGCGGGGCGGTGGCCGTGAATGGAAGCGCCGTGTTTCTCAATGGCCCCCCGGGAAGCGGGAAATCAACGCATGTGTTGCGGATGCTCACGAGGGGCGCGTCGTTTGTGGCAGACGACCTCGCTTTTCTTCACGCAGGTGCAGGTGGCTTACGCCTCCTACGATTTCGCGAAGTGGCGAACGTGAATACGCGCACATTGGAGATGTTTCCCGAACTCTCGCACCTGCGCGACGCGCCCGTCCGAGGTGACGGGAAATACTGCGTCAGCATCGCAGAGCGGTTTCCCCAAACAGCGATAACGGATGCCGGTCCGGGAGTCGTACTTCGCCTCCACCCCGGCGAGACCCCCACCATCAAGCGTGTCCCGCCGGAGCGGGTGCTGGACGACATGCATTCAATGGCTTGGTTTGGCTCCCGGCCTGTGGCGAACCGGACCCACTTTGGCATCCTCTGCGACTGGCTGTTTCAGTGTCCGCAATGGTATGTCTCCCGCGCGTACATGCGGGATTGCCTGGATGAGTTGATGTTGCGCCTGGACTGTGGCGAGGCCCTGCGGGGGAAGAGATGATTCGGGTTGCCAAGTTGTACGCCGATCTGCGGACGCAGGCGTCCCATCAGTGGACGCTGTCCATTTTGGGAAGGTCGCTGGTGGTCTACGCGCGCTCTGACGAACTGGCGACCGCCGCCTGCCGGTCCATGTCCCGCTGGCGGACGCCGGCCCTGGAAGTGGGGTCCAAACCTGACGAGGTGTGCGTCGTGGAGTTGTCCTCTCGCTCAGCCTTTCAAGTCAACACCGCGGGAGTAACGGCTTCTCGATCTTTTCAGCTTCCGAACGTGGGAACCTTTCTTGTCTATAACTTGGATGACGGCTCTGCCGTCGTCCAACCAGGCCGTGGTGTGTTTCTCTGTTCAACAGCGGGTGAGATGGTTTGGCTGATCGACGACGCACTTCTGGCTCAAGAGCGGGATCGGTGGCCCAACCTGACGGATCTCGCCATTGTCATTACTGCGGAAGTCCTGCGCCGAGTCGGCTGTTTTCTGGCTCATGCCGGCGGCGTTGGACGACGGGGACGGTGTCTTCTTCTGACCGGCGAATCAGGTTCTGGCAAGACGACCTTCACCGTTCGAAAGGCGATGGAAGGATGGGATTTTTATGGAGACGACATGGTAATTGTCGGACAAGATCCGGATGGTCGGTGGCGGATTCATCCATTTTGGAGACCGGTCCATTTGACTCCGAGCACGCGTGAACTTCTCGGCAGCCCGCGGATGCAATCGATGGGTCTTACCACGAGCAACAAGTTTCAGTGCGACATTACCGAGTTGGTGTCTGTCATCCGGCCAGTTCCAGGCTTGGTCGAAGCCGTCATCAACCTCCGGCCCGGTTGGCATCCGGAAATGCTTCAACCACTCTCCAAAGCAGATGCATTGTCCACCCTCGGCGCCACGTTTCTGTCGGGATTCAATCCGCGCGCCGCCGAGCACGACCTCGAGAATCTGCTTGAGTTTCTGACCACAACACCCGTTTACCAAGCGTCTTGGTCAAGCGGCTCTCAAGCCGTAGACCATCTTCTCGCCGACGGAAGGGCCCATGCTGACGACCAATAGGTCACGGGACGGGGCGGAGTTGGAGACGGCCAGCCCGGAACAACCGGACTCCTCGCGCTCCGGCAGACCGGTGGGGCCCGGTCGCATTCCGAGATGGATCGGGTGGTTGATTCCCCGCGCCCGATATGCTCCTCGAGCGGAGCAAGTGGAACATGCCGGCATGAATCTCGGCCTGTCGCTGCGAATGGATCTCGCGGCGCCGGTCTGGCTCAAGGCGAAGGGCACCAGCATGTTTCCATGGCGGATACCGGGCTGCGAGGTGAGAATCGAGCCGGCAGGGCCTGCGCTGGAAGTTGGGTTGATCGTCGTCTTTCGTCGCGGAGCGAAGCTGTACTACCATCGGGTCATCAAACAAGTAAGCAGCAGCCAATGGCAGACCAAGGGCGACACGTTGATCGACTCAGACGATCCGATTTCCGACAACGACATCGTCGGTCGCGTTACCGCCGTCCGACGTGGAAACTGCGTCCGAGCGGCCCGACCTGATGCTGACGCGGCTTGGCTCTCCGACCGTCTGGGAGGTTTCTTTCGTCGCCTCGGTCCGTCTTCGGGATGCGTGGCGCGGTTTGGTAGGCGTGCGCTCTACTTGGCGGTGCTGTTGAATGCTTGGCCATTTCGGCGCCTGTTGGCGCGACAGGAGTTCGGGTCCGGCACTGAGGAGGCCGCCCGGGTAATCGACGAGGGCTGACAATGGCGAACTTGATGATCACGACGGGCTGCAATTTTCGCTGTCCCTACTGTTTTGGGCTCGACCTGTTCGGCGCCGGGCAACTGCGGCAACACATGTCGATCAAGCTGTTCCGAGAGATCATGGCTTGGATCGATCGTGCGGCGGTGACGGAAATGGACATTCACTTGATGGGTGGAGAGCCAACGCTTCACCCTGCCTTCGGGGACATGGTCGAAGAATTGGTGAGTCGGGGGCGAAAAACAGTGGTGTTTTCGAATGCGGCCGCGCCGCTCGACGACCTGCTGATCCGGCGAACGGCCGAACTCGGGGTCTCATGGATTGTGAACTGCAACCCCCCGGCTACCTACCGCGACAACCAACTCGAACTGCTGCGACGGCATCTGGGCTTGCTGCGACGGGCCGCCGCCATCACCTTCAACTTCACTGATGGGCAAACGCCGTACCAGCATGTATTTGACTATATCGAACAATACGACCTCAAGCGTGCGATCAAGCTGGGGGTGGCCTTGCCGACGTTGGAGCATCGCAATGCTTCTGCCGAATGGGACAATTTGCCATCCATCGCCCTTCATATCTTGGAACTCATACGCCAGGCGCGTCGCCGCGAGATCACCGTGGAATTTGAGTGTGGTGTTCCCTATTGCCTGTTCAGCGAGGAACAGCACGGCGAGCTGCGGGACGGTGCCGTCAGCCACTGCGGGTCTCGGCTCGATATTACCCCCACCGGGGAGGTCATCAACTGTTTGCCTTTGTTCCGAGTCGCCGCCGTTCCTTTCCACCGGTTTCAGAATTACCGGCAGGCGAGAGAATGGTTTCAACGCATGCTGGCGCCGTATCGTCAAGTCGGCAGTGCGTCCCGATGTCTGTTGTGCCAGTATCGGCTGGAGGGCCGCTGTTCTGCCTGCTTGGCTTACGGCCTGGGCGAATACAGCCGGATTCCTTTGCCTCCGCTGCCAAGCAGGGAACCGGACGAGTCCGCGGGACCTGGGTTGGCCGCTGATCGGGAACTTATCACATGAGAGAGCGATGGCTCTCAACTACGTTGGCTTGGGCAACCGGCCTCCAGTTGCGGCGGCCGGAGCGGCTGGTTTTCGAGACGAGTAGCCGCTGCAATTGCCGATGCCCTATTTGTGAAGCGAGTGAAGACCGACCGGGCCGTTTGCGCGGGTGCATGGAGTGGGACCTTTTCATCGGGTTGGCCGACGAAGCTGTGCGGCTTCGTCCCGCAATGGTTTGCCTGCACGCCGGGGGCGAACCGTTGCTGCATCCGCGCATCGCCGACATGGTGCAGGAGCTTCACCACCGCAACTTGCTCACTCACTTGTGTACCAACGGCCTGTTGCTGACCCCGGAAATGGCCGGGCGGTTGGCATTGGCCGGGCTCGACTCGCTCGTTGTTTCTCATCCCGGCATCACACGCGAGAACTACGAAGCTTGCCGCGGGTGCGCGCCTCAGGATGGCGAAGATGGGCGGTTGGCGAACGCGATTACGGCCTTCGGGGAGGAGGGGGGGAAACTGATTCTGCGAACGACGGTTCTTCCCCGCTTTGTCCCGTCGGGGTCGAATGACGTGATCGAGTTTCTCCGGAGATGGCTCGACGTTCCTGGCTTGAACACGATCGAATTCACCGGGTACCAGCCTTGGCCCCGTCATTTCCGGGAGGATTTGCTCAGAAAGGTGTATCGCATGCCCCGCCGCTGCCAGGTGTCACTCGACAGCATGTGCGTGCTCTGGGATGGAACCATAACGCCTTGTTCGCACGACATCGGCGGATGTCTGGCGATCGGGCGCTGGCCGGACGTTGCACTCCGCGACGCGTATAACTGCGGCCGAACGCGGCGAGTCCGGAGGGGGAACCTTCGACGCTCCAAGCGTGCCGAACTGTGTACCCGGTGCCTGCTGGCGCACAGCCCGGCCCCGCTTGCGACCGTTCGCGTCGACGAGTGGAGAGAAGTTCCCGATGAAAGCAAGGAAACCTGGGTTCGCGCCACTGGCCGTCATTGCTGGAACGTGCTCAGGGCTTGAGAGGAGAATGGAGTAACGGAAGGAGAAACGTCATGTGGAAATCCAAAGAACATGTCGCTTGGCGCAGCAAAGACAATCTGCTGGTCGTCCTCGACACGGTGTCCGGACACTATTACACGCTGAACGAGGTAGCGGTTGACTTGTGGCGGGGCCTGTTTGAGGAGAAGAAAAGCTTCGAGGCCGTGGTCAACGACATCCGAGCGCGTTACCCGGACGCTCCTGAGATTCCGGAGCTGGAGGCCGACTGCCGCGAATCGCTGGCTTACTGGAGCTCGGAAGGACTCGTAGAACAGTCGAACGGGTGAGATTCGCCAACCGAACGCATGCCCAACATCCTTCTGACCAATTCGTGTAATCGACGGTGCCCGTACTGCTTTGCGCGCGCCCAGGTCACCCTTGGCGTCTGCCGGGCGGCTTGGGAAATGAGCGAAGCGGAGCTGGATACGGTGCTGGGGTATCTCGATTTCCGGCGCGACGTGGTGTCATTGTTGGGCGGCGAACCGACGCTCCACTCACGGTTCGCAGAGATTGTCAGCGAAGTCGCCGCACGACGCTTCCTGATCAAAGTGTTCACGAATGGCACAACGCCTCGTCTGCGGAGCATTGCCGCGTCGGCTTGCCACGATGAACTGCATCTGATCCTAAACCTCAATCGCCCGGAGTCGTACGGCGGATCTGAGTGGGCGGAAATCGAGGAGAACGCCCGGCACTTCGGGCAGCGGATGAGCCTTTCCTTTAACGTCTACGAGCCGAATTTCCGTTGGGACCACCTCCGGGATGTGATCCTCCGTGGAAACCTGACGCGGCGCATTCGGATTGGCATCGCGCAGCCCATTTACGGCTTGGGCAACACGTACTTGACCGAAGAGGTTGTTCCCGAAGCTTGTGCGCGTCTGGTAGACATGGCGGTCGACCTGGCGAAGGACGGCATCTCGCTCGGGTTGGACTGCGGCTTCAGGGGGTGTGCGTTCACCAATCGTCAGCGCGGCGTCCTGCTTGAATGCGGCGCTCAGCTTCTCTTTGACTGCAAGCCTGTCCTCGATATCGGTCCCGACTTGATGGTTTGGCGCTGTTTTCCTTTTTCCGCGACTCCCGGCGTTCGTTTGCTCGATTTCCGTTCCCTACGGGAAGTGGCCGAGCATTTCGATCAAGTCTGGGCTCAAGCGATGGTCCTCGGGAACACGCCGAACTGTCGCAGTTGCTCCCACTTCGGCCGCATTTGCCGAGGCGGATGCTTGTCCAGGACCGTCAACCAGCGCTTAACCCCAGCCCTTTTATGATCAGCATCGAACTCGACACTCACGGTGTTGTGGATGCGGTTGATCCCTCAGTGCGCGAGGTGACGGAAGCGCTACGGCTGTTGCTGAACCGGTGCAACGAGGAGAACATTCGGGATGTCACCTTGCGGTTGCCAAGAGCGGCTACCGGAGACCTCGAACCGGCGTTGCGCCCTCTGATGGACCGGCCCTTCCGCTTTTCGGCTTGGTTCCGAACGCCGCCTCCCGCCCGGCTCGCTGAGCTCTTCGTCTCCGCGGGTCATCACATCACAATCGCGGAAACGGTGGGCCCGGACCGCAGCGTGCTCCGTGGTGTGATGAACAGTCCCGCCTACGCCTCTGGCATGCCGTCGCAAGTGGATTTGTTCCTTGCGATGCCCCCGCCTCCACCCAGCCCGGCGGAGGTGCTCAACGGATTTGTGCCCCGCGCCAAAACCAGCATCACGCTCGGGGCCGCGTGGAACGATGTGGAGTCGGGGCCATCTGCCATGACGATTTCGGAGGAAAAGGAATGGGTAGAAGTTCTGTTGAGAATGGCGACATGGCTTACAGCGCGTGAGGCAACCGTCTACTTCGCCTGCGGCCTGCCTCTGTGCATGTTTTCGACCGAGCAACTTGGCCGGTTGGCACTTCTAAAAGTTCCGGCGCCGTTGGCTTCATGCACGCCCGACCTCGTCGTGACCTTGGATGGCCGTATGCGTGCGTGTCCTCGATTGCCGGCGACCGGGTGGGTAGCGATGCCGGCGGGCGTTGGCCTGCGCGAGTTGGCCGGTCAACTCCTCGGTCCGTCCGAAGTCTTCGCCGGATTCTGTGGTCGGGCGAGCGAGTGGGATTGCCGGAGCCTGGCCACCGGCGGCTGTGGCGGCGGTTGCCGAGCCCACAACGCACTGGGCTGGCGTACGGGAAGTGGAGTTACCGCTTCTTCTTCACCGTGGGATTCGGCAGGACACGTTCGCTGATTGGGAGACGGCCGTCGAGCGCCTGGCGCAATTCGGCGCGGTAAAGCCACAGGAGGCGGACTTCCTCGGGGGGAAGCGTCGCGAATGCTTTCTCCGTTTCCCGTACGTCGCGCTGGCACTCTTCGACAACCGCAAGGGTGCGCGCCTTTTGTGCTTCGGTCTGCGAAGGATCGCCTTCAACAGCGACCTTGGTCTCGGCGAGTTTCTCCAGGAGACGGCTGGAATTGCCGCCCATACCCAGCATTTTGTAAGCGACAAGCACGTGGCTGAGCACGTAGGCGAATCGTTCCGGTTCCCAGCCACGATCCCGGAGGAACCGGACCGCCTCGGGGAACTGCGCCACGGAGTTGGGGTTTTCCGCCAGGTGTTCAATAAGCTGATTCGGGGCGCCAGTCTTGGCCCATTCCAGAAATGGAACGCTGTCAGCCACGAACCGCTTGAGGTCGCTGGTGCTGAAAGGCCCGTCGGCGACTGTCGCCTGGACGACTGGCAACCCAAACAAGGCAGCGCTCGTAAGCCACAGGAAACACCAGCTCCGTTTATTCAATTTGTTCATTCTGTTCAGAGCCAAGTCCAAGCATTCCGAGAGTTAGAAGTAGCGTTCGAGCCAGGCGGCAATCGTGGCCACTCCCCAAAGCCAGGCGATGGGCACCACCGGCCTGAGAGAGGAGAGAAGCCAGAGTTCCTCGAGCGTCCGGGTTTCGAATAACCCCAGGTCGCTAAGGGCCGGACTGGTGAGCATCCGGTGAAATTGACCGTGGGGATCGCTGTGCAGCCATTGATGGTAGGGGATCGTCCCGCCGAGTCCGGTCTTGCCAACGGCCCACACAACCTCCGGGGGTAGACGATTCCTCATCGCCTCCCGCAAAACGAGCTTGCGGTTCTGCGCGGAGCGACTCGGCCCGATTTTGAGATGGGCGGGGATCCGCATGGCCAACTCGATCATCTTCAGGTCCAAGAAAGGGGATCGGAACTCGAGGGCAGACTGCATGCCAGCCGCGTCGATGATCGACGTGAGACTGTACTGGCTGACAAGCATCAATTGCTGGGCGAGCAGGCCATCGACAAGGTTCTCGGCCCCGCTGGCGATGAATGCCCTCTCGCACAGAGCAGCAGGATCGTGTTGGCCCGCCACTTCCTTCATCCGTGGCGTGTAAATCCGCTCCGCAAATTCCCCGATGGGCGGGAATTTCAGTGCAGAGAAGACCTGCGCCGGTGGAAGTGAGAGCACCTCGTCCCGGCCTACGCGGCCCGATGACTGGCGCGTTGTCCGATGGCGCCGGACCCGCCAGCGCCGTCGCAGCGACCGCTCGCGATCCAGCCTCCTCAGGACCCAGTGATCGGGGTATCCTCCGAATAGTTCGTCCCCGCCGGCCCCGGTCAGGGCGACGGTCACAAACTGTTTGGCCTGTTGTGCCAGGTGCCGAACGTCCACCAGAACCATCGTCGCAATCGGTTCGCCGAAAACCGAAACCACGTCGTCAAACGAGGCGACGGAGACCGGCGGCAGGAGCAGTTGGTGGTGCCGGGTCCCGCAGTGGAGCGCAATTCGATCGCTGGCACTTTCTTCCGCTGGGTTCGTCGCCGGCCCGCCGCTGACTCGGAACGTGTGAAATCCGCCAAGCGTCTTGGCGAGCGAAGCTGCGACCGAACCCGAGTCGAGACCTCCGGAAAGGGTGGCCCCCAAAGGCACGTCGCTTCGGGACATAAGCTCCGTGGTTTCATCGAGGCAGCGAGCGACTGCCGCGGCCGCCGTCGGCAAGTCTCGGAATTGTTCTGCGCCGTCAAACCGACAGGACCAGTACTGCTCGCATCTTACCCCGTGCCGTGAGACTTCCATCCAACAGCCGGGCCCGAGTCTCCGAACGTCTCGGAACGCGGTCCACGGAGCCGGCGCGTGAACGTAATACAAGCCCAGATGGAGACCGACCTCGTCCACGCGCCGCGGGATCCAATTCAACCGGAGCAGGGCCGGCACCTCAGACGCAAACGCGAACACGTCCCCATCATGGTAATACACAAGGGGTTTCTCCCCCACGCGGTCCCGCGCCAGAAAGAGTGTTTGCTTCTTGCTGTCCCAGACGGCGAACGCGAACATTCCCCGCAAACGGCGGAGACAAGCGGGCCCCATCCGAGCGTACAAAGCCAACACAACTTCCGTATCCGAGCCGGATTTGAATTCTTCGCCGAACGACTCCAATTCGGACCGCAGCTCGCGGTAATTGTAAATTTCGCCGTTGAAGACCAGCGTGAGCGAATCCGCGGGCCGGTTCATGGGCTGTGCTGCCCGCTCTGACAGGTCGAGAATGGCCAGTCGTGTGGCTCCCAGGACGGCAGGCGGCATAAAGTGCGTGCCGCAGGAATCAGGACCCCGGTGGCGAAGGGCATTGAGCACAGGTTGCAGAACCTGATCCTTCGCCGCGGCGATGCGGCCGCCCTCGTAGTCGACAATTCCACAGATACCGCACATCTGTTTATCCAGCACTTTCCCGGATGGACATTTCGGCCAGTGTCGAATCGCCGGTCGAGTTCTGGCAGGAGATGGCGACAATTCGTCCATCCCGCAGGTGAACCTCCAGATCAGCCAGTTTGCGGAGGAAGGGGTCGTGCGTTACCAGAATGAGAGTCCGCCCCTCGCTGGCCGCCCGAATCGCGTCGAACACGTGTTGCTTCGAGACCTCGTCAAGCATCGAGGTTGGTTCGTCTAACAACAGGATTTCGGGATCGTTCAACAACGCACGAGCAATGGCGACACGCTGGCGTTCGCCGCCGGAGAGGTTCTCACTGCGAGGCCCCACTTGTCGATCCAACCACGATGTGGCCGCGCGTTGATCCGGGGCCAACTGGACCTTCACCAACACCCGCCGGAGACTGTCCTCATTGGCGTTCGGGCACGCATACAGCAGATTGTCGCGCACCGTTCCACTCAGCAACATGGTGTCCTGCAACACCACGCCCAGCCTTCGCCGCCAGGTATCGCCACGGAGCCGTGCCAGATCGATTCCGTCCACTTCGATACGACCGCCACTGCACCGCAGCACGCCGGCGATCAGTCCCAATACGGTTGATTTGCCGGCGCCACTCGGACCATATATCAAGACCCGCTGGCCCTTCTCGACCCGGAGATTGATCGATTGCAGGAGCGCGTGTCCGTCAACCCGATAATCCACCGCGTGGAACTCGAGCTGACGCGAGAACGGCCCGGCCGCAATTGCGTCCGGCCGGTCAGGTGGCGGCGGCGCAAGATCGAGCAAGTCGAAGACACGCCGTGCGCTCGCCAGCGACACGCGGGCGTTGCCGTACATCATGGCCAGTTTTTCAACTGAGGCCGCCGCCACCGTCAGCAGCATCAGCAGCTTTAGGAGCGTGCCGGAAGAGAGTGCCTTGGAAACGAATACCTGATGGCCTCCCAGGATGAGAATCCCGCCGGCAGCCAAGGCAAATAGCAAGTTCACAAATTCCGGCGCCAAGTTGCGGAGAAACACAATCCGGACGATGCCGCGTCGGATGGAATCGCTGATGCCCGCGAACCGACGTCTCTCGAAATCCTCACGGTTGAAGAGCCTCGCCAGAATGACTGATGACAGGTACTCGACCAAGCTGCCTTGGAGCCGCGAGATCTGCTGGAGAGTTGAAGTACAAAGGCGTTCAATCATGCCACCGCTGACGCGTACCACGACCGCGCCCGCACCCAGGAAGACCGCCATC
>DATJBF010000061.1:0-13737 GCA_035515475.1 Verrucomicrobiia bacterium
CGCGCGACCCGCCAGCGACGGATCGTGCAGGAAATTGGGCGCGAGCAGGAACGCAAAGGCGAGCCCGCCGAGGATCGAGCCGATGTTGAACATCATGGACGCACTGGCCGGCACGCCGAAGCGGTGTTTGGCGTTGAGCATTCCCATCGCCAGCGCCGCCAGCGCGACCATGAGCAGGAACGGGAACATAATGCGCGTGAGCGTGGTGGTCAGCTCCGTCTTGCCCGGAATCTGGCCGAAGCCCGGCGCGATGAGGCGCACGATCCAAGGGGAAATGATGATGCCGACGACCGTGACCAGTCCCAGGACGATGATCAACGCGTTGAGAATCAGGTTGGCCAGACGCCAGGCGGCCTTATCGTTCTCGGCGGAGAGTTTTTGGGAGAAGGTGGCGACGAATGCCGCCGACAGAGCCCCTTCGGCAAACAGATCCCGCAACAGATTGGGAATGCGAAACGCGGTCACGAAGGCGTCGAACTCGCGGTGGGCGCCGAACAGCGCGGCCAACACCTGCTCGCGGACCAGGCCGAGCACGCGGCTGCCAAGCACCGCAAGGCTGACCGTGCGCGCCGAGCGGGTGACGCTGTGCCCTTGGCTCATGTTTGCCAATAAGGCTTATCGGTGACGATCACTCGTTTAAGCACGGCAGAGACGACGGCGTCGACTTCGATGCGGTTCATGCAACGGAAATCGATGGGGCACTTGCGCAGGAAGCACGGGCTGCACTCGACCGGTTGGCGGATGACGACGCTATCGGTGCCCATCGGCCCGGTCAGTTCGGGTGACGTGGAACCCCAGATGCTCACGACGGGCGTGCCGATGGCGGCGGCGACGTGCATCGGGCCGGTGTCGTTCGTCAGCAGCACCTTGCAAAACCTCAGTAACGCACAGAGATCGAGCAGCGTGGTCCGGCCGGCGACGTTGATGACGGTGTCCTGGTCGAGCCGCGCCATGCGGAGTTTTTGCTCGACCGACGCAGCGATGGGGGCGTCGCCGCGGCCTCCCAAGATGAGCCAGCGGCAGTCCGTGCGCTCGGAAACTTTGACGGCGACTTCGGCAAACCGCTCGGCCGGCCAGCGTTTGGCCGGGCCGTACGCGGCGCCGGGGTTGAGGGCGACAACGGGGCGGCCGTCGTCGCGTAGAAATTTGTTCAGTCCGGGGAGTTCTTCGGTGGCGAGAAAAATGCGCGGGGGGACCGGCTCGGAATTGCCGCCGAGGTACCCAACGATGTCGAGATAGTGCTGGGACTGGTGGCGCAACGACCGGAACACCTTCACCTTGAATTCCTTGTCCGCCACGATCCGCTTTTCATAGGCGGCCCGTTCGGCCCGGGGTTGCGGAACCACGTCGGTGAGGAAGAACCGCCGCCAATGTCCGGCGAAACCAATGCGCCGGGGGATTTGGGCGCGTTTGCATTCCCAGGCGGAGCGCAGGGAGTTGGGAAAGATGATGGCGACGTCGAACTTGCGTTCGCGGAGTTGTCCGACGTTGACCCGGCGACCAAGGGGAATGATTTCGTTGATGAAGGGGTTGTGAACCCAGAGATCGTGGAATTTGCCGGGACAGAGGAGGACAATGTGCGATTCGGGCGCGAATTCGCGGAGCCGCTGGATGGCCGGCATGGTCATGACCGAGTCACCAATCCAGTTCGTCGAGCGAACGAGGATTTTCGTGCCGCGGCTATCGATGGCAGATTTTGTCGACGGCGTCATCGAAATCCTTTGCGCCCGAGAGAATGCGAATCTCGACCCGCAGGTAGTAAATGGGAATGTCGCGGCGGTCAATCTTGGGGAAACGCACCGCGTCCTTTTCCGTGGTGAGAATGGCGGCGGCGCCGCGCTTGAGGCTGCGGTTGATCATGTTGATGATTTCTTGTTGCGAATAGCGGTGGTGATCGGCGTACCGCTTGGCGTAGATGATGTTCGCCCCCAGGCCGCGCAGGCCGTCCTCAAAGCTTTCGGGGACGGCGATGCCGGAGATGGCGGCGACCTTGAGGTTCTCCAGAGTCTTCAACGGATGGCGTTCGCCGGTGAAGACGTCCTGCAGGTAGAGCGGCTGGTGGGCGCACTCGATGATTTCGGCCCGGCCGTTAAACTGACGAATGGCCTTGCGCAATTTCTTCGCGCCCAGATCGCTGGACTTGGTGATGAAAATGTAATGGGCCCGTTTGAGGTTGGTGATGGGTTCGCGCAGCGTGCCGCGCGGCAGGAGATAATGGTTGCCGAACGGGTTGTTGCGATCAATGAGGCAGATGTCGAGCCGGCTCTTGAGCGCCAGATACTGAAAGCCGTCGTCCAGGAGAAGCGTGTCGCAACCGTACTTGGAAATCGCGTAGCGGCCACTCTTCACGCGATCCTTGTCGACGAGAACGACGACGTCTTTGAGATTGGAGGCGAGCATGTAGGGCTCGTCGCCGGCCTGTTCGCTGTCCAGCAGCAGGGAGCGACCATCGGAAACGACCTTGGGCGGAATCTTGTCTTCCCGAAACGTGATCTTGGCCAGCGCCCGTTGCCAGAGCGGACGCGGGACACTTTTGTATCCGCGCGAAAGGATGGCGACCCGGCGGCCGCGTTGTTGGAGCGCGCGCGCAAACACTTCGACCACGGGGGTCTTGCCCGTGCCGCCGACGCTGAGGTTGCCGATGCTGACGACCTGGCAACCGAGTGTGTGGTCGCGGAAGATGCGGTGCTGCCAGAGGTACAACCGCACTTGCATGCCGGCTTCGTAGACCTTGGACAAACCCAACAACGCCGCGCTGGTGAGTCGCGCGAGCCAATCACGGCGGCGCTCGAAAATGACGTCGAGAGCGTATTGCTCGACGTTTTCTGTCCATTGCCACATGCTCGCCTATAGTGCCGTAGCGTGTGACGACGGTCAAGCTAACCGCGGGTCGGGGCTGCTTCCGGCGCCATGGCCCGTGACGAAAAACAGAAGCGCCCGACCGCCCAAGCGGTCGAGCGACCGTCGAAGACGACCATTCGCTGGCCTTAACGTCGCCGGCAACGCTTCCCGGACAGCAGCGCGAGCAAGCCGGCGAGCGACAAAGCCATGGTGCTCGGCTCGGGAATCTCGGCTGTCTGCGAGAACAGGTCGTCGACCGTGAGAAGCAGCCCTCGATACCGCTTTGCGGAGTGGACGCCGTCGAACGTTATATCCTCTTGGACGTAGAGTCTCTCACGAGGTTGGGTCAGCACGACGAGGTCGCTGAATACGGGATTCGGGTGGCCCGGATTGAGGACATCCAATTGTGCGACCTTGTCCTGGCAGGACTGGTCGGTGAAGACTTTCTCGATGACGGAAGAAAAAGTGTTCCCGCACGCGGAATCGCTGTCGTCCAGATGAACGCCAGAAATCAAGCGGTTGGGGTCCATCACGGTGACCGAGTAACAAATCGTCAGATCCTTGGCGGTCTTACTGGTCCCTGCCCAGGGGGTCGAAAACGAGAGGCCGCAACCCATATCGTTTGCCAGCGCCGTTACCGAGACTGCGGAGGACTGCAAGTCGTTTTGACGCGTCCAGTCGCCATCCTTGAAGTGAAAAGAGAAATCGGCGAATAGCTTGTCGCTAACTTGAAGGGACAACCCCTGGCAACCTGTGAGACACGAGAACTTGATCGACTGACCAGGATCCAGATCGACAACCCGGCCCGCGGTCGATCCATCGTCGGGGCCGATGCATTGACTCGCTGGACCCGGGTCGGTGCTGTGAGCCTGGACGGAGCCAACGAGACTAGACGAGAGCAGGAGCGAGGCGATCAGCCGACCCCCGGGACACCCCCGCCTCGAAACTGACTGCACATGCCCCAGAATCTTTGACATTCAACGGCGCCTCCGACGGATGTCGACCGTCTGAGCACGCTTCGTTCGGCGCGTCACGAGCAGCAGGCCGATCAACCCGGCGACCAACAAAACAAGCGTGCTCGGTTCGGGAACCTGCGAAAAAGTCTGGTCCACGATGGAAATGTGCGCTGAATCATCACCTCCTGAGCCGTAAGCATGGGTAATGATGTCCTTCTCGACCCAGATTTTGGCTTGGGGCACGGGAAAAGCAGCCGAGGGCGAGAAATCGGCCGAATTTCCCGGGTTACCCACATTCAGAGTGGCAATGGAATCGCCGCCGAATCCATTGGTGTAGATATTCTCCGAGACGTCTGCGCGAGCCAGACCGATGGCGGAACTCACGAAGGACAAGTGTGCGTCGGATATCAGGTTGGCTGAGTTCAGCACCTGTACGGAGAACTCCAGCTTCACGTCTTTGGTCTCATTACTGACGGCTTCCAGCGGCAACTGAAACTCGAGGCCGAACCCGATCTGGTTGGACAACGAAGAAACCAGGACCATGGATGACTGGAGATCGTTGCCCGCATTCGCATCGGTGTCGGTATACCCGAAGATGAAATCACTGAAAAGTTTGTCTCCCACTTGCAGCGACAACCCATTGGTAAGCTGCGAGAGCTGGATCGAGTCGCCGAGGCTGAGATTGGTGATTTGGGCAAAGCCCGAACTTACAAAGCCACCTGAGAGCAAGAGTGAGGTGATAACTGCCGAAACCCAACCGCGCCATCCCGCCACGACGGGCCGGGCCACGCCCAGTACCCTAAGCATTCGACTTCCCTCCGGACCACAAACATCTTTACTTGACTGACCTCGCCCCGGTCACCGTTAAGTCAAACGCTCTACCCGGTCCGCATGATAGGAAAACCGTGGGTTGGGCACAATCGGTGCCGCGCCTGATTCATGCCTGGGAAACCTGCCGAGCCCCCGTGGTAAAGTTTCCTAGTCGTTCGTCAACGTTCATCAGAAGCGTGCGGGGAGGGCGAAGTTTACCCGCCTCTGGCGGCGCCACAGGCGACCAGGGCTCCTGCTGAGCCGCGGCGTTGACGGAGAAAACGGTCGGCTCGCCGGGAGGCTCGCCCTCCCAATCAAGGTTGACCGGGCACTAGGTGCTGGCGCGGAACTCGGAGGCGGGAGGTTGCCGTACGGCCCGTTTCGGGCCCGAGGGCAGCACGTTGCCCAAGCCGGGCTTCGCCGGCGGCGCGAAAGAAGAGTCAGCCCTTCGGTACCACGCGGAAATCGATCTGGCGCTTGAAAACGTCCACGCGCTCCACTTGAACGCGGAGTTTGTCCCCGACTTGAATCACGCGTTTCGTGCGTCTCCCCACCAGCCGTTCGCGCCGCTCATCGTATTGATAGAAGTCGTCGTCGAGCGTGGAGATGTGGACCAGGCCCTGCACCAGGCTCTCCGGCAATTCCACAAAGATACCGAAGTTTCTCACGGTGCACACGACCGCGTCCATGACGTCGAGCTTGCCGCTCAGTAACTGCTGTTGGAAGTACTCCAGTTTCTTCAGTTCAACGGATTCGGTCTCGGCTTCGTCGGCCACGCGCTCGGTGCTCGAAACGTGTTCGGCAATGCGCGTCAACTCCGGCACGGTATATCGGTGCCATTTCCCGTCTCGTCCCCCTCCGCGTTGCATGATGGACAGCAGGGAACGGTGAACGACCAGATCGGCGTAGCGGCGGATGGGCGACGTGAAGTGCGTGTAGAACTTCTTCGCCAATCCGTAATGTCCAACGGGATTGGGCGAATACCGGGCCTGTTTCAGCGAGCGTAACAGGGCCAGATTGATCGCGTATTCCTCGGGCTTGCCCGCGACTTGTTTCAGCAGCTTCTGCAACTCCTGGCGATGAGTCACGTCGCCGACCTTGTACCCGAAACTCTGGGCGTACTCGCGGAAGTCGCGCAGTTTTTCCAGGTCCGGATCTTCGTGGATGCGGTAGACGCACGGCACCTGCAACTGACAGATGTGTTTGGCGACCGCTTCGTTGGCGGCCAGCATGAACTCTTCGATGAGTTGGTGGGAGATGTCGTAGCGAACCTGCTCGATGTGCGTCGGTTTCCCCTGCTTGTCGAGGCGAACCTTGACTTCCGGGAACTCGAGGTTGAGGGAGCCGCGCCCGAACCTTTGCCCGCGCAGTTGCGATGCCAACCGCCACATCTTCTTCAGCTCGCGCGTCAGCCCGTCGCGTTCGTCGCGCGACTGAAGGCGGGCAAACGCTTCCTTGTAGGTCAGGCGGCGGCGCGAGCGGATGACACTGAGCGCAAACTCGGTCTTGCGGACCGCCAGTTTCGACGTGAACTCGACGAACACGGTCTGGGTGAGGCGATCTTCGTCGGGCCGCAGGCTGCACAGATTGTTGGATAGTTTCTCCGGCAGCATCGGCAAGACGCGGTCGACGAGATAGACGCTGTTCCCGCGCGCGTGCGCTTCGCGGTCGAGCGCCCCGTCGGGCCGGACATAGTGCGAAACGTCCGCGATGTGCACGCCAAGGCGCCAGCCGCCGTCGGCCAACTCGTCCACATTCACCGCATCGTCGAAGTCCTTCGCGTCGTCGGGGTCGATGGTCACAATGAACTGCTGGCGGAGATCGAGTCGGGACGCGTATTCGGCAGCCGGAATCCGGTCCGGGATGCGCTCGGCCTCGGCCATGGCTTGCTCGGTGTGACGCGTCGCCAGGTGGTACTTGCGGATGATCGCCAGAATGTCGACACCCGGCGCCGTGGCTTTACCCAGTACCTCGACAATCTGGCCTTCGGGATTGACGTGGCGCGAAGTCCAGTCGGCGAGCTTGACGACGACTTTATCGCCGACCTGGGCATTGAGCGCGGGCTTGACGTACACGTCGTGCGGCATCCGTGGATCGTCGGGAATGGCGTAATGAAAGTGGCGGCTCTTCTGCAACGTGGCGACAATCGTTTCGCTGGCGCGCTCCAGGATGCGAATGACGCGACCCGACGGCTTGTCGGCCGACTTGAATTTCTTCCGGTCGCGATGGAGTCGGACCACCACCCGGTCACCGTGCAGTGCCACCCAGGTGTCTTCACCGGCGACGTAGATGTCGGGCCGGGGCTCGGCCGGACCTTCCGTTTCCGGCGGCGGGTCAGGGCGCACGAACGCAAACCCCCGCTCATTGAACTCGATCTTTCCCACGACCAGGTCCGCGTCTTGCGGCAGGACAAAGCAGTCCTTGCGGACGCGGACGACTTCGCCCGACCGGAGCATGTCTTCCAGGACGCGGCGGAAATCGCGGCGCTCGGCGGCGCTGAGGCGGAGTTTCTTGGCGATCTCGGCGCGGCGGAGGGGATGATAATGGGGCGAAGCGAGAAGCGTCTGGATTTTCTGACGAATGTCCATTAGAGTGCGCGCACGGTAGCACGGGCGGATAAGCCCACCAATGAAAAAGTTCTTCCTGAAGCTGGCGTTCCTCATTCTGTTCGTCGCGCTCGGCTTTCTCGCCTGGCGGAACTTCGAACAGCATCGGGCGCTCGACGACTTGCGCGGCGAGATCGCGCAATTGGAGCAGGAGCGGCGCGGTCTCGAAGGCAAATTCGCCTCGGCGGACCGGCCGGCCAAGCCCGAGGAGCAGGCCGCGGTCCGTCAGCGCATCGAACAACAAACCAGCGCGTTGCGTGGCCTGGCGTTCAAATCACCGGTCCACTACCAGCTGATCGAGCGGGCCGATCTGCGCCGTGTGCTGGTCGACAAGATCAAGGAACAGTATCCCGGGCAGGAATTGCGGGATTACGGTCGGACGCTGGCGACGCTCGGACTTGTGCCGGAGGGCGCCGACCTGCTGAACATCATCGTGAGCCTCTACGGCGAACAGGTCGCCGGGTTCTACGACCCGGACAGCCGTTCGCTGTACACGTTCAAGGACCTCACGTTTTCGAGCAACCTCGACAAGATGCTGCTCGCGCACGAACTCACCCACGTGCTGCAGGACCAGAACTTCGATCTCCGGACGTTCCCGCTCAAGGTGAAGGACAACGACGACCTCGCACTGGCTACGTCGGCACTTATCGAAGGCGACGCGACTGTGTTGATGACGCGCTGGTACGTGGAGAGCGTCGACCCGGGGAAGATGCTGGGCGATCTCACGGCGATCTTTGGCCAGAACACCGAGAAGCTCCGCGAGGCGCCTGCGTACCTGCGCGAGATGCTGTTGTTCCCGTACACGCAAGGTCAACAATTCGCCGCGACACTCTTCGCCGCCGGCGGCAACGAGGCACTGGACGCAGCCTTTCGCAATCCGCCCACCTGCACGAAGGATATTCTGCACCCCGAGCAGTTCCTGCATCAGCGTGCCACGCCCGAGCGGGTTGAGTTGCCGCCCCTGAACTCGGCAGATTGGCGGCTGATTGGCAACAACGTTCTCGGCGAGTTCGGCACCCGCTTCGTGTTGCAGCAGGGTCTGGACGCGTTCGAGGCGCAACTGCTCGCCCAGGGCTGGAATGGCGACCGCTATCACGTTTACGAGCGCGGCCCGGATGGCCCAACCGGGTTGATCTGGATCACCGTTTGGAACGACGAGCCGCACGCCGCCGAGTTTGAGGCGGCGTACCGGAAGGTGGCTGCGAAGCGCGACGGCGCGCGCGCCGCGGTGGATTTGCGGGTCCGCCGCGATGGGCGGCGGGTTACGGTTTTGCAGTCCAGCGACCCTTCGTTCATGACCTTGTGGGGATCACTGGGCGCCCCGTAGACGCAACGGCCTGTGGGTTGACCGCGGCGGTTTGCCACGCTATGCTGGGCGAGGTTGGCGAGGAACAAGTACACGGAGTCTCGGCGTGAACAATCAATCGATGGACAGAAAGAAAATCAAAGCGGCCATTCGCCTGATCTTGGAAGGCATCGGCGAAGATCCGGATCGCGAGGGGTTGACGGAGACGCCGGAGCGTGTGGCGCGGATGTACGAAGAGATTTTCGGGCACGGCGAGGAGGATCCGCGTGTCAGCCTGAGCAAGCAATTCGACGAGCAGCACCACGAAGTCGTCCTGGTGAAAGACATCCCGTTCTTCTCGATGTGCGAGCATCATCTGATGCCGTTCTTCGGCAAGGCGCACGTGGCCTACATTCCCAACGGCCGCGTGGTCGGCATCTCGAAACTCGCGCGGGTGGTCGAATCGTTTGCCCGCCGCCCGCAGCTTCAGGAGCGCATGACCAGCCAGATTGCCGACATTGTCAACGAGGAACTCAAGCCCGAAGGCGTGGCCGTGGTGTGCGAGGCCGTGCACACCTGCATGACGATGCGGGGGGTGAAGAAGCCCGGTTCCACGGTCATCACATCCGCGATGCGCGGGGCGTTTCGCAAGAACATCAGCACGCGCACGGAAATCATGGCGCTCATCTGCGGCAGTGCGCCCGCCTCATGAAGAGGGTTTACATCAAGACCTACGGTTGCCAGATGAACGAGCGCGATAGCGAGGCGGTCGCCGCCCTGCTGCGCGCCCGGGGCTACGCGCTGGCGCGCTCGGAGCAGGATGCCGACGTCATTCTGCTCAACACCTGCAGTGTGCGCGACGTGGCCGAACAGAAGGCCATCGGCAAGATGGGGGTACTCGCGGAACTCAAGCGCCGCAAGCCGGGTCTCGTCCTCGGCTACCTGGGCTGCATGGCTCAGAGCCGCGGCGCCTCGCTGGTGCAGAGCCAGCCGGCAGTGGATTTGGTTGTCGGGACGCAGAAGTTTCACAACGTGCCAGACTATTTGGATAGGCTGTTTGGTAGGGCGGGCTGGCCTCGGCCCGCCGCAAATGAAGAACCGGCTCGGCGCAGTGAGGCCACCGCGCCCGACCAACGGCCAGACGCCATTGTCGACACCGCCGAGGAGCCCGGCAGCGAATCCACGATCCGCGAGCACGTTCTGGGCGCGAATGGCGACCGACGGGTGACGGCGTTTGTCAGCATCATGCAAGGGTGCGAGATGTACTGCACGTTCTGCATCGTCCCGTACACCCGCGGCGGCGAGCGGAGCCGGCCCATCGCGGAGATCATCGATGAGGTTTGTCGGCTGGTTGACCAGGGCGTGAAGGAGGTCACCTTGCTCGGCCAGATCGTCACAAGTTATGGGCGCAAGGACATTGGCAAGAAGAACGGCCAGACCGCATTCGTGCAGCTTCTCGAGGCCGTGGATGACGTGGAAGGACTGGAGCGCATCCGATTCACCTCGCCGCATCCCAAGGGTTTTGGCGACGATCTCGTGCAGGCGTATCGCGATCTGCCAAAGTTGTGCGAACACGCACATTTGCCGATTCAAAGCGGTTCGAATCGCATTTTGAAGGCGATGAATCGCGGTTACAGCCGGGAATGGTTTCTGAGGATCGTCGACAAGTTGCGCGGGGCACAGCCGGCCATCGCGATCAGCACCGACGTCATCGTGGGTTTTCCCGGCGAGACGGAGGAAGATTTCGAGCAGACGTCCTCGCTCCTGCGTGAAGTCGAGTTTGACCAGGCGTACATTTTCAAGTATTCGAAGCGGCGCGATACGCCGGCGGCGGACATGCCCGGCCAGGTCAGCGACGAGGTGAAAGAGCAGCGGAACCGGACGTTGCTGGAGATCCTGAACGAGCGCATGCTGCGCAAGAACCGGGCGTTGGTCGGCCAGACTGTTGAGGTTCTGGTCGAAGGCCGTAGCGAGAAGGGGGGTCGGCGAATGATGGGGCGCACGCGGGCCAATCGGATCGTCGTTTTCGACGGCAGCGAGCGGCACAAGGGCGCGCTGCTTCCCGTTCGGGTTGAGCGCGCCACGACGGTGGCCTTGTACGGCGCCCCGGCGATTCATGGAAACGGAGAATTGGAATTGAGGAGTGATGGAGTATTGAAACAACGATGAATTCGGTTAATCTCGGTACTGGAATGCCCCCATACTCGACCATTCCCGCTCCTCTCCCATGACGCAGTTGGCGATTACTTCGATCGTTTTGGGCGCGGCCATCATTGCGGCTCGGCTGCCGGGCATCGTTGCTCCGGAGAAGTTCCGGACCCACGCCCGGACGTTTCCGCGTTCGGTGTTGTGGGGGCGCATACTGATCGGTGTGGCGGCCGTGTGGGCCGGCGTTTCGGTGTACCGCGCGGCCAGTGACGACTGGGCATGGGCCCGGCCACTGATTGTCATCGGCGTGCCGATTGCCTACTGGCTGGTGATCCGGTTCGCGGATCAGTTCCTGGCCGTACGCGGAACGGCGGCGCTCCTGTTGTTGGTCGCCAAGGTCGCGGTTGATGCTGCTGATCGGAGCGACGTGCCGTGGCGTCTCGTCGTCACCGTACTGGTTTATTTCTGGGTTTGCGCCGCCGTGTGGATGGCGGTTGCGCCGCATCAACTCCGTGACTGGATCGGTGTCGTCACCGCCAACAACGCCCGCTGCCGCGTGGCGTGCAGCTTCGGCGTCGCCATCGGCGCGCTGCTGGTTGTGCTGGGGCTCTTTGCGTATTGAGGGGCGCCGGTCGAGTTCGATCATGAGCGTTTCTTTCCTGTTTTCCTGCAGGCGGGCCTGGAGTTGAATGGGGCCGTGAAAGATCTGCGAATACTGGTGGTGCGCGGCGGGGCGATTGGGGATTTCATCATGACGCTGCCGGCGATTGGGGCGCTGCGCGAGCGGTGGCCCGAGGCGCACATTGAAATCCTCGGGTATCCGCACATCATCGAACTGGCGCAGGGACGCTATTACGCGGATGCGACGCGGTCGATCGAGGCCAAGCCCATGGCGGGTTTTTTCGTGCCCAACGGCATCCTTGAGCCCACCTTGATGGATTACTTCGGCAGTTTCAATCTGGTGATTTCGTACTTGTTCGATCCCGACAGTATTTTTGCCAATAACATACGCCGGTGCGGCGTGAAACAACTGATCGAAGGATCGCCGCGCCCCCGGGAGTTGCACGCGGCGGAACATTACTGCAAGCCGCTGGAGTCACTGGCGATCTATGTGGACGCGCCGCGTCCGCGTCTGTACGTGGGCGAGTCTGACCGAGCCGCGGCGGCGGGCTTTCTCAAAATGGCGGGTCGCGAGCCGATTGTCGCTGTGCATCCGGGCAGTGGTAGCGAAAAGAAGAACTGGCCCATCGAGAAGTTCGCGGCTGTGGCGCGCTGGGTGATGGACGAACTGGCGGCGCAGTTGATCGTGGTGGCAGGCGAAGCCGACGAGCGCGCGGTGGAGAAATTTGCGGGATTGCTGGAGAGCCGCAAGTTCAGGCTGGCGCGCGGGTTGAAGCTTGTCGAATTGGCGGCGGTGTTGGAGCGGTGCGCGTTATTTTTGGGCAACGATTCGGGCATCACCCATCTGGCCGCCGCGGTGGGAACGCCGACGGTCGCGCTGTTTGGCGCCGCGTCGCCGTCAATCTGGGAACCCCGCTCTTGGCGGTCGGGGGTGCACGTGGTGCGATTCAGCGAGCATGATGTGGTCGAGGTGCACCAGGCGATTGGTCAACTTTGGGGCGCCGCGGCACCGTAATTGCTGAAGTCGTTGGTACACAAGCCATTTGGCTTGACGACCGTCGGGGCCCTCACTACAGTGGCGCGCGGTCGGTTCGAGGCTCGCTGGTGAGTGTGAATTAAGGAAAGACGAGAGATCAATGCGGGACCGCAATTTGGAGAGGAACGTTCAGCGCGTCGAGGCCTTTGTCGAACGCTGGAAGGAGTTGAGCCAGTTTTTGGACCGCGGTTTCAAGGGTGGGGATTTTAAGAACGAGGAAGAAGCGGCCTTCTTGGAATTGAAAAGCCGGATTGCCCAGGAGCATGAGTTATTGACGGTCACGCTGGGGCCGGAAGCGGAGCGGGACGACCGCGGGTTGCGGTTGCTGAACACCGTGCCGAGTCTGTCTGCGTTCAAGGATTTGCCTGAGGGGATGTCGAAGAAGCTTGCGAACGAGTGGCACACCACCTATATGGGGCTGCAGGCGTTGCTGGGACGGTTGCGGGGACGCCAGGCGCAGTTGGCCCGGGTCAGCACGTTTCGCGTGGCGGTGCAGCGGGTGTTCGGCAATCCGCTGGTGATTTTGCTGGTGATGATTGCCGCGGCGTACGGAGTGTATCGGTTTGCCGAAGAATGGATTCCACGATTGACGCAAATCACGGAACAAATGGAGAAGAGATAATGACGAAGCGAGACTTGGTGATTCGGATCAGCAACGACACGAACCTGATTCAGCAGGACGTGCTGACGGTCGTGCAAAAGACGCTCGACTACATCACGGAGGCCCTCATCAAGGGTGAGACCGTCGAGTTGCGCAACTTCGGCGTTTTTGAGGTCAAACTGCGCAAGCCCCGCGTGGGCCGCAACCCGAACGATCCGGGCCGGGACGTGCAGATCCCGGCGCGCGCCGTCGTGAAGTTCAAGCCCGGCAAGGAAATGCGCGAGCAGGTGCTGAGGCTGACGGAGAAATACAATCCCTCGCAGGGTCAGCCGCCAGCATAGACCTTGTCGGGCAACGTCTTCCGTTGTCACGTGGCTTGCGGCCAGCGGTGCGCGTGCTCTACAATGCGTGTGCTCATGAATCCGTTGCCCGGTTTTCGTGATTTTTATCCCGAGACGCTCGCGGTCCGTCGCTACATCTTTGATAAGTGGCGCGACGCGGCCCGGCGCTACGGCTTCCGCGAATACGACGGACCGCCCTTGGAGCCGCTCGAACTCTTCACGCAGAAATCGGGTGACGAAATTGTCGGGCAGCTTTTCAACTTTGTGGACAAAGGCGACCGCGCCGTCGCGTTGCGGCCGGAGATGACGCCGACCTTGGCACGCATGGTTGGCGCGCATCACCGCGATTACAAGAAACCGATCAAGTGGTACGCCATCCCGCAACTGTTCCGCTACGAAAAGCAACAGCGCGGCCGGTTGCGCGAGCATTTCCAGTTCAACGCCGATATCATCGGCGAGAGCGACGTCAGCGCCGACGCGGAACTGATCGCC